>NC_020409.1:610000-910000 GCF_000341895.1 Pseudodesulfovibrio piezophilus C1TLV30 | reverse complement strand
TCCAGGTAGTCCTTGACCGTGACGAGATCTATGGGCTTTTGCTTATTGTAAAGTTCAATAAAACCTTGGAAGATTGTCCGATGTGCTGGAGAGTAGAAGTCGTCTGCGTCAACAACATCTACCAACTCATGGAACATGGTGTTGGACTGGAACACACCACCAATGACGGCCTGCTCAGCCTCAAGATTCTGGGGAGGGAGTTTGCGTAGGAGATCGGAAGAGGCCCTACCAAGGGCCTCTTCCGTATTGGTATCGAACTGGCCTGATCTAGGCCTCTGTGACTTCGGCTTCATCGGTGGTCTCTACTGATTCCTCGACAGCCTCACCCTCAACGGGTTCTTCGATTTCTTCCTGGATGGGACCGCCGTGGCGAACAACGGTGAGTTTCAATTCGCCGCGTACATCCGGGTGCAGTTTTATTTCAACTTTATATTCACCCAGTGCACGAATTGGCTCAGGCAGCAGGATTTTGCGGCGATCGATGTCGATACCAGCAGCTTCCATTGCATCGCCAATGTTGGCAGTCGTGACAGAGCCGTACAGCTTGTCACCTTCACCAACACGAACTTCGATTTCAACCGGATGAGAAGCAATTTTTTCAGCCATACCTTCGGCCTGGGCACGAAGGGAGTCAGCCTGGGCCTGGAGCTTGCGACGCTCCAACTCAAAGGCTTTGAGGTTGGCATTGGTTGCAGGCTTGGCAAGTCCCTGGGGAATCAGGTAATTGCGGCCATAACCAGGCTTGACATTAACGATTTCTCCGAGTCGACCAAGGGCATCAACATCGGCGCGTAAAATAAGTTTCATTGGTCCTCCTCCTTATATGGAGCTACGCTTTTTCACATCAGTGCTGTGAACGGTGGTGTAGAACAGGAGGGCCATTTGACGAGAGCGCTTGATTTCGTTGGTCAGGCGGCGCTGATGCTTGGCGCATGTGCCGGTGATGCGACGGGCAATGATCTTGCCGCGCTCGGTCACGAAATCACGAAGGATGTCGGGACGCTTGTAATCCATGGGGAGTTCTTTGTCCGCGCAGAAGCGGCAGAACTTCTTCCTCGGGGTGAACTTTTTGCGAAATGCCATGGTGAAACCTCCTAGGCAGCCAGTTTGACGGTCATGAATTTGTAGATACCGTCGGTAATGCGGATGTTGCGTTCCAGTTCTGCCACCAGCGCACCGGGGGCAGTGTAGACCAAACGCACATAATAACCGCGGGTCTGCTTTTCGACAGGGTAAGCCAGTTGGCGCATTCCCCAGTCGTCGGTCTCAACCATTGTGCCGCCTTCGCGATCCACGATGGAGGTGAGGTTGCTCAGGATTTCTTTCCTGTTGTCCTCAGCCAACTCGGGAGACAGAAGAACGAGCGTCTCGTAGTTGTTAGCCATTTTATATAACTCCTTTTGGTCATTGGCCCTCCCCAAACAATAGGGGGGAGCAAGGCAAGAGGGGATTAGTAGTTGTAAACAAGACATCTGTCAAGTGACACTGTGTCCCCAGAGAGAGTTTTATGTTTCCTGATCATTTTTTGGAGGCGGCGTCCAGCCGCATGAATCATGACTTGGACCTCACCCTTTACCGGAGAACAAGCGACGAATCATATTGCCGACTATCAATCCCAGCAACACCAGTCCGATCAATTGTAACCATTCAATCATAGTTTTATCTTGTCTCATTTTCTGTCCAGAAAGGCATAGAATAACGTGCTTTTCTGGTGCGTGGAATTTTTAGACTGTCAGCTCTGAACCGGTCAACAGGCTGTAAGCTTTCATGTAGTTTGCTCTGGTCTGAGCTGCTATTTCCTGCGGGATAGAGGGGGCAGGCGGTTGCTTGTTGAAACCGATTTGAACAAGCCAGTCACGGAAATACTGCTTGTCAAAACTGGGCTGAGACTGGCCTGCTTTATACCCTTCCATGGGCCAGAAGCGCGAAGAATCGGGGGTCAGAACTTCATCTATGAGAATGAGTTCTTCGTCAATCATGCCGAATTCAAATTTGGTGTCGGCGATAAGTATACCTCGTTGCTTCGCATAATCACGAGCTCTAGTGTATATATCTAGAGCAAGTTTCTCAACTTTTCGCATCATGTCATCACCGATTAATTCTGCGGCTGCTTCAAGGGTTATATTCTCGTCATGGTCGCCCAGATCTGCCTTAGTGGAGGGCGTGAAAAGCGGCTTTTCGAGCATCTCCGATTCCTGAAGATTCTCAGGGAGCGTCTGCCCACAGACTTCACCTGTCTTTTGATAGTCCTGCCAGCCTGAACCAGTAATGAAGCCACGTACAATACATTCGATAGGCAATGGTTTGGCCTTTTTGACCAGAACACTCCGGTCCTGAAGTTCTGCCTTGTATTTATGTAGGGGGGCAGGGTACTCGTCCACGTTGGTCGCGATAATGTGATTGTCGACCAAATCCGTCATCTTCTCCATCCAGAACAAAGTGATCTGGTTCAGCACTTTTCCCTTGTCGTCGATAGGGTCAGGCATGACTACATCAAAGGCGGAAATACGATCTGTCGTCACCAGCAGCAGGGTTGTCTCGTCAATCTCGTAAATATCGCGGACCTTGCCTTTTGATACGAGCGGGTATTCCGTGATGTTGGTCTCAAGGACAGCAGCCATGTCAATTTCTCCCTCTATGGTTCTTATGGTCAAAGGTCGTGGATGCCAATTCATGACAAGAGAAGGTTCTGAGGGCGTTTTTAGTGAAATTACACAAAAAACAATCTCTAGATATTTTCGCTATTTATTGCGGCATTCCACGCTCCGTGCGTGGGCTTCTAAACCTTCCAATCTCGCCAATCTGGCTATCTTGTTTCCGTGTTCTGCAACATATTTCGGGCTTGTCGCAATCACGCTGGATTTTTTACAAAAATTTTGAACGGAAAGTGCGGATGAAAATCGAACAGTCCGAAGTGTCGGAAGAACATGGTTGGGACCCGCAAAGTAGTCACCAACTGGTTCAGGGGAATTGTGGCCCATGAAGATTGCCCCGGCGTGGCGGATTGATCCGAGCATCAGCCAAGGGTCTGCCAGAGCAAGTTCAAGGTGTTCAGGTGCCAAGAGATTGATGAGTTCCGCTCCGATCTCAAGGTCTGGGACTGTGATGATACCGCCCCAATCCGTGAGGGATTGTGCTGCAATCTCTCCGCGAGGCAAATCCTTGCACTGAGTTTTCAGTGCCTCTTTGACCGCTGCTGCCAATTTGGTGTCAGGAGTGACCAGCAACGACGCTGCAAGAGGATCGTGTTCCGCTTGAGAAAGCATATCTGCTGCCAGCCATTCCGGATTTGCCGAACTGTCAGCAAGGATGGCAATTTCGCTCGGGCCAGCGACCATATCGATGCCAACTTGACCAATCAGTTGAGATTTGGCCGTAGCCACAAAAATATTTCCAGGCCCGGCCAGGACATCACATGGGGCGATGGTCTGCGTTCCATAGGCTAAGGCTCCGATGGCCCAGGCTGAGCCAGCCAGATATACCTCATCCAATTCCAGCAGTGCTGCGGTGGCGAGTATATACGGGTTGAGCGTACCATCCTGTCTCGGTGGGGAAGTCACCGCTATGGAATTAACACCAGCAACCTGAGCCGGGATGGCATTCATGATCAAGCTGGAGATAAGGGGGGTTTCCCCGCCTTGTCCCCCGGGAACATAGAGGCCTACTCTGTCAACCGGGCGAACCATTTGTCCGAGAATGGTTCCGTCTTGACTCGTGGTCCACCATGACTCTTCTTTTTGTTTGGCATGAAAAGAGCGCACTCGTGTAATGGCCTCTTCGAGAATCGCGGCATCAGATTCCGGGAGTTCCGCCAAAGCAGCACGAATGGCATGTGCTGGGACTTTGATTTGATCAGTCGTAAAATGTGGGCAATCGAATTGGGCAGTGTATTGTGCCAGTGCCGCATCTCCGTTGGTCTGCACGTTTTTTAGAATTTCGCGGACGATGGTATCGACTTTGGTATCCGGATCTTTTCGTTGATCGAGCCATTTGGCTATCTCTGACCAGTCTTTTGTCGTCGTATATATCAATTCTCTACAGGGCATCGCGACCTCGGGCTTGAGTAGAAAGTGTGTCAGCGTTTTTCTGCTGACCAAGGGAATTTCATATATCCGACCCATACTAAAAAGTCGAGTCTCGTCAGGCAGTCAAAAAAACAAAAAAGAGGGCCGGGGTTTGCACTCCCCGGCCCTCAGCGTCACTTCAGTGAAGTAGTAGCTGAATGCTGACTGATTCTAAGCGAGCTTAGAAGGAGTAAGCGATACCAGTGGTGACCTTCCAAGCGTCGCCGCCTTCGTTGTCAGCACCCCAGTAGTTTTCGTCAGCATCCAGGTTCAAGTAACCCAACTCCAGACCGATGGTCAGCTCGTCGTAGAGCTTGTAGTAGGTGTTGAAGTCGACTTCAATCAGGCTGTCTTCTTCGGTCAGAGTACGACCGTAGGAGATGTTGGTAGAGGAACCGGAGTCAGTAGCAACATCTTTATCGTTGGTACCCTGAGCGTACAGGATGGTAGCAGTGTGAGTCATGCCGTCAGCAAAGGACTGGATGTCTTTCAAAGACAGACCCAGGGCCCAGAAGCCGAGGTAATCGTTACGTTCTGCGATAGAACCCTGCAGGAAGTAGTCCCCGCCGAAGAAGAAGGAACCCAGAGCCCAGTTGGAGGCAGCCATGACAGGCATGCGCTCGGAACCGGCGTCACCAGAGGTGCTGTTTCCGTCTTCACCAGAAGAATAGGCGAAGAAGACTTCAGGAGTCATGAAATCAAAACCTTTGTATTCCAAAGCTGCGTCCATCATCCAACCGGAACGGTCGTTCTGATCAACATCAGAAGAAACGTTACCGTAGTTGATGTCAGCATTCAGAACGAAAGGATCGAACAGGTCCATGGTGAAAGCCATGCCCAACCAGTAAGCGCCTTCGTAGTCGGAGCCGGAAGCGTTGGTGGTGGCGTTCATGGAAGCCAAGCCAGCAGCGTTGGTACCAGCGAGATCAGCACCAGAGGTGTTGTCGCCGATGCTGCCGTAGACACCGAAAGGAGTCAGGGAGAAGCCATCGAAGGTCATGGGCAGAGCAACAGCATATGCATCCATGAAGTCTTCGCTTTCGTCATCGTTAGCGTAGGGGCGGATGAAACCGGCCATGAAGCCAACGTTGTCGGTGATATCGCCGGAAATGGTCATGGCAGAAACTTCTTCATCAAGGATGAAGGAACCGCCGCCAACTGCTGCTGGCAAGGACAGACCCATGTAACCGAGCTTTGTGCGAACAGAAGTCTCGGGGTAGGTGAAGTCCAGGTAACCGCGACGCAGGTTCATGGTAGCGGACTCAGCGCCGACAGCGGTGTCGCCTTTACCCCAGTTGGTGTTGGAGCGCAGGTAGATGACTGCTTTCAGGTTTTCGTTAGCAACGAAGTCGAAGACCAGGTTGATACGCTGTTTGATGTCAAACACGCGATCGTCGTTGTCTTTAGCGCCGTTGTCTTTGAAGTTCCAGTTGGACTGCCACTGAGCGTCGGTGATGAAATCACCGCTCATCTTCAGGTCGGCAGCTGATGCAGCAGCTGCGCTGAGCACAAAGGCGCACAGGACTGCGAGCATGATCAAACGTTTCATAATAAATCTTCCTTTTTTTGCGGTTTTCACTGAGTGAACGCTTAAACTGACACTGTCTTTATCCCAGATGAGAAGGTTTTGGCAAGAGGGTTTTGCAAAAAAATGTTCCAGAGTAAAAAAATTTTAACCGTACAAAAAAATGTATCTAGAGCAGTGTTATGTTCTTTTTTATCCTTTAATTGTATACTGTTGAGTGCACCATTCTTGAGATGATTTTCAGTTTGAAATGGTTTATGATGAACAAATGATATTTTTTGTTGAAAAAAAAAGACAGTGCCATGAGTGAAGAGTTCAAATTTTTTGCCGCTGATTTTCCAGACACTCCCGGCGTGTATCTCATGAAAAATGAGAAAGAAAGAATCATCTACGTTGGTAAAGCCAAAAGGCTCCGGAGAAGGCTTGCATCCTACTTTCAAAAAAACGCAGGGCATACTCCCAAGACCGAGGCTCTTGTCAGGAAGGTACGTTCGGTTGATATTCTACTGACTGGGACTGAAAAGGAAGCTCTGATTCTGGAATCCGGACTGATAAAGAAACATCGACCTCGCTATAATGTCGTGCTCAAGGATGACAAGCAGTATGTTTTATTTCGACTCGATAAGAAGTCGGTTTATCCGCGATTATCCATCACCCGCAAAGTTGTTCGGGATGGATCGGTTTATTTCGGTCCATTTACATCCGGTTCAGCGGCACGGGCGACTTGGAAGCTGCTCGGCAAGGTCTTCCCTTTGCGAAAATGCAGTGAACATGTTTTCAGAAATAGAGTCCGACCGTGCCTCTATTATGATATACATCAATGCTTGGCTCCCTGCGTTCTGGAGGTCTCTTCTGATGTCTATGCGGATCAGGTGCGACGAGTCGAAATGCTTTTGTCTGGTAAATCTGGAGAATTGGTTGCTTCTCTGCACAAGCAGATGACTGAAGCTTCTGAGGCTCTCGAATTTGAAAGAGCGGCTTTCTTGCGCGATCAGATTCAGGCGGTAAAAAAGACTGTTGAAGGTCAAGTCGTCGTAACTCATGATAACAGAGATCGTGATGTCCTCGGTTTGACCGAAAATGAACAGGGACTGGGGCTTGGTTTGTTGTTCATCAGGCAGGGACGGTTATTGGATGAAAAGCAGTTCTTTTGGCCTGGATTGACATTGGATGAAGGTCCGGAAGTCGTGGAGAGCTTTTTGCTGCAGTTCTACAATGCAGGGCGCTTTATTCCCCCGGTCATCATCGCACCATATGAAGTTTCGGATACCTTGCTCGGAGAAGTGCTGACCGAGCGTCGTTCCGGGGCGGTTCGACTTGTCGCACCGTCAACCACGCAGGAGAAGAAGCTGTCGGAGATAGCAAAGAACGTTGCCCGGCAGGCTCGAATCAAGAAAGATACCATCACCGAACGACTGTATTCAGTTCTTAAGCTGAGCGAAGAACCCTTTCGAATTGAGTGTATTGATGCTTCCCACTTGGGTGGTACTGGTATGCGGGTGGGGCAGGTCGTTTTCGAGGAAGGGCGTCGAAACAAAGAGGCGTCAAGGGTCTATTCCTTTCCTGAGTTGGAAGGGGCGGGTGATGATTATGCGGCATTGGCCGCTTGGGTCCATCGTCGTGTCGATTCCGGCCCGCCATGGCCTGACCTTGTTTTGATTGATGGTGGGCGGGGACAAATTTCTGCTGTTGAGAACGCTCTCTCGGAGTGTGTTGAGGAAATGTGCTGGGAGTTGGCTTCCATCGCCAAAGGGCCTTCCCGACGGGCCGGAGAGTTGGCAGATCTCATTTTTAGGCCGGGCAGGAAGAATCCCATGCCTCTCAAACCGGGAAGCGCTGAGTTGCTTTTTTTGCAAATGGTCCGCGATACGGCCCACCGCTTTGTGCTGGGGCGTCAGCGGAAGGCACGAAAAAAAGCGGTCTTGCAGAGCGAATTAACCTCCTTGCCCGGTATTGGGCCTCAGACTGCGCGTATTCTCTGGGATCGATTCGGTTCTCTTGATGCCATGGTCGAGGCAGATGAGCAGAATATCAGGACTCTTCCGGGAGTCGGTAAAAAAAAGGCTGCTCAGATACTCGCGGCTCTGGGGAGCCTGAAGGCTGCTCGTTCGGTTTAAATCTTTGTCCGCTTCCCAATTTCCAGTTCAAGCATCTTCGTATCCGGTGCCATCAGGGAAAGGTGTTCGGCCATGGATTCTGTATTTTGGCCAAGGATGGGCCATGTGCCCCAGTGCATCGGGATAACCCGTTTACACTTCAGGAGTGAGCAGGCATAGGCGGCTTGTTGCGGGTCCATGGTATAGCGACCGCCGATGGGGAGCATTGCAATATCAATGTCGTGAAATTTGGAGAAGAGCTCCATGTCGCTGAAAAGTCCTGTGTCCCCGGAATTGTAGAGGCAGGTGCCATCGGGCATGGTGAGGATAAATCCCGCAGGCATCCCGTTGATAGATGAATGCAGAGCCTGCACCATCTTGATCGATATACCCAGCCGCTCAACCGTTCCCCCTATGTTCATGCCCACTCCGAGGCTTTCCGGTAGTCCCATGCCAATCAGGCTTTGAATGATTTCAGGCATGGCAACGACTTCGGCATCAAGTCTGATAGCAAGCTCAAGGGTTTGGCCGATGTGATCGGTATGGTCATGGGTCACCAGAATGATATCACCCCGTTCGATTTCCTTGTAAGTCGCTGGAGAACTGGGATTTCCGACAAAGAAAGGGTCAATAAGTACAGAAGCCGCCTCGGTTTCTATTCTGAAATTTGCATGTCCGAACCAAGTTATTTCCATTTGCATCGCCTCCTAGTTTCCCCATCTCTTGTAGAGGGTGTGGGAGATATCCAGTTGATCGAGAATCTTGCCTGCCAGGTGATTTGCAAGATCCTCAATGGTTTTCGGTCGGTGATAAAATCCGGGGCTTGCCGGAATGATGATGGCTCCTGCTTGATCCGCAGCGAGCATGTTTTTCAAGTGGATGGTGTTGTAGGGAGCCTCTCGGGGGACAATAATGAGTCTTTTCCGCTCCTTGAGAGTGACGTCAGCAGCTCGATGAATGAGGTTGGTGCCCAGTCCGGTAGCCACAGCAGAAAGACTTGCCATGGAACAGGGGCAGAGAATCATGCCGTGGTGTCGCCATGAGCCACTGGCTGGAGGGGCTGCAATGTCTTTGATATTGTATTCGGTACAGGAGGGGGGAACGAGATCATTGAGTGACAAATCTGTTTCAAGCCGCAGGACTTCTCGCGCAGCATCGGATATGATGACGTGCAAATCGACGTCCTCACAGGCGCTGAGAGCTTGAACAAGAGTCGCAGCATAGAGACTGCCACTAGCTCCAGTAACTCCCAGAATGATTCGTTTTTTTGTCATAATCCCCCCGGTTGTCCGGGTAATTCCGCT
This sequence comes from Pseudodesulfovibrio piezophilus C1TLV30, assembly GCF_000341895.1. NCBI lineage: Bacteria > Pseudomonadati > Thermodesulfobacteriota > Desulfovibrionia > Desulfovibrionales > Desulfovibrionaceae > Pseudodesulfovibrio > Pseudodesulfovibrio piezophilus. The sequence continues at coordinate 901,011 of NC_020409.1, read as the reverse complement.
TGCGCACAGACAGGAAAGGGGTAGCCCGGAATCATCATACTCGTGATCTTATAGACTTTTTATAGACATTTTTGCAAGTGAAATCATACGCCTGCCTTTTGTCACTGTTGTCATATTTCTTTTGTTTCAGGAATGATGTAGTCTTGACAAAGGAGTAGGCGAAGGATAGCTACTTGCGTTCGCGGGCCACTAGCTCAGCTGGATAGAGTGTCAGCCTCCGGAGCTGAAGGTCGCAGGTTCGAATCCTGCGTGGCTCGCCAAAGAAGATGAAAAGGTCTGTCGCATCATGCATGCGACAGACCTTTTCATCTTTCGTCCTGATGTGAAGAGTGTTTTCCTTTCTTACTCGCTGTCGTCGTCCCCGATCTCTGATTCTGTTTTAGGTTGAGGCATGTAGGGAATGTACTTCCTGTCCTCTTCTAATATATGAGCCTTGAGCCAACGGCTGAGGTAGACAAAAATTTGGGACAGGTTGGTCCTATCAAATTGTGATTTCCTGAAATTGGTCACATCCTGGATGAACTGGGAGTGTTGGAACCGATGTCCCTCCAGATCCTGATATCCGTGTTTTTTCAGTAAATTTTCTTCGACGGCGAAATGCATGTGGGCATAGTCAGTCATTTTCGAAATGAGCGTTGTCATGTGGTGTTCATCGTGTCTTTGCAACGCATCGTAGGCCTCATTGATCAAGGATATGAGTTGTTGATGTTGGACATCAAGCGCATCAACATGGACTGACATTGATTCATCCCATTGCATTAAGGGCATTTTTCCTCCGCGACTAGTGATCAATATACTTTTGAATTATCACAACTCTCCACTTTGGAAAAGTGCAGTGAGGATAAATTGTCAGGTGTTTTTCATTCTTTGAAAATGAAATAGGGTTTATCGCTCTTGGTGTAGAAAATCTTGGGAAGGAGATTATAATTTCAGAAAAGTGGGAACTATGCTTGCATTTCAGACTGAGAAAATATGTGTTTTTGGAGGTTTTTAAATGCGTAAAGTTTCAACAATAACAAATAATTGTCTTGAGTGTGTCTTTCTCAGGAAAAAATGCATACTGGGTCTAAAACGTCCCTGGAATGCGCAGACCTGTGATGATTTCAGGCCGTATTGCCTTGTCTGTGTCTATCCGGAAGTCTATTGTCATACCTGCCGGAGTAAAAAATTCCGATACATGAAGCCGTTGAAGTACGATATGCGGCCTTTGTACGGTGGGCATGAATCTCTTCACTACGATTGTGTCTGGCAATCTTTCGAAAGAGTTCATCATAAATATTAGGTCCTGGCCAACTCACAGAATTAGGTCCTGGCCAACTCACAGAAATCGCTTTCATCTCTTCTCTTAACATTTCCTCTCTTTCCGTCTAGATTCTTTTGTCACAAACTTGAAAGGGAATCATAATGGGATATACGAATACTCGACAATGCCTTGATGCACTTGAGGCGAAAGGTGAACTTGTACAGATCGATAAGGCTATCGATGCGAATATCGAAATCGGTGCCATTCAGCGCAGAGTTTTTCAGGCCGGAGGGCCGGCTCTCCTCTTCACGAATGTGAAAGGGTGCCGGTTCCCCATGGCTGCCAATATTTATGGAACCAAAGAGCGGATGCAGTTCATTTTTCGTGATACTATTGAGACAGTAAAGCGATTGATGAAACTCAAACTCAGCCCTTTGGATGCGCTGAAACGTCCTTGGCAGTACCTTGGCGCACCTCGAACAGCCTGGCATACCATACCGAGAAAGAAAAAATGGGGACCGGTGCTGGAAAATGAGACAACCATCTCCAGACTTCCTCAACTTATTTCATGGCCCATGGATGGCGGAGGATATGTAACCTTGCCTCAGGTTTATTCGGAAAGCCCTGATGCACCAGGCTATGCCGGGTCAAATCTTGGCATGTACAGGGTCCAACTTTCGGGGAATGATTTTATCCCGGACAAGGAAATCGGACTACATTATCAGATTCATCGCGGTATCGGGCATCATCATGCGCAGGCTCTTGAGAATGGCGAAGCGTTGAAAGTCAATATTTTTGTCGGAGGAGCGCCTGCCATGACCCTGGCGGCGGTCATGCCTTTGCCCGAAGGGGTTGCAGAGATATTTTTCGCCGGAGCCATGGGTGGTCATCGTATCCCTATGGTTGCCCGTGAAGGTGGACTTCCCATCCCGGCAGAGTCTGATTTTTGTATCTGCGGTACTGTATCCAAAGGCGTGGAAAAACCGGAAGGACCGTTTGGTGATCATCTTGGCTATTACAGTTTAACACACGATTTTCCGGTGCTCAAAGTGGATAAGGTCTTCCATCGAACCGGTGCAATTTGGCCGTTCACCACGGTGGGAAGGCCTCCTCAGGAAGACACTGTTTTCGGTGATTTCATTCATGAAATGACCGCCGAGTTGGTTCCTTCGGTCTTTTCCGGTGTCCATGAGGTGCACGCGGTCGACGCCGCTGGAGTTCATCCTCTTTTGCTGGCTGTAGGGAGTGAACGATATGTCCCGTATGCCGAAGAGCGGCAGCCGCAGGAACTTCTGACCAATGCCATGGCTCTTCTGGGCAATACACAGACCTCTTTGTCAAAGTATGTATTTATATCAGCCAGGGAGGATATGCCGGCAGGTCTCAACTGTCATAATATCCCGGAATTTTTCAGGCATATGTTGGAACGGGTGGATTTGAAACGCGACTTGCACTTTATGACGCGAACCACCATTGATACATTGGATTACTCCGGTATCAGCTTGAATCAGGGGTCGAAATTGATCTTCGCTGCTGCCGGTAAGCGTCAACGCTCTTTGGCAACGGAGATGCCGTCTGGTATGGATTTACCTCGCGGATTTCGTGATCCACAAATATTTGCTCCGGGAATTTTAGTACTCAAGGGACCAAAGCATCAAAAGAAAAGAGACTATCAAGACCCCGCGTTGGATCGTCTGGCCCAGAGTCTAGCCAAGGCCAAAGGTATTGAAGGCTTCCCAATGGTGGTAGTCGCGGACGATGCCAATTTTACCGCCATGGATTGGGATAACTTCCTTTGGGTCACTTTCACACGTTCGGACCCGGCAACTGATATGTATGGTGTCGGTGGGTTCACACATGCCAAACACTGGGGTGCAGAAACCGCAGTTATCATCGATGCTCGGCTCAAGACATACCATGCTCCGCCTCTGGAGGCTGATCCTGATGTGGAAAAACGGGTGGATGCCTTGGGCGCTCCGGGTGGCCCTCTGCATGGAATTATCTAGTCATTTACAAGGCCTTCATTGGCTGTAAGTCTGCCTTTGAGTGTTACCTCGCATGGTGGTGTGGACACCTTTCATTTTTTTTGAGAGATGAGGTGTGGGGCGCACTGTTCTCTTACTGAAATCTGATAGCGTATTTGTCTCTCTGCTGAAAAGACGCTACCTCTGCATAAAATTGGAGATTAATATGAATACCGAAGTCATGGAAGACCTTAAGCTTGCTTTCGCCTGCGACCTCTATGAGACCATCAAAGCGGCCCGGAAAAACCATGAGGAGACTGTCTTTCGCCATACTATGACGGATGAAGCCGGTCAGATGGTTTTTGCGGCCATGTTTCCCAAGAAAGAAATTATGGAATTTCCCAATCTCACTGACGAGTTTGTTGAGAAGTTGAAAACGTTCAACCTGCTTGGTGTGGTGACAGATGGGGAAAGCGGGCTGGATATGTTTCATCTTGGTGGAATGAATAAACCGTTCACGACGTTGACAGATGCCCGCAGCGTTACCAAGTGTTTAACAGACGAACCCTTTGCAGTTTTTTTACAGATGTACTTTCAGATAAAGGGTGTGATGATCAATATTGACGAAGTCAGTCATGAAGAATTTCTTGCAGCCGTGGAAAGTGAGGTCTTCAAGAATACGTCATTTTCTCAAATGCAGGAAGCTGGTGAATTTCTGAAAGCGTTCAAGAATTAACCCCCTTGAGAGCCTGGAGGGCGGATTGCTCCGCCCAGGTTCTTGGCGCACTATGATTGGGGATGCTCTTCAAGTGTTTTTTGAACTGCATTCTCAAGCATCGTGGTATGTAGCAGGATGCTGATATCGTGGCTATTTTCCACGTCATCCAGTAACTCCCTGAGCTTGTCGACAGATTCAAGACTGGCCGTGACAATTGCTTCGCTGGGGTAGAGCTTTCCCTTGCGGATCATTTCCAGGACATTTTCCAACTTGTGTGCAAGCTCTTCGATGACTGAGAGCTTGAGCAAGTTGGCTCCTGCCTTGACTGAATGGGCATCTCGAAAGATCGAATTGACGAGTGTCGGGTTACTGGATGCCTGTGTCTCCAGTTTTAACAAACCCGCTTCTACTGCCGTCAGCCTTTCGACAGCTTCTTCTATGAATACTTCAAGCACTTCATCGCCGTTATGGGTCACGCTGTTTTTCCTTCAATAAGTTCAAGAGCTTTTTCTGGAATTGTGTGCAGGTCTGGTTTGGAAATTTGTATGTTGGCTCCGACGGATTCTCCCTTGTGCCGTAATTCCTTGGTAATGATAGACGAATACAGGATAACAGGCAATTTACCTAATATCGGATCTTCCTTGAGCTTTTTTGTCAGACTGAACCCATCCATGAGTGGCATTTCGATATCAGAAACAACCAGATCAACATAATCTGTGATGTCGTTTCCTTCTTCTTCTGCCTGGGCCTTGTATGACATGGCCTTTCTCAAAGCTTCATCTCCATTATTGGTGATGCATGGAAGAAAATTGGCTTGGGTAAGATTCTTTTCGACCATCATCCTGATTGTGGCAGAATCATCGGCGACCAGAATTTTGTATTGTCTGGACGCCGTGATGAATTCGTGTGCCATATCCGGCTGAATTTGGGTCAGAATGGTTTCCAGGTCGAGAAGCTGAATGAAGCGTCCTCCTTTGTCCACAAGTCCGACAATGGCATCGGTGGATTGTGAAATGACGCTGGATGGGGGGATGACTTCTCCCCACCCCACGCGGTGGATTTCAGTCACGCCTGAGACAAGGAAGCCTGTGACGGATTTTGAAAATTCCGTCACGATGACGATATCCCGTTCTGTTTTCGGCATTTCGAGTTCGAGCCATACGGACAGATCAAGAACCGGCAAAATAAGGTCACGGAGCGGAATGGTTCCCATGAAGGACGGGTGTGGGGCCGACTCCGGTGGATCGAGATTGGGGGTTTCGATAACCTGCATGACCTTGGCCACATTGATTCCGAAATAATTTTTGACTTCTTCGCCATTATCCATGGTTTCGACAATATAGAATTCAAGGATTTCCAGTTCGTTGGTTCCGGTCTCCAAGAGTATTCCTGTGTCGACTTCACTTTTCTTCATGTCACTACCTCGTTGGCAGGTTGCTATATCGCCACCGGGGGCTGGCCTGTTAATCTATAGCTCGGCAAGTCCTTTATGTCCACGATATTGGGTTGTTAAACAAGAAATTATAATGTCTCACAATCATTGTGAATGATTATCTGTCAAAGCTTGACTCCTTGAACCAGGCCATGCACAAAACCAATATGAGAGAGTTCCTCAAACACCAAGCGGAGTAAACAATGGGCGATACTTTGAAGGTTGATCCGTCGGTTATTCGTGGTAAAGTGGAAAAAAAACTGCATGCATCCGCCGAAAAACTGATTCCATGGTTTTTGGGCGATATGCCGGAATATTATTTCCGAACTCACAGTGAAGAGGAACAGATAAAACACGTCATGGCCTTGGTCTCCGGCATGGTCCGGGATGAGAAACAATCCATGGCCCTGCATAGTCAGAGCGGTTCCATGGTCACTCATATAACCCCTGGTGGGGATATGAGAGCCTTGGCCGGGGTTCTGAAGGAATACATTGACAAAGATATTCAAATTGCCCGCATCTACTCCAGTCATGACGATACAATTCGGTTGGACACGTTGATTTTCGGTCCACAAATCTCTCCGGATGGCGAGGAGCCTCTGCGCAATGCACTGGGGATGGCGCGGGATGGTGAAGTATCCATAAATGAAGATGATGCTGAGGCGTTCGAACATTTCCTGGCTTCAGCCAGCGCGGATTATATCGAGAAATTCGAGCCGAGAAGAGCTCTTCGTCATTTTAAGACATGTCTTGGTGTAGAAAATAAGGAAGGTGTTCAGGTCCTGCTGGAAAAGGAGGTGCATCCAGGTTTTGACCGTATAGCAATTGCCATGGAAAACCCGCCGCGAAAGGGATTGCTGCTTCGTGTGGTGAATCTCTTCGCACGTGAAAATATACCGGTGGATAGAGCCTATTCGGATCAGTTTGAGCGGGGAGACAAGTCACCAATCGTGACCATGAGCTTCTACTTGGATCGCGCTCGCATAGATATGCAAGAAGATTCGGAGCAATGGAGACGCTTCAAAAGGCAATGCGAATTGACCAAGTGGTTCGCCTTTCACGGACTTGAAGCGCTCTCAGAGGATGATGGATGGGAATTGGGGCAAGTCATGCTCATGCAGGCTGCCAGCGAATTCGCGCATCAATTTCTCATCAGCGAAGACATGCATGCCTATAGTTCCAGCAGGATTACCTATGTTGTCCTCAAGCATCGCGATATAGTGGCAAAGCTCATGGGGTACTTCGATGCACGCTTCAATCCTGAATTTCAGGGTGATCGTGTAACCATTCGAAGCTCTCGCAGGCAGGAAGTGCGGGAAGAAATTCGGCAGATATCTAACGTCGTTCATCGTAGAATTCTGGTCTATATCTACCGGTTTTTCCGGTATACTCTGCGTACTAATTATTACCTGCCGGAAAAACTTGGCCTGAGTTTTCGGCTTGACCCGATGATTCTTGCTCCGATGCCCAAGGAGGAAAGACCCTTCGGCATATATTGCTTCCATGGTCCATACAGTTTTGCATTTCATGTTCGCTATAGGGATATAGCGCGAGGTGGCGTGAGAGTGGTCCCCACATGGACACAGGAACATTTTGAATTGGAGTCCAATCGTCTTTTCGACGAAGTTACGAAATTGGCCAGCGCCCAGCAACTCAAGAACAAGGATATTCCGGAAGGAGGGTCCAAAGCAGTGATTCTGCTCGGGCCGGATGCGGATATTGAGTTGGCGGTTCGAAGCATGGTTGATTCTTTCCTCGATTTGCTCGTTGTGCCAAAGGGCAAAAATGAATTTGTTCTGCCTGGTATTGTTGATTATCTTGGTAGGGAAGAGCAGATATTCCTCGGCCCTGATGAAAATATTACGCCGCAACATATCATGTGGATAACCAAGCGCGCGGAGTTGCGCGGGTACAAGTGGCCCAGTGCTTTCATGAGCTCCAAGCCCGGTGCTGGTATTGCCCATAAAGAATATGGTGTCACGAGCGAAGGTGTGATTGTCTTTGCCGAAGAGTTACTCAAGACTCTTGGCATAGATCCGAGAAGTGAGCCCTTTACAGTCAAGCTTACAGGTGGGCCAGCCGGTGATGTGGCTTCGAATGTCATGAAGATTCTGATTCGTGAATATGGCGAGAATGCCCGAATCGTGGCCATGACCGATGGCCACGGAGCAACCTATGATCCCGAAGGGATGGATCATGCCGAGCTGCTTCGGCTTATTGAGGGAAATTATAAAGCTTCTCATTTTGATAAATCGAGACTCAAGGGAGAAAATGCTTTTGTTGTTTCCACCGAAGATCCAGCGGGAACCCGCATTAGGAATGAGCTGCATAATACTGCTGTGGCGGATATATTCATCCCGTCTGGAGGACGTCCGGATACGATTAATATGTCGAACTGGAAGCGTTTCCTCTTGGAAGATGGCACATCTTCGGCGAGAGGGCTTGTGGAAGGTGCCAATATCTTTATTTCGGCTGAAGCTCGGGCCGAGATGGAGCGGGTTGGGGTCTTGGCTGTGCCGGGACCATCGGCGAACAAGACTGGTGTTATTTGTTCATCCTATGAAATCCTTGCTGGCTTGATTCTTTCTGAGTCTGAGTTCCTCGAGATAAAAGAGACTTATGTGGCGCAATTGATGGTTATTTTGCGTGCTCGTGCTCGCAGTGAAGCCCGGTTGCTCATGCGTGAGTACAAAATGGCGGGAGGGAAGCGAACGATTACTCAGCTATCCTATGAGCTTTCAAACTCAATTAATACATTGGCTGATCATGTTGCCCTGGTTCTTGAAGAAGGTGTTGGGATCTTGGCCGATGATCCGAAGTTGTGTGATGTCCTGCTTTCATACTGCCCGGCTATCCTTGTTGAGAAATATCGGGATCGGATTGTCCGGGATATTCCGCGTCGGCATCAGTTGGCGTTGATAGCTTCTTTTGTGTCTGCAAAGATGATGTATCAGGAAGGCATGGGATGGGCCAGTACGCTGGTCTCGGTAAGAGATATTCCTGAGGTTGTCTTGGGGTACCTCGAAGAGGAGAAAAAGGTTGTTCAACTCTTGGAAGAACTCCAGGGCGTGGGATTGGAACATCGCGACATGGTGATGGAAATAATTGAAAATGCCGGTCGCAAATATCTTACATTGCAGCGCCTTGGGCTTGGGTAGTCGATACCATTCCGCCTTGACAGGCCGAGGTAATATGTCATGGTGAGATGGGGCGAAAATGACAAAACTCTTTGATGCAAAGGCAATCGCGTGTTATGCTGAAGCTCTGATATGAAAAGAGATCAATAAGGAGAATACTCATGAGTGAAAGAAATGGAGTTGCTACTTTTCAGGGTGATCCCCTGACATTGATAGGACCGGAGATTAAGGTTGGCGATACCGCTCCTGACTTTGTATTGGCAGGAAATGACATGTCGTCGGCATCGCTGGCTGACTTTGCGGGAAAGGTTCTGATCATCGCATCCGTCCCTTCCCTTGACACTCCTGTTTGCGATATGGAAACTCGCCGTTTCAATACTGAAGCTGCGGCTCTTGGCGATGATGTCACGATCCTCACCGTCTCCATGGATTTGCCCTTTGCTCAGGCCCGATGGTGCGGAGCTGCGGGGGTGGATGCAGTGAAGACCCTTTCCGATCATAAGGATGCTTCCTTCGGTGAGGGGTGGGGGACTTTGGTCAAGGAATTGCGTCTTTTGACTCGGGCCGTTTTCGTGGTCGACAAGGAAGGCAAGGTCGCTTATGTAGAATACCTGCCTGAAATTACTGATGAGCCTGATTATGGGGCTGCACTGGATGCAGCCAAGGCTCTCGTCGGCTAATACGCTGAAATGAAGAATGTAAAGCCGTCTTCAGATTGAAGGCGGCTTTTTTTGCGCTTCTCACGCTTGACTCTCGCTTTGGACGAGGGTACGTTTATTACAACTGAGCAACTGCTCATATGATATTGAGGTAAACATGTCGAATATAGCATGCAGTGATACGACGCAACACGCTGAAAACGTGGGCAAGGTCCGAGAAAAAATGCTCTCCGAACGGGATTTTCTGTTCATGGCAGAGTTGTTCAAGGCCCTTGGCGACTATACGCGTGTCAGGATTCTGTATGCACTTTCCATCAATGAGTTGTGCGTCTGCGCCTTGGCTGAAGTTCTGGATATGTCGCAGTCGGCCATTTCGCACCAACTCAGGCTTTTGCGTGCTGCCAAATTGGTACGGTATCGCAAGGAAGGGAAGAACGTGTTTTACTCTTTGGACGATGATCATGTTCGAAATCTGGTTTCTCAGGGACTTGATCATATTCGTGAGGAAGGGTGATTCCTTCCTCATATATTTTTTACCCTATAATATGAATGCTTGCTCAATCATGACGTATGTACAGAGAGCAGGTGGGTGGGATTATGGACATATTTACTGATATATTAAAAGAATCGTGGAATGTGTTGGTCGAGGCCGGTCCCTATGTGCTGTTCGGTTTTTTTGTAGCCGGTTTGCTGAAGGCCTTCGTGCCTGATTCATTTATGGCAAAGCACTTGGGGGGCGACTCGGTTGGTTCCGTCGTCAAGGCTTCATTAATAGGTGTTCCTCTTCCGCTTTGTTCTTGCGGTGTGCTTCCTGCGGCTTTGGGATTGCGCAGGCAGGGGGCAAGCAAAGGAGCCACGACGGCTTTCATGATCTCAACCCCGGAGACAGGGGTGGATTCCATGGCTGTCACCTATGCGCTTATCGATCCTTTGATGACAGTCATTCGTCCTGTCGCTGCCTCCATTACAGCCATCTTTGCCGGAATATTGGTCAATGCCTTTCCTGAAAAGAAGAAAGAGCCGTTGCCTTTGGGCGTTTTGATGGCTCCAGTGGAACATGTCCATGAGCATGAGGATGGTCACCAGCACGGAGGGTGTGGCTGCTCGGACGGCCATTGCGACCCGAATAGCAATCCGACGGCTTATGGTAAGTTCGTCGGCGGAATGCAATATGCTTTTGGTGAGATGATTCAGGATATTGGACGCTGGCTTTTAGTGGGTGTCGCCATTGCCGGTATCATTTCGGCTGCCATGCCTGCGGATGCGCTCAACGAATATGTTGGAAGTGGCTTCCTTTCCTATCTCTTGATGCTTGTGGTGGCACTGCCGCTTTATGTGTGCGCTACAGCTTCGACACCTATCGCTGCTTCACTGTTGCTCAAGGGACTTTCCCCAGGCGCGGCTCTTGTCTTTTTGTTGGCAGGACCGGCTACCAACGGTGCGACGATAACTGTTATGCTCAAAAGTCTCGGTAAGCGTGCGGCAGGGCTTTATGTCCTCTCGATTGTCATCTGCTCTTTGGGTCTGGCATGGGCTGTTGACCATTTATACGTGGCCCTTGGACTTGATATCAGGGCCGTTGTTTCCGAAGTGACCGAAGCCTTGCCTCACTGGGTGGGCGTCGGAAGTGGGCTTGTGCTTCTCTTTCTCGTCGGGCGAAGTTTCATTGGCTCCAGGAGTGGAGGTTGAGGTTAGGAAATTCTCACCGGTCTGGTGAGATTCGAAAGTTCGTGGCGGACAGGATATTCTCCTGCTCCGCCTTTTCTTTCATGTGCAGCCATGGTACGTTATCTTCATCAAAATATGGGAGATATGGGATGAAGAAAAACGTACTTGTGGTTGTCTTACTCTTAATGCTCAGTTCCCTTGCCCATGCCGGAGACGTGAAGATCCGTTTCGGTATTCTGCCTGTCCTTGATACGCTTCCTCTTCAGGTGGCAGTCAATGACGGATTATTCAAGGAGCATGGGTTGGATGTCGAATTGATTCGATTTTCTTCGGCTCTGGAGCGAGATATGGCAATGCAGGCTGGTGAGTTGGATGGTTATTTTGGAGATATTGTCGCCACCTGTATGCTCATCAATAAGAATGTGCCCATGTACATCGCCTTGACTTCCTGGCGGACGACACCCGGATTTCCCCTGTTCGGCATTGCGAAGTCGCCTGCACGGAGTGAGTGGAAACTTCCGGAGTTGCAAGGGGCGAAGCTCGGGCTTTCAAAGTCGACCATCATGGAATATCTGGCAGACAGAATAAATGAAAAAAAGGGTGTCCCCCTCGATTATTTTTCCCAGATAGAAATCAAGAAGCTGCCCATTCGCCTTCAGATGCTCATGACTGATCAGATTGATATGGCAATTTTGCCGGAACCACTGCTTTCACTCGCCAAGCTCAAGGGCGGTGGCATATTTGCCACAGCCGAAGACCTAGATAGGCCGTTGACAGTCCTCTGCTTGCATCGCAAATATTTCAATGATGGTGCGGAACCGTATGTCAATTTCGTCACAGCTTACAAAGAGGCGGTAACCCGGCTGGCTCGTCACCCGGAGGAATACCGTCAACTCATGGCCCAAACTTGTCGTATTCCTCAACCGTTGATTGATAAATTTCCAATCTATCCCTATCCCATGCCGACCTTGCCGACTTCCGCTGAACTTGATGACGTACAGGCGTGGATGAAGGAGAGGGGATTGTTGCAGGAAATGATTCCCCATGAATTGATTCTGTCACCTATAATCCCATAACCTATGCTGACAGCAACAAATCTGGGAAAAGCATACCACGGCGAGGCTGTTTTGGAGGAGGTTTCCTTCACGCTGGGAAGAGAGGAAACCTTGGCGGTCGTCGGACCATCTGGGTGCGGCAAGACGACATTGCTGTATCTCCTCTGCGGATTGTCTTCCCCTGATGCCGGAACAGCTTCTCTGGCTGGTCGGCCCATTAATGGTCCGACGCCTGATATCTCCATTATTTTACAAGACTACGGGCTGCTCCCATGGAAGAGTGTTATTGAGAATGTAGCCTTGGGGTTGAAAGTGCAGGGTGTGGCAAAAACGGAACGTCTGGAGCGGGCACGAGAACAGTTGGCCGAGGTCGGAATTGTTGGCCGCGATGAAGATTTTCCTGCGACTTTGAGTGGAGGAGAACAGCAGCGGGTAGCCATAGCACGGGCTTTTGTTTCCCGCCCCCGTCTTATGTTACTGGATGAACCTTTTTCTTCCCTCGATGCCTTGACGCGTGAACGATTGCAGGATGCATTATTGGCCGTCTGGCAGCAGCGTAAGGTTCCCTATGTGCTGGTGACCCACTCTTTGGAAGAGGCTGTTGTTCTCGGCAAACGAATTATGGTCATGTCCGGTCGCCCGGCCCGGCCTGTGGCTTTGTTCGATAACCCCAGGTTCGGAGAGGCTGCAATTCGAGAGAGCAAAGGATGTTTTGAATTGTTGAAAGAACTTCGGCACACTGTGGAGGAAGTATGGTGATCTGGTTTCGATCACTGCTGCACTATGGATTTGTCGTTGTGGTTCTACTTGGTCTTTGGAAGCTGGCTGCGATTGCTTTGGGCGGTATAATTCTGCCTCACCCTGAAGAGGCGTTGCGTCTCTTCTTTTTTGCTACCACCACCAAGTTGTTCTGGGAACATTTTTTGGTCAGTGGCTATCGTGCTGTCTCAGCCATGGCCTTGGCCTGGTGTATCGCTTTTCCCTTAGGGCTTGTCATGGGGTCAGTAAAAAAAATTGATCAGCTTTTCGCGCCGTTCATTTTTCTGACCTATCCAGTGCCAAAGATAGTATTACTTCCTGTTTTTCTGCTCTTATTTGGGCTTGGAGATCTGTCCAAGATTGCCATGATAGCACTTATTCTCGGGTATCAGATTTTAGTCACCACTCGGGATGGGGTGAAATCCATTCATCCTAAATACTATGATTCTGTCCGATCTCTCGGAGGCTCAGGGATTGATATTCTGCGGGAGGTCCTGCTCCCTGCTGCTTTGCCCCACGGGTTTACCGCCCTGAGACTCGGTACAGGTGTTTCTGTGGCTGTTCTGTTCTTCGTGGAATCGTTTGCCACTAGTCGGGGGCTTGGATATATGATTATGGACGCCTGGGGCGCGATGGATTATCTTACTATGTTTACGGGGATCATCGGCATGAGTCTGATGGGTGCAGCTCTTTATGAATTGGCTAACCTGATGGAGCGCAAGCTGTGCAAATGGATGTTTCTGAGAACCAAAGGATGAGGGAGGAACCTCAACTGACTTCCACCAAGCTCGAATTCGATGATGGGCAGTTGGCAAATCAACTGTTTGGACCACAGAATCAGCATCTCAAGCTTCTTGCCGAACGACTGGGCGTCCAGTTGGAAAGCAGAGGGAATTCTGTTTCCATAGTGACTGGTGATGCCGACGGGAACGGTGATCAGGCCTGTCTTGCCGGACAAGTCCTGACTCAACTTTATGCGATGCTCAAGGCGGGGAAAAATCTGTATCCTCAGGATGTGGATTTTGCTTGTCGGATATTGGAAAGGCAGCCTTCAGCCGATGTCGGTGAAGTCTTCAAGGGCGATGTTTACGCCACTTCCGGGAAGAGAACTGTTGCTCCCAAATCGTTGAATCAGAGGGAGTATCTTGACGCCATTCGTGAGGCGGATATGACCTTTGGCATAGGTCCGGCCGGTACCGGGAAAACATATTTAGCCGTAGCCATGGCTGTGGGTGCGCTTATGCGGCGCGAGGTCAAGCGTATTGTCCTGACCAGACCGGCAGTGGAAGCGGGTGAGAAGCTTGGATTTCTGCCTGGTGATCTTGCGGAGAAGATTAATCCGTATTTGCGTCCATTGTATGACGCCCTGCATGATATGCTGGATTTTGCCAAGGTGGAAGAATATCTTGAGACAGGTGTTATCGAAGTTGCTCCTTTGGCGTTTATGCGTGGGCGTACATTGAATGATGCTTTTATTATTCTTGATGAAGCTCAAAATACTACGCCAGAGCAAATGAAGATGTTTCTGACACGTCTTGGGTTTGGTTCTCGTGCCGTGATTACAGGCGATGTTACGCAGATCGACCTTCCGATTCATGCAAAGTCGGGGTTACTGAATGCCCGTTCCATTCTTGATGGGGTCAAGGGGATTCAGTTCATCCTATTTGATGAACACGATGTCATTCGTCATCCTTTGGTCGGGCGTATCGTTCGTGCGTATGATGTCCATGAGAAAAACGGATAAATGACATGACCTGCGATATATCCATAGTCAATGAAACGCGGCTTGATCCGCGATTTCCATTTTCCAGGCATGAGCTTGGCGATCTGATGAATATTTTGCTGGATTCTCTCGGGTTGGAGGGATGTTCCCTGGTCATCAAATTGGTTGCCGACCAAGAAATAGCTCGTCTCAATAAGGAATTCATGGGGTGTGTCGGACCGACCAATGTCCTGAGCTTTCCTGTAGCCGATGAGCCTGAGCTTGGTGTTAGGCAGGAAGGAGAGGGTCCTGTCTTTTTGGGAGAGTTGGCCTTGTCTGTGGATGCTGTCGGTCGTGAGGCATCCCTTTATGGGCAACCCCCGGTCCTTCATCTTGCACGACTCCTTGCCCATGGGACACTGCATTTGGCAGGATATGACCACGGCGACAGTATGTATGATATGACGGATGCTGCTGTGGATCGAGTCCAGCTTGAGTATGCTGTCGTAGAGTAGCCTGTGAGACTTCCGGAGCAGGATGATCAGAAAAATGTCAGGTGGTGCAGTGCGGGGCGTTTGTATGCCTTTACTTTAGTTCGAGAGTCCTTTTTATGATGGGATGGTTGGCTCTGAAATCCGTCACTTGAACAGTCCAAAAATCTTTACTTTCAAGTGATAATGGGCCAAACTCCACCTCTTTCGTAAGTTATAGGCAATCGAAGAATGGAGAGAACCCGATGCCCAAGCACTTTTTGACCATTCTGGACATCCCTCGGGATGAGGCCCGGCAGGTTCTTTTGCGTGCCAAAGAGATGAAGGACAACAAGGTCCGGACTGATCTTCTGGCAGGCAAGACTCTGCTTCTAGTCTTTGAAAAGGCTTCCACGCGGACCCGTGTGTCTTTCGAGGTTGGCGTTCGCCAGCTCGGTGGTGACCCGGTCTTTATTACTTCCAAGGATTCCCAGCTTGGCCGCAGTGAACCCCTTAGGGACACGGCGCGCGTTTTGTCGCGCTATGCAGACGGGCTTATAGTGCGAACATTCGGCCAGGAGAAGCTCGAAACCCTGGTCGAATATGGCGATATCCCAGTAGTTAATGCGCTGACGGATGAGTACCATCCCTGTCAGATCATGGCTGATGTCTTAACCATGTATGAACGTACTCCAGATCTGGCAAAGCTTAAGGTAGCCTGGATCGGAGACGGCAATAATATGGCTCATTCATTTATCAATGGTTCCGTCACCTTCGGCTATGAGTTGGCCATTGCCTGCCCTGCCGGGTATGATCCGGACCCGGCTGTGGTGGACAAAGCCGTAGGCTTGGGAGCCAAAGTGTCCATTACCCGTGATCCTGTCGAAGCTGCAACTGGAGCACATTACATCAATACGGATGTCTGGGCCTCCATGGGGCAGGAAGAAGAGCAGAAAAAACGTGAAGCTGCTTTTACCGGATTTGTGGTGGATGAGAATTTGATGGCGAAAGGCGCTGCTGATGCCAAATTCATGCACTGTTTGCCTGCTCATTGCGGTGAAGAAGTGACTGAATCCGTTTTTGAGGGACCGAACTCCATTGTGTGGGATCAGGCCGAAAATCGTCTGCATATGCAAAAAGCCATTCTTGAATGGATATATAAGAATTAATTAGAGAGACCTGAGGGATATTTCAATGAGCAAGATAGATAAAGTTGTCCTCGCCTACTCCGGCGGGTTGGATACCTCGATTATTTTGAAGTGGATCAAGAACAATTATAACTGTGAAGTCGTCTGCATGACCGCTGATCTTGGTCAGGGCGAAGAGATGGACGGCATTGAGGAAAAAGCGCTGGCAACTGGCGCAGTCAAGGCTTATGTCGAGGATATGCGCGAGGAATTTGCGCGTGACTATGTTTTTCCCATGTTCAGAGCTAATGCCTTGTATGAAGGACGTTACTTGCTGGGGACAGCCATTGCACGCCCCCTTATCTCCAAACGTATGGTCGAAATCGCTGAAATGGAGGGAGCACAGGCGGTGTCTCACGGTGCTACAGGCAAGGGCAATGACCAGGTTCGTTTCGAACTGGCGACCATGGCTCTCAATCCTCGATTGAAGACGATTGCTCCCTGGCGTGAATGGGATCTCAAGTCTCGCACAGATCTTATCAATTTTGCCAAGGAAAATGAGATTCCCATTCCGGTGAGTCGCAAGAAACCATGGTCTATCGATGCCAATTTGCTGCACACTTCATTTGAAGGCGGTGAACTGGAAGACCCGTGGAATTCTCCTGGCCCGGATTGTTATCGCAACATCACTCCGCCAGAAATGTGTCCGGATGATCCAGAGGAAATCACCATTGATTTTGAAGCTGGTGATCCTATTGCGGTCAATTCTGTAAAATATTCGCCTGCCGCACTGCTGTCAAAACTCAATGAACTGGGTGGCAAGCATGGCATCGGGCGTGTGGATATGGTCGAGAATCGTTTTGTCGGAATGAAATCCCGTGGCGTGTATGAAACTCCAGGTGGGACTATTCTGGCCGCAGCACATCGAGATCTTGAAGGTATTTGCATGGATCGTGAGATGATGCATTTGCGCGATAGCTTGATTCCAAAATATGCTGAAATGGTTTACTATGGGTACTGGTTCTCTCCTGAGCGCGAGGCCTTGCAGGCATTGATTGACAAGTCTCAGGAAAAAGTGACCGGGACTGTTCGAGTCAAACTGTTCAAGGGAAATTGTGTCCCGCTCGGCCGCAAGTCTCCTTTCTCCATGTATCAAGCAGAGCTTGCCACTTTTGAAGAGGATGATATCTACGATCAGGCTGATGCCGAAGGGTTCATCAAGCTGGTTGGTCTCCGTCTCAAGGGCCGTATGCAGCAGTCCAAATGGGGCGGTAAGGACACTGAAGACTCCTGCGAGTAATTACAGATGGCAGAAAAAAAATTATGGGGTGGCCGGTTTGCCGAAGGCACCGCCGCCTCCATGGAAGCATATTCCGAATCAGTCTCATTTGATTGGCAGCTCTATGCCGAGGATATTCGAGGTTCTCAAGCCCATGCCCGCGTTTTGGCGAAGCAGGGTTTTTTGACCGAGGATGAAGCAAGGCAGATTTGTGATGGCCTTGATACGGTTAAGGCGGAAATTGAAGTCGGAGACTTCAATTGGAAGACCGAGATGGAAGATGTTCATATGAATATCGAGTCACGTCTGACGGAAATCATTGGTCCTCTTGGGGGCAAATTGCATACGGCCCGCAGCAGAAACGATCAAGTTGCCTTGGATTTTCGGTTGTATGTGACCGCGCGTCTTGCCGTGTGGCAGGAATGTCTGACGTCTCTGGTTGATGTATATGTGGCTCGTGCCGAAGAGCATGGGGAGACATTGCTTCCCGGATGCACGCATTTTCAGCCTGCACAGCCTGTGAGCCTGGCTCAGCATTTGCTAGCCTACTCGCAGATGTTCAAGCGCGACTATGAACGTGTTGCGGATTGCCTCAAGCGGGTTTGTGTTATGCCCTTGGGGGCTGCCGCTCTGGCTGGAACCACTCACCCAGTGGATCCTCAGGCCGTAGCCGATGATCTTGGAGTTCCATTGATTTTTGCTAACTCCATGGATGCTGTTTCCGACAGGGACTTCGCTCTTGAGGCTGTCTTTGCCGGGAGTCTTATCATGACGCATCTTTCCCGCATGTGTGAAGAGATCATCATTTGGGCCAATCCGAATTTTGGGTACGTGAAATTGCCGGATCAATATGCTACCGGCTCTTCAATCATGCCACAAAAGAAGAATCCGGATGCCTGTGAATTAATGCGTGGCAAGACCGGTCGAGTGGTCGGTTCCCTCATGGGGTTGCTTGTTTTGCTTAAAGGACTCCCTTTGACCTATAATCGTGATTTTCAGGAGGACAAGGAGCCGTTCTTCGATGCTGACAAGACCGTGACCGCGTCACTTGATATTATGGCCGACATGCTTGGCCAACTCGAATTTGTTCCGGATAAGATGCTTGGAACAGTGGAACGCGGCTTTCTGAATGCCACTGAATTGGCTGATTATCTAGCCGCCAAAGGAATGCCTTTTCGTGAGGCTCACCATATTACCGGTGCGGCCGTTGCTTTTGCCGAAGGTAAGGGAGTCGGACTTGAGGGACTGACCCTCAATGAACTGAAGCAATTTTCGGATGAAATAGAGGATGATGTTTTCCTGGTGTTGGATTATAAGGCCTGCGTCCGGCGTCGGACATCTCCGGGAGGTACCGGTCCACAATCTGTTGCCAAACAGATTACTGACCTTAGGGAATGGCTCCAGGCAGTCAAATAGCTGTCAGTCTTCCCGGAAAACACGATACGTGGCTTTTTTTGTTACGTATCCCTTGATTTTTCACCCAAGGGCATTATCCTAAGTTCTTAGCAGACGATAAACCACAGGCCGCACCCCCGTTATGCGGTCCGCACACGAGGGGCAGGCGGTGAACCCGTATGTCCGGAGGAAGTTCCTTTGAACAGCCATATGAAAAATCTGGTTATTTGGGCAATCATCTTTGTTTTGATGGTCGTCCTTTTCAATCTTTTCAATCAACCACCTGTGCCACAAAATACGCCGTCCTATAGTGAATTCCTCTCTATGGTGGACAGTGGCAACATCGCCGAGGTGAAAATCCAGGGACCACGAATCTCCGGCGTGAAAACGTCTGGTGAAAAGTTCCAGATTTATACCCCGCAAGACCCGAATCTTATAGACACGCTTATCAAGAAGGGTGTTGAGGTCAAGGCGGAACCGCCGGATGAATCCCCATGGTATATGACCATGCTTCTATCATGGTTTCCCATGCTTCTGCTCATCGGTGTTTGGATATTCTTCATGCGCCAAATGCAGGGTGGGGGGAGTGGCGGACGCGGAGCCATGAGCTTCGGTCGGTCCAAAGCACGTCTAATAAGTGAAGAAACCGCCAAGGTTACGTTTGAAGACGTTGCCGGTGTGGATGAAGCCAAGGAAGAGCTTTCCGAGGTAGTCGATTTCCTTCGGGAACCACGTAAATTCACTCGGTTGGGTGGGCGAATCCCCAAGGGTGTCCTGCTTGTCGGGAGTCCTGGTACAGGTAAAACCTTGCTGGCGAGAGCCGTTGCAGGAGAAGCTGGAGTCCCGTTTTATACCATCTCCGGTTCCGATTTTGTCGAGATGTTTGTTGGCGTCGGAGCTTCTCGGGTTCGAGATCTCTTTGCCCAAGGTAAAAAGAATGCTCCCTGCCTGATTTTTATTGATGAGATCGACGCCGTCGGTCGTCAGCGTGGCGCCGGTTTGGGTGGCGGGCATGATGAACGGGAACAGACACTCAACCAATTACTGGTGGAGATGGATGGTTTCGAGTCTAACGAGGGCGTTATTCTTGTTGCTGCGACAAATAGGCCTGATGTTCTTGATCCGGCTTTGCTTCGACCAGGACGTTTTGATCGTCAGGTTGTAGTCCCTAATCCTGATCTGCGCGGGCGTGAACGGATTCTTCAGGTACATAGTCGAAAAACACCACTGTCTTCGGAAGTGGACTTGGCTACTATCGCCCGCGGTACTCCCGGATTTTCCGGCGCAGACCTGGAGAACCTTGTCAACGAAGCAGCTCTCCAGGCTGCCAAGGCTGACAAGGATCAGATTGGTATGTCGGATTTCGAAGAAGCCAAGGACAAGCTCATGATGGGTGGCCGAGAGCGGCGCAGCCTTATTATGACCGACGAAGAGAAGCGCACGACTGCTTACCATGAAGCTGGTCATGCGCTGGTCGGGAAGTTGATGCCTAAGGCTGATCCGGTTCACAAGGTGACAATCATTCCGCGTGGTCGAGCTTTGGGTGTGACTTTGTATCTGCCCGAAGAAGAACAGTTGACGATTTCGAAGGAATATCTTCAAGCGCGTATGGCCTGCGGTATGGGCGGAAGGGTTGCAGAATTGTTGATTTTCAACCACCTGACGACCGGAGCTTCTAATGATATCAAGCAAACGACTCGCATTGCCCATAACATGGTGTGCGTCTGGGGTATGAGCGATAAACTCGGTCCCTTGGATTTTGGAGATAATCAGGAGCAGGTCTTCCTCGGCAAAGAAATAGGGCATAATAAGAATTATGGCGAAGAGACTGCCAAGATGATTGATGCAGAAGTGCGTCGGTTTGTCGAAGAAGCTCATGAAACTGCCATGACTTTATTGACTGACAATCGGGACAAGCTGGAAGCTATAGCTCAAGCTCTGCTCGAACGTGAAACCATTTCCAGCAAAGAAATTGATCTGCTCATGGAAGGCAAGGACTTGCCACCCATGGAAAATAATACTGGGACGCCTTCCGGTGGCTCTCCGGCATCCTCAGGCGGAAACGGAGTGACCCACAGTGATTCTGCCAACGCTGGGTACAAACCGATGAGCGAAGAAAATACACCTGAGAACGATTCCTCTGAGGCTTCCTCCGGTGAAGATTTCATCCTTGATGAAGCGGATGACCCTTCGAAGCCAGGCGGAGATGGTAGTTCAAAAATTCAATAACATATTGATGGATATCGGCATTACCGACTATGAATAATACGATATGGACAGTAAAAGGGGGCAAGGTTCTTGGACCTGCCCCCTTCTTTATTGCTGGAATTGTCAATGTGACTCCTGATTCATTTTATGATGGGGGAGAACACGACAGTGTGGATGCGAGTGTGGCCCATGGTCTGCTGCTGGCCGAGCAGGGGGCACATATCCTGGATATAGGTGGCGAATCGACCCGTCCGTATGCGGACCATGTTTCTGCTGAAGATGAGATGGCTCGGGTTATTCCGGTCATCAAAGAACTGGCCGAAGCAAATGGGAATACTGTCCTTTCGGTTGATACTTACAAGGCCGAAGTTGCCGCAGCTGCACTTGAAGCAGGGGCGGATATTCTCAATGATGTTTCAGCTTGTGCATTCGACCCTGCGTTGCTTGATATTATCGGACAATTTAAGCCTGGATACGTATTGATGCATAGTTTGGGGCGACCTGAAGATATGCAAGATGCACCTCAATATGATGATGTCGTTGATACTCTTCTTGCTTTTTTTGAATCGCGTTTGGAGATGTTGGACAAAGTCGGGTTGCCCCGAGACCGGATTGTTCTCGATCCCGGAATCGGCTTTGGTAAACTTCTTGAGCACAACCTGACCATTCTCAAGAATATAAATCGATTTGAGAAACTGGGTTTACCGCTTTACATGGGGCTTTCAAACAAGTCTCTCTGGCAGGGGCTGCTCGGGCTTGGTGTTGGTGAAAGGCAGAATGCGACTCAGGTGGCCACAGCTTTGCTTGCCGCCAAAGGAGTCCCTATTCACCGCGTTCATGAGGTAAATCTTGCTCGTCAAACATTGACCATCGTTCAGGAAATAGCGTAGTCAAAATTATGTTTGAACTTTTCGGGATACAAATAACCTGGCGCGTCGTGCTCGATATCGGGCTGGTTGCCTTTCTGTATTACAATGTAATCCTGTTGGTTCGGGGCACCCGAGCTGCGGCCGTTCTCTACGGGCTGGTTGTTGTTCTGGTCGTCTACTACATTTCTGATATTTTTAATCTCTATACTCTCAATGCCCTGCTTGGGGAGTTCCTGACGTCCATCTTCCTTGTTGTTGTCATTTTATTCAAAAATGACATCCGAATGGGATTGGCAAGTGTTGGGACCAAACGGTTTTGGGCAAAGTCGAATGTTCGTGATACCACCCTTGATCAACTCACTGAAGCGGTTATGGCCATGTCTATGACGCATACCGGGGCTATCGTTGTCATCGAGAAATCGATGCCTCTTGGTGATATTATTGAGAGGGGGGTAGAGGTTGATGCCAAGATAAGCACTGAACTGCTCAAGACTATTTTCGTAACTGAGACCCCACTTCATGATGGTGCCGTAATCGTCAGGCGAGACAGAATCGTTGCCGCCGCTTGCATCCTTCCCTTATCAAATAAATTGCGTGGCCAACCAATGTACGGTACCCGGCATCGGGCGGCTTTGGGAATCAGCGAAGGGTCTGACGCCATCACCATTGTCGTTTCCGAGGAAAGAGGTGAGGTTTCTGTTGCTATGAATGGACGACTGACTACCAGTCTGGATGCCATCCGTTTGCGTCGGGTCTTGAGAAACGCTTTGGGGCGCTGAGTTATGATGAAGAATTGGCAAACAATGATTCTTGCTCTTGCTCTGGCTATCTTCACATGGTTCCTAGTCACCGGACGAGAAGTGGTTGAAACGTGGCTTGAAATGCCAGTGGTCATGACCAATCCTCCTGAGGGAATGATTATTGAGGACGGTTTGGTTGATAAAATCCAGGTCCGTCTCCGTGGCCCGAAAGGGTTGGTTGACAGTCTCGCTTCACAGCATCTTACGTATCCTCTGGATGTCAGCAAGCTTCGCGCGGGGAAGCAGGTCATGGAAATTGATTCTGCAAAGCTCCCTCTCACTGCTTCATATGAAGTCATTGAAATCAAGCCCAACAGGTTGACTTTGGTTGTGGATCGCCGAATCTCCAAGAAAATTCCATTGGAGTCTGCGTGGTCCGGTTCATTGAATCCTGATTACCAATTGCTTGAAGTCATTACCGCTCCCGATCTTGTTGAGATCAGAGGACCGGAAACGCAATTGCGAAAGATCAACAAAGCCAATGTTGTTCTCGAAGAAGATTTTCCCAATGAAGTGCCGAGAAGTTGGGTCGAAGACGTAGGACTTCATCTCCCGGAGAATATCGAGGCTTCCCCCAGTCAGGTTCGCGTGGAAGCTTTCTTCGGGCCTAAAATGCGAGATATATGGGTTAAATTGCCACTTTCTGCCATTGCTCCTGAAGGGTATCAGGCGGAAGTTCAGCAGGATTTTGTCCGGCTGAATATTGAAGGGCCAATTTTCCTTTTTCGTAATAATGAGTTCCGTAAGGATATGAGTGCAACCGTCCTTTTTGGCGGTGAGACAGCACCGGGAACCTATTCATTAGAATATGATCTCGTTCTTCCTGAAGGGTGCCGTTTGCTGAAAAAAAATCCTGAGACTGTCTCCGCGACAATACGAAAAAAATAGCCCGGCATATGCGAGGCTATGGAGTTATAGATGAAACAACGGCTTTTTGGTACCGACGGTCTGCGTGGCCAAGGTAATATATACCCCATGACACCTGAAATTGCTCTAAGGCTCGGATTGGCCGCAGGGCAATATTTTCGTAATGGTTTAAAGCATCATCGAGTGGTCATTGGGAAGGATACCCGGTTGTCGGGTTATGTTTTCGAAACGGCATTAACCTCCGGGTTGTGTGCCAATGGGATGGATGTTTTTCTTGTCGGCCCCATGCCGACCCCGGCTATCTCATTTCTGACTCGTTCCATGCGCGCTTCACTTGGCGTCGTTATCTCTGCTTCTCACAATCCTTTCATGGATAACGGCATTAAGTTCTTCGACCCCAATGGATTTAAATTGCCGGATGAGGTTGAGGACGAGATCAGTGAACTCGTCCTCGACAGCAAGACGAACTGGGATTATCCAGCTCCCGAAAATATCGGACGTACCAAACGAATCAACGATGCCGCTGGGCGGTATATCGTCTATTTGAAGAATAGTTTTTCAGATAAGCTGACCTTGGATGGACTGAAGGTTGTTTTGGATTGCGCTCATGGTGCAGCATACAATGTTGCCCCTAAAGTTCTTGAAGAATTAGGGGCTGAAGTCATTCAGGTAGGTGTGGAACCGAACGGTTTGAACATCAATCAAAAATGCGGTTCCCTGTACCCGGAAGTCATATCGAGTATCGTTCAGGATGAAAATGCCCATCTGGGTATTGCGCTTGATGGTGATGCGGATCGGCTTATTGTGTGCGATGAGAAGGGACGCATTCTTGACGGTGATCAGATTATGGCTCTTTCTGCTTTGGAATTATTGGAGAAAGGAAAACTTCCCAAGAATATGCTTGTTTCAACCGTCATGTCTAATATGGCCCTTGAAATTTTTATGCAGGAAAATGGCGGGCAGTTGTTGCGGACAGCCGTGGGAGACCGGTATGTGGTTGAGGCCATGCGTCGAGAAGGAGCCATGCTTGGTGGAGAACAATCGGGGCATCTTATTTTCATGGAGCATTCAACGACAGGGGATGGGCTGTTGGCTGCCCTTCAGTTGTTGAGGATCATGTGCGAAAAACAGAAGCCGCTCTCTGAATTGGCAGGCTTGCTGGAGCCATTCCCACAAGTGCTCAAAAATGTGCATGTCGAACGGAAGATTCCATTCGGTGATGCGCCTCAGGTTCAAGAAGCCGTGCAGAAGGTTGAGCAGGCTCTTACCGGAAAAGGGCGAGTCCTTTTGAGATACTCTGGCACGGAAGCCGTTTGTCGTGTTATGGTCGAAGGACCAGACAGGGATCGTGTGGACCTGTACGCAAACGACATCGTCGATGCCTGTGAAAAGTATTTGAAATAAGAACCAAGGGGAAATCATGGAAATCAAGAAGGCTGTCATACCCGTTGCCGGTTGGGGAACCCGTTCACTTCCTGCCACTAAAAACGTCCCCAAGGAGATGCTGCCCATCTTCCGCAAACCGATCGTACAGTATATTGTGGAAGAGGGAATTGACGCTGGATTGACGGATGTTGTCTTTGTTACCAATCAGAATAAAACGATCATCGAAGATCATTTTGATCGAAATTTTTTGTTGGAACAACTTCTTGAGCGTGCAGGGAAGACTCGTCTTCTGGAAGAAGTTCGCCGGGTCGCGGATCTGGTGAATGTCATTGCAGTACGCCAGAAAGAGCAGCTTGGACTGGGGCACGCCGTGCTCACCGCGCGTGAGACATGTAAAAATGAAGCATTTGCCGTTATGCTGGGTGATGACTTGATGTTCGGTATCAATGCCGGGATCGGGGAGCTTTTGAATGCTGCCCGTGAGACAGGGAAGGCCGTTGTTGGCGTTATCGAAGTTCCACAGGAAAAAGTCAGTAAGTATGGTGTGATCAATGGCGAAGAAATCGGCAATGATCGCTACAGGGTTACGCAACTTGTCGAGAAACCTTCACCGGAGGAAGCGCCTTCCAATCTTGCAATTATTGGTAGATATGTTCTCCTTCCCGAGATATTTGACATCCTCGAAGGGCAAAAAGCTGGTGTGGGCGGCGAGATTCAGCTCACAGATGCCTTGCAGGGACTTGCTGACCAGGACAAATTGCTTGCCGTGAAATTGGGTGGACAACGGTTTGACGCAGGGGATTGGGTGGAATATCTTACCGCAAACATTTATTTCGCTCTGCATGACGAAGAACTTCGTGACGACCTTGTCAAGCGGCTTCAGGAGCTTTTATCTTGTTCCAGTTGATGAGAATTTTCATATTTGTGTGTCTTTGCCTGTATTCTCTTCCTGCATTCGCTTTTGCACCGGATGACAGTGAGCTTACGGAGCTTTTGCATGAAAACTACGGTGCTCTCTCTTCGTGGGAAGCGGAAATGACATTTCCTGGATTTCCCGATGTCAGCGCTCATCTTTGGTATGCGCGAGGAAAGTGGCGGCAAGAGTGGAATTCCGGTGCACAGGCTGTGGGAATCAATGGCCATGGATTGTCCAAATGCACGGCAGAAGAGTTCGCTGTTTCGCCGTTATTTGTTTGGATGGTCCCGAATCCTGTCGAGACATGGAAGGCATGGGGCGTGGACAACGCGACCCGTAGCCTCGGATTCTGTGACGACCTGCCATGCTACATGTATGGGGCAGATGAGGATGATAAGACTTCGCCGGCGGTCTATTTGAATAACGAAGACTTTTCTCCGATAATGATTCGATTTTTGTCCGAGGGGACGCTCTTTTCCGTGAACTACGGGGAATACACAACCTTCAAGGGGTTTCGTCTTCCTGAAATGGTACGGGTTACCATGGGGGGCGATCGTGTTCTCATGGTGAAAGTCAAGTGGATTGAAGTGAATAGGGCAAATGGCGAGGATTTGTATTCTGGGAATTCCTTGTCCGTAAAACAGTGTCTGTCGCCTCCGTCGCCGTTTGATATACTGGGCGAGTTTTTTCATTACCCCGCAGGCCCGTAGTTCATTATGGCCGACCTTTGGCAGGTTACGCTCGTCAGTCCACCGTATCAGGTTTTGACTTACGAGCGACCTTCTTTTTTCCCTGATTTGCAGGCCGGACAGCGTGTGATAGTCCCCCTTGGGCGATCTCATCGCATGGGTGTCGTCATGGGGTCATGCTCCTCTGCACCAGAAGGTATTTCCCTGAAACCGCTCATATGGCCATTGGAATTGGCTCCACTTCTGGATGCCGATTATTTGGATATGGCCGAGAATCTGGGCGCACGTCAGATGGCAAGTGTCGGGAGAATCCTTGAGATTCTTCTTCCCCGTGGTTTGCGTACGGCAGCAGTGACCTTTCGAGTCGATAAGCATGTGTCGGAACGGAAACTTCCCGGAACGGTTCGTCCTTCGGAACTGGCCCGTTTTGGAACGGAAGATATCAATGCCTTGATGACCTTGTGGTTGGATGGCCGAATGCGTGTTCGCATTAATGCCCAACGGGAAGCCGAGGAACGGTTTGTTTCGCTTGTTTCCGATCCGCCATGGGCTGTTCGCCCCAACGCCAAACGGCAGATTCGTATCCTCGAACATCTTCTTGATAATGGGCCTCAGTCACTCTTTGCCCTTAAGCATTCCCTTGGAGAATGGGCGCCTGATATTGCGGCAAAGATGGAGGGACGCGGCTTGGTCGCTCTGGGAGAACTGACAGCTGACACCATGGATGAGATTGACGGAAGTAGAACCTGTGATCTGATGGAATCTCCAGTCTATGACCTAACTTCGGAGCAACAGGTTGCCATTCAGGAGATGGAAGTATCTTTTTCCAAAGGGGGCGGGGCACATCTTGTTTACGGAGTGACTGGGAGCGGAAAAACCGTTGTTTATCTGGAGATGGTGGAACGGTGCCTGAAACAGGGACGCTCTGTTATCTTGCTCGCCCCGGAAGTCGCACTCGCCTGCAAGCTCTATCGAAATGTCACTGAGCACTTTCCGGGACAGCAGGTTGTCTTTCACCATGGATATCAAAGCCCCAGGAAGCGTGAAATGACTTTCACCGACCTGGCAGGTGAGACGGCTCCTGTGATTGTTGTCGGCACTCGATCCGCTCTTTTTTTGCCGTTAGGCAATCTAGGCATGGTTATTATGGACGAAGAGCATGATGAGTCATTCAAGCAGGAAGATCGCCTCGCTTATCATGCCAAGGAAGTCGCATGGTACCGGGTGGAAAAGTCGGGCGGGCTTCTTGTCCTTGGCTCGGCGACGCCGGATATCAAGACGTTTCAAGCAGCGGCCACGGGAGCTATACCGGTTTCCACTCTTAAGGAGCGAGTTGGGGACTCTGTTCTCCCGGAAGTTGAGCTTGTTGATATTGCTGAATTAACGAATTCGAAACAGGCCTTTGCCCCTCGGACTATTGAAGCGCTCAAGGAGACTGTGAAGTCTGGAAAACAGGCCATTGTGATGCTCAATCGTCGGGGATATGCGCCTCTGATGTATTGTCTGGATTGTGGTGAGACTGTTCGGTGCCCCGAGTGTGAGGTCGGTATGACTTATCACAAGGGCAGACAGCGGGTTGTGTGTCATTATTGTGGGATGTCCTATCATTATCCCATGCTTTGTTCCAAGTGCGGAGGGGGAAATTTCCTGCCTATGGGAGAAGGGACTGAGCGGTTGGAAGAATATTTGAGCGAGACATTGCCGGAAGGGACGAAAGTCCTCCGTCTGGACAGAGATGCAACCCGGCGGCAAGAACGTATGGAAGAGATTCTCGATGCATTCGGACGAGGAGATGCACAGGTTTTGGTCGGGACACAGATGATCTCCAAGGGGCACCATTTTCCCAATGTCACATTGGTAACTGTGGTCGATGGGGATTTAGGGTTGAATTTGCCTGATTACAGATCCTCCGAGCGGACTTTTCAGCTTTTGGTTCAGGTCGCAGGGCGGGCCGGTCGAGGAACAACTCCGGGCAAAGTGCTTATTCAGACACGAAATCCCGGGCATCCCATTTGGAATGAAGTTTTGGGGGGAGACTATCGAGGTTTTTTTGAGCGGGAAATCGGGCGGCGAAAGATGTTTAAATATCCCCCTTTTTCAAGGTTGGCATTGATCCGTATAAGCTACCCTTCGGATTATGGTGATGGACAAGCCTCTCTTTCTCTTTTTACGCGCATTATAAAGCAGCAGGCTACCAATTTGGGTATTATGGCCCTTGGTCCTGCTCCTGCTCCTCTCTCCATGTTACGAGGGCGGTTGCGCTTCAATTGTTTGCTGAAAGGAGATGATTGGGGAAAATTGCGGACTTTATACGCCCATGTAGCCCAAAGTAATCCCAATCCAGGGAAAATTCGTACCGCTCTTGACCTGGACCCGTTAACCACGCTGTAACTCGTCTCGACAACATCTGTGCTTTATGGCTAGAGTAGAAAATACTGATGAGGATAAAAAGGGTTATCATAATGAAATTATTTAAAATATGTCTTTTTTTGTTTTGTATTTTCTTGATCGTTCCCATTGCTGCGGCGCAAAGCTCCAAGGTCGGTTTTGTCAACCCGCAGCGGATAATCAGTGAGTCCCGGATTGGGCAGATAGCTCAGGAAGACCTCGCTCATTTGGGAAAGGAGAAAGATCGTCGGGTACGTGAGGCGCTTCATGACGTTGAGGTGCTCAAGAAAAAACTGGAAAGTGATACTTTGTCTGTGGCAGAGCAACAATCTCTTGAACAGTCACTCCGGTTGTCTGCCCGTTCATATGAACAGATAGTGGAGATGAGCAATACGGACATTCAGGCTGAAGAGCGTCACCTCATTCGGTTTATCATGCATAGGGCAGATTCATTACTGCAAGCCATTGCTCAGGAAGGCGGATTTACCATGATCCTCACAGACCCGGAGGTTATTGGGTATGTTGATAATTCTATGGACATTACCGATCGTGTTATTCGTGAACTCAACTCCATGCTCTAGAGGCTGACTCCCTATGCGAAAATATTATATTGTGACGATACTGACTTTGAGTGTTGCATTGCTGACTGTTTCTTCGGCTCTGGCTTTTGGTGAAATTCGTTTTCCAGATCGTCCTCTCAACCTTCGGAAATCCCGTTCGGCAAAGGCTGAATGGGTTGGCAGTTTATATCCTGGACAGATGGTGCGTGTCGCCTTCCTGAAAGATGGCTGGGTTGCAGTTTTTGAACCTGGCGAAAGCAACGCCAGTGAAGATGCGGCTGTAGGATACTCCAATGTCAAGTTCTTGAAGACGGAGCAGACTCGGGTCGAGCCGAAGGCGTGGGGAACACTGATGAAAACCACGCAAAAGCTCAATGTTCGTTCTCAACCATCTACTCGGGGGGCGAAGGTGACGCTTCTTGATATCGGCGAAACCGTGAAAATTGATTTTCCCGATGACGAGTGGGTAATGGTTTTTGCCCCGGATGCGACGATTCGTTCTCAAATGAACGGCATAGGCTATGCAAGTAGTGAATATATGGAACCTGCTGGGAGTACAGGAGTGACAACTCCTGGCCCTGCCAAATCCGAGAATCGGACTCGTGTCAAAGTGACTCCCCCGAGAGAAATAGAGAAGACAGTTTCCAGCAAAGAGGAAAAGGGTATCTCGCAACCAGATGAAACACCATCGGGCATATGGGGCAAGGTCGTGACTGTTCAACGTAAAGTAAATATTCGTGAGCAGAGAACGACTGGGGCCCGCTATGTTCGGACTGTGCAGCCTGGCGAAAGGGTTCGCGTGGATTTTTTAAAAAACGGTTGGTACGCTGTTTTTGCAGAAAATGAACCTCTTCGTATGGAAAAAAGAGCCATGGGCTATGCATTGCAAAGTCTTTTGGAGAGCGGATCGGAATCCAATCGTCACGAGGGCAGTCCTCGCGGATCATCAGCTAAAGTAGAGACTCGAAAAGCTGTAGCCGGGGAATCGGTTGCCGCGACGAGAAAAAGTATGGTGATAGACCGGACTCGCTTTTCGGGAGCCAAGCGTCCTGATCCGATAGCTGATAAAACTATACATGGCTATCAGTATCGTTTGCTTGAAAAATCTGAGGCTCGACGATATGGGGAATCCTGGATTACGCTCAAGGTCTTCCTTTCCTCCTCGACGCTGCCAAGTTCTGCCGGCTTGACGGATTTTGCGACGACTTTATGGAAAGAACACAGAAGAGCCACCAAGAATCTAGCCGTGTTTATTTATCTTCCCGGCATGGATACTGATGACCTTGCATATGGAGTTGTCCAGTTCAGCGATGAAAAAATGCTTGAAAAGTGGGTACGGAAAACCACTTTGCTCGGCACCAAGTTTCTCTAAGGCTTCACCGGTGAGGATAAGACAATAAGAAACGCAGCAATATGCTGCGTTTTTTATTGTCTTAATAATGATTACCCCAACTCTCGTTCAAGAAAGAGCGGGATAGTCTTTTTTACTGTTGACCGGGCTTCAGATTTCTTCTTGGGTGGAGATGAATCTTCCCGCGGGAGAATGTAAAGGCTGTTGCAGCTTTGGCACTCCCAGTGATTGTCGCGTTCCTGTAAGTGGACCAGAAGGCCGTCTCGATCGTAACATACCTGACAGAAAGGTCCTTTTCTTTCTCCATCATCATTGAGCCAGTACTTCTGACCATCAAACTGTACCTTGTCCGCCAGATCAAGGACATTTGCCACTTCGGAGAGTTGGAGTTTCAGTGCCTCGTTTTCCTCGCACACTGCGAGAAATTCGTCCTGGAGACTTTTCATGAGCGCTTCCGCTTCAGCATGCTTTCCTTCTTGGCAGAGAGTGAGAGCTCGCTTGAATCCGGTGGCCTGGAATATGCTCGAGAACATGAATATTTCCCCCGTTATAATTCAGTCACGGAACTATTATCGTCTGACTTTTTCAGAAACTTTAGGTTATAAGTGACGTAAGATGGAAAAAAGATATTTCTTGGTACTCTCTGCTGTCTTTTGTTTATCATTACATATTGTTGTCAGGGGCAATTGATTGCAAAGCGATTTTTCAAGGGGAAAGTGCAGTGACAGTGCTTTACATGGAGAATAGTTTGACATAGGGTTCACTGAGCTAGGGGTGCCCGATGCGGGCTGAGATGGCAATGCGCCTGACCCTTTGAACCTGATGCGGATAATACCGCCGTAGGGAAGCTGCATACTTTCTGTTATGGAATAATTGCACGCTTGCCCCTCTTGGCAAGCGTTTTTTTTTGGGTGAAGCCACGGTCCGTTTCGTGGCAAGGAGTTGGTCATGGATATCGTGATGAATGGCAAGAATGTCGAAGTAGCGGGCTCCGCGAGTCTTCTGGATCTTCTGGAGCTCAATGGAATTGACTCCGACACGGTGGTCATTGAGTTGAACGGGCAGATCATTCCGTCTGTTGAATTCGATTCAGTCGAACTCAACAACGGTGATCACCTTGAAGTCCTCCGCTTTGTCGGTGGAGGCTAGGAGAAGCAAGCATGAGCGAAGACATCTTTAAAATCGGCGGCCTTGAATTCAAAAGCCGCTTGTTTATCGGCACAGGAAAATACGCGGATGACTTCATTATTCCATCCGTATGCGACGCTTCCGGCGCCCAAGTCATTACCGTGGCGCTGCGGCGTGTGGATATGGAATCTCAAACCGCTAATGTCATGAGCTGTATTCCTGAGCACATGCAACTGCTTCCGAATACTTCCGGTGCAAGGACAGCTGAAGAAGCCGTTCGTATAGCCCGACTGGCTCGTGCCATGGGATGTGGAGACTGGATTAAGATCGAGGTCATCTCGGACAACAAGTATTTGTTGCCTGATGGATATGAGACAGCCAAAGCCACTGAAATCCTCGCCAAGGAAGGTTTTATAGTGCTGCCTTATGTCAATGCCGACCTGTATGTGGCGCGTTCACTTGTTGATGCCGGTGCTGCCGCGGTTATGCCGCTTGGTGCACCTATTGGAAGCAATCGTGGTCTCAAGACCAAGGAAATGGTTCGCATCCTTATAGATGAGATCAATGTGCCGATTGTTGTGGATGCAGGCATCGGGCGACCTTCCGAAGCGTGCGAAGCCATGGAAATGGGTGCTGATGCCTGTCTTGTCAATACTGCGATTGCCACAGCCAGTGATCCTGTCATGATGGCCCGTGCTTTTGGGCGTGCTGTGACGGCTGGACGTGAAGCATATCTTTCTGGACCGGGAGCGCGGCAAAGAGAGGCGATTGCTTCCTCTCCGTTGACCGGTTTCCTTGGTGAGGAGTAATGCCATGAGTTATTATCCTCTATGCAGGGAATTGGAAGAAGCTTCTCTGGAAGAACAATTTGCAGCTGTAACTGAAGCTGATGTGCTCCGAGCTATTGCAAAAAAACATTGTACTCCAGGTGACTTCCTGGCTCTGATGAGCCCGACCGCAGCACCGTTTATTGAGGACATGGCTCGTAAGGCGAATACCCTGACTGCGCAGAACTTCGGACGGACTATTCAGCTCTTCACTCCGTTGTATCTATCCAATTATTGTTCCAATCATTGCGTCTATTGTGGTTTCAATGCCAAAAACGTGATTCCCAGGAGTCAACTGACCGCTGAGCAGTTGGAGGTGGAGGCCAAGGCCATTGCCGCGACGGGCCTTCGGCACCTTCTGATTTTAACGGGTGAATCTCGGGTCAAGGCTTCTCCCGAGTATCTTGAGGAGTGTGTTACACTTTTACGAAACCACTTCCCTTCGGTGTCTATCGAGATTTATGCCATGACACTGGAAGAATACACAAGGCTTGTCGAAGTCGGTGTGGATGGATTGACCCTTTTTCAGGAGACATACGACGAGGATTTGTACGATACTTTACATCCTCGTGGGCCTAAGAAGGATTTTCGATTCCGCCTTGATGCTCCGGAGCGGGGGTGCCAGGCGGGGATGCGTGTGGTGAATATCGGTGCGCTTCTCGGTCTGGGAGATTGGAGAAAAGATGCATTGCAGACAGGGATGCATGCAGCGTATCTCATGGATAATTATCCGGATGTGGATATATCGGTTTCATTGCCGCGTATGCGCCCTCATGCAGGTGAGTTCCAGCCTACAACTCTCGTCTCTGATCGGGAAATGGTCCAATTGATGCTTGCCATGCGTCTCTTTCTTCCTCGCCTCGGTATTACTATTTCTACCCGCGAAAGCCCGGATTTCAGGGAAAACCTTCTGCCTCTTGGCGTGACCAAGATGTCTGCCGGAGTTTCTACTGCCGTGGGAGGACATACTCAGGATTGTGACAAGGTCGGTCAGTTCGACATTAGTGACGACCGTTCTGTCGAGCAGATGTGTGCCATGCTCAAGAGTCATGGATATCAGCCGGTTTTTAAAGATTGGGAACCCTTTGACAGGAATGTTTCAGGAGGCGCGGCATGAACAGGACAGAGCAGGGTATAGCGTTGTACCTGGGAGAAGATCGTTTACGTTTTCTCCAAGTCCGTACAATCGGCATAGCCGGAGTGGGCGGACTCGGGTCCAATTGTGCCATGCATCTTGTCCGGAGTGGATTCAAGCGGTTTGTTCTTATCGATTTTGATCGCGTGGATGAATCCAACCTGAATCGGCAGGCCTATGGTATCGACCAGATAGGACAGCTCAAAGTGATGGCTCTTTCCAAGAATATGCTGGCAGTCAATCCGGATCTCGATCTTGATGTAAGGACTCTGACTCTGGCCCCGGATAATATGGAATCCGCATTCATGGACTGTGATGTTGTCATCGAGGCACTTGATGACCCCATGTTCAAGAAGGCTCTGGTAGAGGCATACCTGCCGACCGACAAGCTTGTGGTGACGGCCTCCGGCATCGGGGGAACGGGAAATACCGACGCTCTTGTGACACGAAAAGTGCGGGAAAACTTCTACATGATAGGTGACATGCAGACAGAGTGCTCCATGGAAAATCCCCCCCTCTCACCGAAAGTCGCCATTGCCGCAGCCAAACAGGCAGACGTAGTTCTCAATCATTATCTTGAAAAGTTCATAGTCGAAGGAGGCAAGTGATGGGTCGGGAATTCTCACGGCACACGATTCTGGATACTGATCTCTATTGTTTGACAGCGGAAAAGTTTTCTCTGGACCGTTCGAATCTTGATGTGGTCAAGGCGATGTTGGAAAGTGGTGTCTCCTTGATTCAGTATCGGGAAAAAGAGAAAAAAAGTGGTGAAAAATATCAGGAATGTCTTGCAATTCGCCAGATGACACGCGATGCGGGGGCCGCATTTATCGTTAATGACGATATTGACCTCGCTTTGATGGTGGAGGCGGATGGCGTTCATATAGGACAGGAGGATTTTCCTGTTCAGGCAGTCAGAAACATTGTCGGCGAGAAGATGGCCATAGGCTTGTCAACACATTCACCGGAAGAGGCTCGTGAAGCCGTACGGTGTGGAGCCGATTATATCGGTGTGGGGCCGATCTTCAAGACATTCACCAAAGATGACGTGGTTGACCCCGTCGGTTTTGAGTATCTGGAATATGTTGTCGGCAATGTCGACATTCCGTTTGTCGCTATCGGCGGCATTAAGGAACACAACGTGGCTGAAGTGGTCAGGCGCGGCGCTCGCTGCGTTGCCATTGTCACTGAAATCGTCGGGTCTGAGGATATCGGCGGGACAATCAATGCACTGCGTCAAAAGATGCAGCATGCTTAAGGAGAAAAGAATGGAATATACGACTCAAATGGATGCCGCTCGCAAAGGCATTGTCACACCCCAGATGGAGACCGTGGCCCGTAAGGAAAATATGCGTGTGGAAGACTTGATGGAACGCATGGCCAAAGGAACCGTCATTATCCCGGCAAACAAGAACCATACTAGTCTTGATGCTGAAGGTGTTGGCGAGGGAATGCGTACCAAGCTCAATGTTAATCTTGGTATCTCCAAGGATTGTTGCGATATCGAACCTGAAATGGACAAAGTGCGCGCTGCTTTAGATCTCAAGGCTGAGGCTATCATGGACTTGAGCTGCTTTGGAAAGACCCAGGAATTCCGGCAACGTCTGGTGGAAATCTCTCCGGCTATGATTGGCACGGTTCCTATTTATGATGCAGTTGGGTTTTATGACAAGAATCTTCAGGATATCACTGTTGACGAGTTTTTCGACGTTGTCAGAAAGCACGTTCAGGACGGTGTGGACTTCTTGACCATTCACTGCGGGCTGAACCGGCATACTGCCGACAAGGTCAAACAGGGCGGGCGTCTGACCAATATCGTTTCCCGTGGTGGCTCACTTCTGTTTACCTGGATGGAAATCAATCAGGCCGAGAACCCTTTTTATGAGCATTATGACCGTCTGCTTGATATTTGTGAAGAGTATGATGTCACACTGAGTCTTGGTGATGGATGTCGTCCTGGTTGTCTGCACGATGCGACTGACGCCTGTCAGGTTGAAGAGTTGATTACGCTGGGTGAGTTGACCAAGCGTGCTTGGGAGCGCAATGTTCAGGTTATGATCGAAGGTCCGGGTCATATGGCCATGAATGAGATTGCGGGGAACATGATGATGGAAAAACGTTTGTGCCATGGTGCGCCATTTTATGTCCTCGGCCCGTTAGTGACAGATGTTGCGCCCGGTTACGATCATATTACCGCTGCAATCGGTGGCGCAATCGCTGCCATGTCCGGTGCTGATTTTCTGTGCTATGTCACCCCGGCAGAGCACCTGCGCCTGCCCACGCTTGACGATATGAAAGAGGGGATTATCGCAACACGTATCGCTGCCCATGCTGCAGACGTTGCCAAGGGATACCCTGGGGCGAGGGATTGGGATGACTCCATGTCCAAGGCTCGTGCAGCACTGGATTGGGAAGAAATGTTCAATCTCGCCATGGACCCGGTCAAACCGCGTGAATACCGTGAGTCCTCCAAGCCGGAGCATGAAGATTCCTGTACCATGTGTGGAAAAATGTGCGCAGTGCGTAACATGAATCGTGTTCTGGAAGGCAAGGATATCCAACTCGACGATTAGTATTGTCCATTTGGTCTTTGTATTGCTCCGGCATCCGCAAGGTGTGCCGGAGCTTTTTTTTATCGGTTATTCCAAGGGGCTGTCAGTTTACTCCTTTTTAATTCTCAGAGTATTATTCGAGGAGGCCCAGAGAGATATAATTGTCCGGTCAATATGACTCGACTAGGATCAGAATTGTTCATCGTACGTCTTGGCGGATTTGTTGCTCTCTTTGGAGTCCGCTTTATGACAATGTCGTTCCTCAATGCCGGAGATGGACTTCGTGTTCGGTTGCAGGATTATACATGAAGGTCGGGCTTATGATTCAAGGCGTGGATCTTTTTTTTTCTCTCTTCAATAATCTCGCGCTTTTTATCGCGCTTGTCGTTTTGTATAGATTCATTCATGAGCAGTTCTCTGCCTGGCCCTCGTCCGGGCGACAGATTGTAATGGGGATTGTGTTCGGGTTCTTTGCCATCGGCTGCATGTATGAAAAAATTCCGGTCTACGAAGGGGTGATCGTCGATCAAAGGAATGCGGTTATTGCGCTGAGCGGTGCCTTTGGTGGACCTGTGTCCGCTTTGATCAGTGGAATGCTTGCGGGCGGCTTCCGAGTGTACCTTGGTGGCGGCGGGGTTTTGGCTGGAGTGGTCGGTGTTGCTCTTGCGGCATTTGCCGGTGTTGTGATCAATCTCTTTTTCCGACCTTTTTCCAGTTTGCCGAGGGCGTTTTATTTCGCTTTTTTTGCCTCTGTGCTCATTGTGCCGGGATTCCTTTTTGTTCAGGATTTCAAGACTGGGTGGCTCCTGACACAGGCCATCGCCTTGCCTTATGGGGTTGCCATTTTTTGTGGCATATTTGTGGTTGGTTTGTTGTTAAATAGTCAGGAGGGGCAGGCCGAACTGGATACTCTCTTTCGCGAAAGCGAACAACAATACCGAGGGCTGGTGGAAAGCTCGGAAGATCTTATCGTGAACGTGGATAGGCAAGCCCGATTTTCCTTTGTTAATCATATGGCAGCCATGGTTCTTGGGTGTTCGCCAGGAGAAAGTGTGGGGCGCTCTGTTTTTGATTTTGTTCTTCGTGAAGATCGACGAAAAACTCGGGAATGGTTTGAAGAGTGCATTGAAAGGAATGTCCGTCAGGCCAAATTGGAAAATCGTTTGGTCAATATGAAGAACCAAAGTTATCGAGTTGTCATGTGGTCCTGTTCGTTCCACTATGACGATCAAGGTGTTTTTCTGGGGTTAGGTGGCATCGCCCGAGATATTACGGAACGCAAGAGAGTGATGGAGGAATTTCGTCGGGAGGCAGCCAGACGGAGAGCCTTGATGGATACTGCCACTGACGGTATCGTCATTATCAATCAGGAACATTGCATTATTGATGCGAACAAGGCCTTTGCTCAGATGCTTGGCTATGAGCTGCATGAGGTTCTTGGTATGTATACTTGGGAATGGGAAGCCGTGATGACAGAAGGGGATACTCGTCATATCTTCAAGGATTTTTCCAAGGTGCACACCACATTTGAAACCCAACATAGACGTAAGGACGGGACCGCATTTGATGTTGAAGTCAGTGTCGGAGGGACGACCATTGATCATGATTCCTATATCATAGCGATCAGCCGGGATATATCAAAGCGAAAAGTTATGGAGGATCACCTGGTTCAGGCAAAGGAGCAGGCGGAAACAGCCAGCCATGCCAAGTCTATTTTCTTGGCCAATATGAGCCATGAAATTCGAACTCCATTAAATGGGCTTGTGGGGATGCTCCACCTTTTGCGATCATCGGAGCCGACTGAAAAACAGTTGGAATATGTGGATATCGCCCTTAACTCCAGCACCAGGCTAAATCGGCTTTTATCCGATATCCTTGATCTGTCAAAAGTTGAGGTCGGCAAGATTCAGGTCGTGAAGGAACCTTTTGATTTCAAGGATGTCATGGTCGGGCTGGCACATCTTTTTCAGCCTGTGGCAAAGCAACAGGGCGTGGAATTTTCTCTAAATCTTGATTCGGATATTCCAGCCGTACTCTTGGGCGACTCAACGCGACTTCAGCAATTGCTCAGTAATATAGTGGGTAATTCTATTAAATTCACGGAAAATGGTACAATTAAATTGGATGCACGGTTGCTCCCTCGGTGCCCTGCGGATAAAACCTGTTTGCTGTTCTCAATCGAAGATACAGGAATCGGCATTCCCGACGAGATGGTTGGTGTTCTTTTCGAACCGTTTACTCAGGTCGAGGGAAGTTACCAACGTAATTTTCAGGGTGCCGGGCTGGGGCTGTCAATAGTGAAGGGGCTTGTCTCGCTGATGGGAGGAACCATCTCTCTGGAAAGTGAAGTGGGTGAGGGGACGACCACATACCTTTCCATACCTTTTGAAACTGATCAGGCTGCATCTGTCTCACGTGAAAAGGTCAAAATGGTGGAGGCTGAAGGCGCGGATTTGACTTTGGCGCATGCTGTGCTTTTGGCGGATGATGATCGGGTCAGTGGTTTGTCCGCTAAATGGCAGATGGAAAAGATGGGATGTACCGTTACATTGGTTACCAATGGAGAGCTTGCATTGGAAGCTCTCTCCAAATCTGATTTTGATATGGTTGTGCTTGATATTCAGATGCCGGTTCTTGATGGCCTGGAGACCGCCAGAGCCATTCGAGGAGGTGATGTCGGGTTGGATAAAGCTGATATTCCTATCGTGGCACTGACAGCATACGCCATGACCGGGGACAGGGAAAAATTTCTTGAGGCCGGTATGGATGATTATCTGACCAAACCCATGGAGCCGGATGAATTGAAAGGGATATTTGTCGCCCTCTTAAATTAAGTCACGGGCAGAGCAAACAGCAGTGTCATGAATATCTCTCTCACTTGTGAAGAGAAAAATAAAAAAGCCGATTACATCGTTTGATGTAATCGGCTGATTTTCTAGTGGTAGCGGGGAGAGGACTTGAACCTCTGACCTTCGGGTTATGAGCCCGACGAGCTACCAACTGCTCCACCCCGCGACACGTGAGAGCTGTTTCTATGGGGTGAATTTGATTTTGTCAATCAAAAGTAGTGAAATTAAAAAAAATGTGAGAGTTATTTATGATCAATGAAAAGGAGGAGTGAAGGTTCTCTTCTTTCATGATCAGTTATTGAGGATCAGAGAATGCACACAAAAAAAACCGGCGACATCATTCGATGCAACCGGTTGATTTTCTAGTGGTAGCGGGGAGAGGACTTGAACCTCTGGCCTTCGGGTTATGAGCCCGACGAGCTACCAACTGCTCCACCCCGCGACACGTGAGAGCTGTTTCTATGGGGTGCCCCAGCTTTTGTCAATTGCTTTTTAAAAATAGTTTAAAAAAAATCAGGAGAGTATTTTGCATTCATTTCCCAGATTGGGAGTCTGACTGTTTACAACTTCCTTCAAATTCCGTAATTCATCTCGCATATGAAAAACAACGACAAATTCTCAGTGGTACTGCCGGTCTTCAATGAGCAGGACAACATCAAAGCGTTGTTCAATGAATTGAAACAGGCCGTGGATATCACAGGCAGGCAGTGGGAAGCCGTCTTCGTGGACGACTGTAGTACGGACGACAGTTTGTCCATAATTCGTTCTCTTGCAGATCAGCATGATGAAATTCGTTATGTGGCTTTTGCAGAGAACTGTGGACAGTCAGCCGCTTTTTGCGCCGGTTTCGATGCCGCGGAAAGTGACATCGTCGTGACAATGGATGCCGATCTGCAAAATGATCCGGCGGATATACCAAATATGCTGGCTCTTTTTGGTGATGGCTGTGAGATGGTCATTGGGTGGCGGGTCAAACGGAAGGATACTTTCATTAAGCGTATTTCTTCTCGTATAGCCAATGCCATCCGGGATGCCATCGTGGATGATGGTGTCAAAGATACTGGGTGTTCGCTCAAAATAATGCGCAGGGATATGCTTTTGAAGTTGCCTCGATTCAAGAATATGCATAGATATTTTCCCATTCTCATGAAGATGCAGGGTGCGAGGATCAAGGAAGTCAAGGTCAACCATCGCGAGCGTGGAGCAGGGGTGTCGAAATACGGAACCCTTGATCGCGCCATGGCTGGTATTTATGATCTTATAGGCGTCGGTTGGCTTATCAAGCGACATATCGGCTATAGCGTGAAAGAAGAAAAGTAACTCATGCAATTGCCTGCCTATTGGTGGCTTCTGGCCCTCGCGACCGTTTTGCAGGGGGCCTTTTTCGTGCGATTGTGCCTTGTGCGCATGAAGCGAAAGACAGTACATTCTTTTTCGCGTGCGACGATGTTTGTGCTGTTTGTTTCGTGCGGCTCGGGACTTGTGTATGCAGTGGTCCAGAGTGACCCCCTTTTTTTTCTCGGGCAGGCCTGTCTTCTTTATCTCTACTCTCGGATGCAGCAACAGAAATATGACGAAAACAATAAGCAGTGAAAAGAGAGGCGGTGTCAAAGCCGTTGTCAAAGGGCTGGTCATGGTGGCCGGACTGGGATTAATCGTTTATCTGGGCCGTTCTTTCGGGCTTGGGGATATGCTCAAGAATACGGAGTGGTTTAATGATCATATAATTGGCCATGGTCCGTTGGCTTTTCTGATTTTTATTGTTGTCGGGGCGGTTCTGTCGGCTGCGGGCCTTCCGCGTCAATTGGTTGGATTTCTCGGTGGTTTTGCTTTCGGCATTGTTGGTGGGACGATCCTGTCTACCATCGGCTCCGGACTTGGATGCGCCTTGGCCTCGTGCTATGCACGATGGGGAGGGCGGGATCTTGTTGCAAGAAAGCTTGGTCCCCGTATCAGTCGACTTGATGGATTTCTCCGTCATAAGCCATTCAGGACAGCCCTTGCCATTCGCTTTTTTCCTCTCGGGAGCAATG
The DNA here is from genome assembly GCF_000341895.1 of Pseudodesulfovibrio piezophilus C1TLV30. Classification (NCBI taxonomy): domain Bacteria; kingdom Pseudomonadati; phylum Thermodesulfobacteriota; class Desulfovibrionia; order Desulfovibrionales; family Desulfovibrionaceae; genus Pseudodesulfovibrio; species Pseudodesulfovibrio piezophilus. The sequence continues at coordinate 859,845 of NC_020409.1, read as the reverse complement.
TCTTGACCAATCTTGCTGCTGGAATAAGTTCAATTCCATTGATACCCTTTATTCTCGGTTCAACTTTGGGCTATATTCCGCAAAATTTTATTTTCGCTCTTTTTGGTGCAGGGATGAAAGAAGAGTCAACTCTTGGCGTGGCGTTGTCGCTGGGCATGGCAGTGATGCTCTTTCTTGCCTCAATCTGGCTTGGAATGGCAATTTTTCGGAGCTATAAAAAAGAAGCAACGGCAGCAGGACTTGTCTCTTCCGAAAAGGATGCCTAGCTCTTTCAAAGCCGGACTCTCTGGCTCAGAGCTCGCCAGATCAACCAGACTGAGACTGCCACAATGGCACCCATCAGCCATCCGGCCAATATATCTGTCGGGTAATGTTTGCCGAGATATATTCGTGAATAGCCCACAGCTGCCGGGAGAAGCAAAGGCCATTTTTTCACGGCAGGCCAGAAAACAATGGTCAGAAGTGCCAGGCACATGGTGTTTGCCGCATGAGCGGAAGGATATGATCTTCCTGTTATCTTGGTGCGGCTGAATTCAGGCGCGCGTTGACGCCATTCTCCATCTTCCCGATAGTGTGTCTCGGCTATGGAATTGTACGGCCGGACACGGTTTACCTGTTTTTTGACCAGATTGGTCGAGAAATCTGATACCCCCACTGCCGCAATCAAAATGAGGAAGAGAAGAACATTCTTTTTCCCTCCCCACACTGCCAGGAATGCCAAGATAATTGCCAGAATTATTATGAGGACTGTCATGGACGACAGAATGGGCATGATGCCATCAAAGAGGCCGCAACGAAGGTGTTGGTTGATGAGTACGAACAGGTGTAGATCAAATGATGGGGTCAGAAAAAACATGGGACTCCTTGATGGTATGAAACTTCCGGACTCATAACGCTCTTTGTTTTTCCGTGCAAGAACTCCGCCTTGTCAAAGTCGTCAATATCGTTCACAAGGTATGCCTATGGCGACATTTGATAAAAAAAGGCGTTTGGCTGTGACCATGCCCCGCTTCAGTAAATATGGCGGCGCAGAATCCTTTGCGTGGAGGCTTTCTGAAGCCTTGGCAGCTCGTGGGCACGAGGTGGATTTCATCTGCGGCCGCGTGGAGACGGAACCACCTGCGGGAGTGACTCCTGTCGTTGTCGGCCGTTTTGGCGGTTTGCGACTTTTCAAGGTTCTCTGGTTTGCCCTCATGGCCGACCGTTGTGTGCGCAAAAAAAAATATGATTTGGTTTTTGGTATGGCGAATACGATCAACCAGGATATTTTGCGTATCGGCGGGGGGCCTATCTCTGTTTTCTGGCGTCTTTCACAGCAGGCTTGGCCTGCGGGATTCCCCCGTTGGTTTAAAATGTTTCGGCGTCGGCTATCACCTGTCAACTGGCTCATTCACTGGCTTGACGCACAGCGCATGCATCGCACACCGCGGATTGTGACTGTTTCACATTTTGTACGGGATCTGATCGTCGAGGCTCATCCTTATCGCGCCCCTGATTCCATAGACGTCATATACAACAGGCCGGACTTGAGTCGGTTTTCCCATCCTTCAGAAGAAGAGCGGACGTCACTTCGTGCTGAATTGGATATTTCGACTGACAATGTGGTGATCGGCACTGCCGCAACCAATTTTGCCCTCAAAGGTATCGCGCCACTCCTGCATGTTTTGGCAGGATTGCCGGAAAACCACGTTTTGCATGTGGCCGGAGGGCGGAAACCTGATAAATATCTCCGCCTTGCACGGGAGCTTGGCGTGGAGCACAGGGTTCGTTTTCTTGGGCGAGTCGATGATATGCAGTGTTTTTATCGGCGGATAGATATTTTTATTTTGGCGAGCTTTTACGATGCCTGTTCTAATGCAGTGCTTGAAGCGTTGGCCTGCGGATGCCGGGTTGCGTCAAGTGCCCTTAACGGGAGTGCATATTTTCTGCCCAAAAAGTGGATTTTCCCCGATCCTGCAGATGTTTCAGCCATGACAGAGCTTCTTGAACGGATGTCAGTCGAAGACCGCCCAACGCCTTTTGAATGGCCTACGGATATTGAAATAGGTCTTGAACCATATATAAAAATGATCGAAAATACGATTTCAAATAAATAAATGAAAATTATGTTTCTCATCCCTCAGGGGATGCAGAATTCCCATGCGCAATTTCGTGTGCTGCCCTTGATAGCACATGAATTTGGGGATGCTGCTGATATGTTTTATAAGGAAATTCCCAAGAATCCGATTCGCCGGTATTCTTTTTTTAGCCGACTACCCCACGCAGACGTGATTGTTATTCATCGAGAGTTGGTCTCCGCTTTTGAGTTGGGAGGTATTCGTCGGTTATGTGAAGTCCTGGTTTTCGATTGTTCGGAAGCAGTCTGGGCAATGCCTGGAGAGAGTCTCAATAGGTTGGGCGCAGCCCGGAAGCTGGCAAAAAGGCAACGTCGCTTCGAACGCCTTTGTCAACAGGCGGATATCGGTGTTGCCGATAATTCCAGACTTGCAAAAGAAATGTCAGGACTATGCGAAAGAGTCCATACTGTTCCCACGGCTATTGACTCAAACCTTTACTGTCCGGGAACCGGAGGCAAGAGGGGAGGCGTCACATTAGTCGGCTGGGTAGAGACTGTGGGGGATCTTTCTGCGTTCAAAAGCACTTTGGCACAGCTTGAAATGCATGCAGGTCAGATTCAGTTTTCAATTGTTTCCCGTAAACAATATATAGGCCCAGGGCGTGAGTATTCCTTTTGGGCTGCATGGTCGCAGGAGAATGAACCCATGAAACTCCAGGCCATGGATATCGGTCTGCTTCCCGTGGTCAATGATGACTTCGGCGAGGGAGGGTGTACCTTGAATATATTGAAGTACATGGCCAGTGGTGTTGCTGTTGTCGCTTCGGATATTGGTGTTCATAGTGAAATGGTGGAACATGGTGTGAACGGATTTCTTGTTCGGGAGACCGGGGACTGGGAAAAATACGTCATGATGTTGGCCAATGACAAAGTTCTGCGAGCGCGTTTGGCAGAAGCGGGGCGGCAAAAGGCTGTGGAGATGTTTTCATTGAGGGAATACAGAGAGCGATACCGCACGGTGCTCGCTTTTTGAGAAGACGAAGACGCATAAAAAAGCCGTTTCTTTCTGAAACGGCTTCAGACTGCTGACAAACCCTCGCCTTTTGGCGAGGGTTTTCTTATACTGTTTTTATGCTGAAAACGCCTAAAGACCAACAAGTAAAGATGGAGTTTGTTTCGATCAATGACCTGGTCCCACAAAACCATCTTCTTCGAAAAATTGCCAAAGTCATAGACTTTTCCTTCATCCGCAAACGCACCAAGGAGCTGTACTGCGAAGACAATGGACGACCAGCCATTGACCCGGTAGTGCTCTTCAAAATGCTGTTTATTGGCTACCTGTTCGGAATCCGTAGCGAGCGACAACTCGTGAGAGAGATCGAGGTCAACATGGCTTATCGATGGTTCCTCGGATTTGGCTTGCAGGACAAGATTCCCAATGCCTCGACCCTCAGCCAGAACAGGCGGCGCAGGTTTAATGGAACCAGCGTTGCCCAAGACATTTTTGATGGGATCGTAGTTCAGGCCATGCACAAGAATCTTGTTGGTGGGCATACGCTTTACACCGACTCAACTCATCTCAAGGCCAATGCGAACAAGAATAAATACAAGGAAAAGCAGGTCAGTAAAAGCACAAAATCCTACCTCGGCGAACTCGATGAAGCCGTGGAGGAAGATCGACGTGAGCATGGCAAAAAGCCGCTAAAAGTACGATCTGTCGAGCCTGAAGAAAAGCAGATCAAGCAAAGTACGACCGACCCTGAAAGCGGTTATATGGTCCGAGAAGGTAAGCCCAAAGGCTTCTTTTATCTGGATCATCGCACGGTAGACAGCCGCTGCAACATTATCACCGACAGCCATGTGACCTCGGCGGCCTTGCACGATAGCGTGCCGTATCTGGAAAGGCTAGAAAGGCAGATTGATCGGTTCGATTTTTCAGTGAAAAACGTAGGACTTGATGCCGGATATTTCACACCACATATATGCAAGGCGCTGATAGAAAAAGATATTTATGGCGTCATTGGCTATCGTCGGCCACCTCGTCGCAAAGGAATGCTCCCCAAACGACTGTACCAATACCAGCCTGAAACCGATTGTTATATCTGCCCAGAAGGTCAAAAACTTCACTATGTGACAACGAACCGAGAAGGGTATCGACAGTACGCTTCTTCGCCAGAACAGTGTCAATCCTGTCGACGACTTGGAGAATGTACGACGAGCAGAACTCACAAAAAGACAATCAGTCGGCATGTTTGGCAGAACCATAAAGACTTGATCGATCAGCACCGCCTCAGCGAGTATGGAAAGCGGGTTTACGTCCGGCGAAAAGAGACCGTTGAACGCAGCTTTGCCGATGCGAAAGAATTGCATGGGCATCGCTATGCCCGCTTCCGAGGCTTGTCTAAAGTGCAAGAGCAAAGTCTGCTTTCCTCCGCCTGCCAGAATATGAAGAAAATGGCTATGATGCTGGTTCCAACAGGCATTTTGCATGCAATATTGTCATCATTTTTACGTCATTTCCGCTTAAGAGCCCTTTCAGGTGGTTCTTTCACGACAACAACCCAACAAAACAACCTTTTGGCGACGTGATAAAAAATCGAAGCATGAGAAAACCCCACTTTCAAAAAAAAGTGGGGTTTGTCAGCGATCTGAAGCCGTTTCTTTCTGAAACGGCTTTTTTATGTCTAAAGGTTTTTCAAATAGGTGTCGAAATATTCAATGGTTTTAGTGAGTCCTTCTCGAAGTGTGATCTGCGGATTCCAGTGTATGTTTTTTTGAGCCAACGAAATGTCTGGTTTGCGTTGCATGGGATCGTCAGCTGGAAGATCTTTGTGGATGATTCTGGATTGGCTTCCAACCATGTTAGTGATGGTTTGTGCCAGTTCGAGAATCGTGAATTCACCAGGATTACCGAGGTTCATCGGCCCCGTGAAAGTGTCCGGGGTTTTCTCCATGAATCCAATGATGCCATCGACAAGATCATCGACATAGCAAAAGCTGCGAGTCTGTTCTCCTTTGCCATAGATGGTAATATCCTGTCCGCGCAGAGCCTGGACTACGAAGTTTGAAATCACACGACCGTCGTCCATAGCCATTCTGGGACCGTAGGTATTAAAGATGCGGCCCACTTTGATTCGTAGATTGTGTTGTCGATTATAATCGAAGAAGAGGGTTTCAGCACAACGTTTGCCTTCATCGTAGCAGGAGCGGACCCCTATAGGGTTGACGTTGCCCCAATAGTCTTCGGTTTGAGGGTGTATTTCAGGGTCGCCATAAACTTCACTTGTCGAAGCCTGAAAAATTTTGGCCTTGATGCGTTTTGCCAGGCCAAGCATATTGATGGCTCCGTGAACGCTGGTCTTGGTGGTCTGTACCGGATCGTATTGGTAGTGTACTGGAGATGCCGGGCATGCAAGGTTGTAGATTTCATCCACTTCAATGTAGAGCGGAAAAGTTACATCATGTCGGATTATCTCAAAATAAGGATTGCCCATGAGGTGGAGAATATTCTCCTTTCTGCCTGTAAAAAAATTGTCAACGCATATGACTTCCCTGCCCATGGAGAGAAGGCGTTCGCAGATGTGGGAACCGAGGAAACCCGAACCACCAGTGACGAGAACACGTTTTTTCTTCATGATGGTGAATTTGCAAAAATGTTTCGTTTTGTCAATATACTGTGAAGAATGATTCTGTACTCGGAATGATTGAAAAGATGTATTTATACCAATACAACTGGTTGTGAATGGTGAAAGGAAAAGGCTGCAAACGGTTGACGTCGCACCGGGAGCGTGAGACGTAGACTATAAATTTTATCTACGTAGGTTATATAAATGGTTGTCAATGTTGTTGAGTGTTTTGGGGGAGTTCGCCGGGCAAAAGGGTTGGTGGTCATCATTGATGTCTTCAGGGCTTTTTCTCTGGCCTGTTATGCCGTGGAAAATGGTGCTACGGATTACCTTGCCGTTGGTGATGTCGAGCTTGCAAGAAATCTGGCAGCAGAGACAAACGGTATTCTCGTCGGAGAAAGGGATTGTGTTCGCATAGAAGGGTTCGATTATGGTAATTCTCCTGCTGAAATCGAGCATGTTGATTTTACCGGCAGGACAATGATTCATACCACCAGTGCCGGGACACAGGGATTAGTGGGTGTTGCTGATGCCGATGAAGTTCTTACTGGCGCTTTTGTCAATGCTTCAGCGCTGGTGGAATATATCAAAGCGAGAAAACCGGATGTTGTAACCCTGGTTGCCATGGGCTCCGGCGGGGTGATGAGAGCGCAGGAAGATATGATGTGTGCTATGTATTTGAAAAATGAATTGGAAGGGTATCCGAACAGTTTCGAAACGCTGAAAACGTTTCTGGAAGGTGTGGATAGTGCTGAAAAGTTTTTCGATCCCAGCAAGGAGTTTGCTCCGGAGAGGGATTTTGAATTGTGCATGGCCCTTGATCGATTTGATTTCGTGTTGAAAGCGACACCTCACGAAGATGGTGGCGTGAGGCTCGAACCAATACATGTCCCAACGGCTTAGGGTGATGAGGTGGCGTGATGACACAGATGCAAAAGGTTCTCATAGTTGATGACTCGCAGACCAATCTTGCCCTGCTGAACCATATGCTGGCTCAGGAAGGGTGCGATATTGTCCAGGCAAAGAGCGGGATCGAAGCGATAGAGTTGGTGAGACATACCAATTTTGCCCTGATTTTACTGGATATCCAGATGCCGGGCATGAACGGTTATGAGACCGCCTTGAAGATCAAGGAATTTGATAAGGGGAGGCATGTCCCGATCATTTTCATCACAGCCATTTTTCAGGATGAGGACAATGTCAGGCAGGGATATGAAACCGGAGCTGTTGATTATCTATTTCGACCAGTTGATGTCGAGACCCTCAAAAGCAAAGTTCAGGTTTTTCTTCAGCTCAATGAGCAGAAAATGTTACTTGAACGGGAGATTGATCAACGCAGAAAGTCAGAACACGCCTTAGGGGTTGCCGAGGAAAAATACAGATCAATCTTTGAGCGTGCTGTAGAAGGTATTTTTCAGGCTACGGTCACAGGCGTGCTTTCCGAGGTGAATCCGGCGATGGTCCGATTATTCGGATACGACTCTGCGGATGAAATGGTTGGTGTCGAAGCCATGCGGCAACATCTCATGATTGATGCTGATGAACGCGAAGAATATATCAAGGTTCTCAAAAGGGATGGCTTTGTTTCCAATTTTGAATTTCGCGCCAGAAAAAAAGATGGTGAAATTATTTGGTGCTCCGAAAGTTCCCGGCTGGTTACCCTGGAAGGAAAAGAGACGGAGTTCATCGAAGGTGTTTTGGAAGACGTCACTAAGCGTAAGTTGAATGAAATGGAATTGAAGCACCTTGCCACAGTCGACAGTCTGACGGGGGTGCCCAATCGTCATCTCTTTTTTGACAGAGCGGAACACGCCCTGGCTCATGCAAAACGGTACGGAACCAAGGTCGCTGTTCTCTTTGTCGATCTCAACGATTTTAAACGGGTCAACGACACCTATGGACATCAAACAGGGGATGAACTGTTACGTATGGTGGCCGAGCGATTGATGCGCAGAACCCGTGAAACCGACACACTTGCGCGTTTGGGGGGCGATGAGTTCGGAGTTCTTCTGACTAACCTGGAAGATCCTGAGTCCGCAGTATTCGTCTCCGGCAATCTTCTTGAGGTGATGGATTCGCCATTTATCATTCAGGGAGAATCCATCAAGGTCGGTGCGACCGTCGGGATCAGCTATTATCCGGATGATGGCAAGGATTGCGTTACCTTGATCAGCCGGGCAGATGCAGCCATGTATGGGGCTAAAAAACGCGGTGGTGTCAGATTTGGCACTTTCAAGGATTGTGGCGTCCCGAAATAGCCATTAAATCATAACCGGATTGTCACCATTTTAAAGTGCCTCGTGTATACGGGGCGCTTTTTTTATTGGTGGGTTGTGTGAAATTAAGTACATGGATGGCGTAGCTCGGGAGTGTAGGGTTTTCGGGGGTTGCAAGACTCTAGACTTACTCTAGACGCAAAGCAGAGTGAATGAAAAAGCAGACTTAGAAGGTCGGACATTAGAGAAAAAAAGAGCGATGTACTTGACTTGGTCCTTTTAAAAAGGCATGAGGGGCAGTAACCTCTAGGAGTAAGTTTTACCTATGAGGGCGTAGCAAAATTACTGCCAAAGGACTTGGGTATGGTTTTTAGCTGGCTGCACTTTGCAATGATTCTTTTTTTGCTCGCTGGGCTTCTTTTTGCCTGCGGGCCGTTGATTTTGGCCGCGCTGTTTGCCCCGAAAGCTCGGGGAGGGGACATTGGAATGCCGTATGAATGCGGTATGGTCCCTTACGGCAGCTCATGGGCACGATGGGGGGTATCGTATTATGTATATGCCCTGATCTTCCTCGCCTTTGACGTGGATGTCCTTTATCTGTTTCCCGTTTCCACGGCGTATACTGACGCTGCGGGCTGGATTCCCTTTGTAAAGGTTTTCATCTTTCTGTCATTCCTTATTCTTTCCGTCGTCTATTTTTGGGCGAAAGGGGTGTTTACATGGCCGCGCAGGATTCAGTAGTTCCCAATGATTATTTGACGGCCGGGCATCACCGCCTGGACCCGCCTATCGTCAATGTTCAGCTGGCGCAGGATATTTTTGATGTCTGCCGCTCCATGTCCCTATGGCCCATGACCTTCGGCCTGGCGTGCTGTGCCATCGAAATGATGGCAACAGGGATGGCCCGTTTTGATATGGCGCGTTTCGGGGCCGAAGTCTTTCGGCCATCGCCGCGTCAATCAGATGTGATGATCGTTGCCGGAACTGTCACCAAGAAGATGGCACCGGCGGTTGTCCGCTTATATGAGCAGATGCCTGGTCCCAAGTGGGTTATTGCAATGGGGAACTGTGCCATTTCTGGTGGCCCGTTCAAAATAAAGGACAATTATAACGTGATTGAGGGAGTGGATACACTCATTCCTGTTGACGTGTATGTCCCGGGCTGTCCGCCGAGACCGGAAGGACTTCTGGAGGGATTCTTCCAATTGCAGCGGCTGATTACCGGAAAGCGTTGGTGGCCTGTGGCTGCCAAGGTGGAGGGGTAAGTCATGTTACAAGTACTTGCAGATATCCCGACACAATGTGTGTCAATGCAGGATAGGGAAACGACAGGACATGTCTGGTCGATTTTTCTTGCTCCGAATCAAATCCTCAAGGCAGCGCAGAAACTGTATGAGGCCGAGTATGCCCTCGAAGATGTCCTGGCATTGGACTTTGAAGAGGGCTTTTTAGTGCTCTATCACTTCAACCGATGGACCGTTGACGAGCGGGTGACATTGCGTGTGCTGGTCTCCGGAGCGACTCCCTCGCTGCCTTCCATAGCAGGGGTTTTTCAGGGGGCAGAATGGCACGAGCGGGAAGTCCGTGACTTTCACGGAATTCACTTCGAAGGCAATCCGAATCTCGTGCCGTTGTTGATGCCTGCCGAGGCTGTGGATGTTCATCCACTCGTCAAGACTGCGAAGGTGCGTCAATCCATCAAGGATCTCCTGAACCTTGGCGAGATTATCTCGTGTACCAGGGAAATTGAAGAATTGTTTGCGGAAGCAGAGGCCGAGGACGCCTCTGATGCGTAGGCCGGGGCCACCGGTCGGTATATAAACCGGACTAAAAGTTTATGTCGGCTTACCAAAATATGGAACAGATGGCGGGTGATTTCTACACCCGCAAGTTCGAGGCCGGAAAGCAGGACGGAACCCTGATCATTAATATGGGTCCGCAGCACCCGTCGACACACGGCGTGCTGAGGATCGTGATTGAGGTTGACGGCGAATACATTGTCCGCGCCGAACCCGTACTGGGTTACCTGCACCGCATGCATGAAAAAATGGGCGAAACACAAACCTGGGGAGGCTTTATCCCCAATATGGGCCGTGTCGATTATGGGCACCCCATGGCATGGAACTGGGCTTATGTCGGCGCAGTGGAAAAATTGATGGGCATTGAAGTGCCGGAACGCGCAGAATATCTGCGCGTGATTATGACCGAATTCAACCGCCTTACTTCACATTTGCTCTGGTGGGGGGCGTATATTCTCGATCTCGGTGCGTTTACACCGATTATGTATGCGTTTGATGATCGTGAGATGATTCTTGATATCCTGCAACGACCATCGGCTTCCCGCTTGACGTATTCAAACTTTCGGGTTGGCGGCGTGCAGATGGATTTCGATGACAAATGTCTTGAATTGATGAAGGCATTCATTCCGCATTTTCGGGAACGGTTGCCGATGTATCACGATCTTGTCACCGAGAATCTCATTCTCAGACGACGCATCGAAGGGGTCGGTATTATTGATAAGGATATGTGCCAACGTTACGGCTGTAGCGGCCCTGTCCTCCGTGGTGCAGGGGTGTGTTCGGATGTTCGCAAGGACGAACCGTATTCCATTTATGATCGGTTTGATTTTGATATCCCGACACAGCAGTCGGCGTGTTCGGCTGGCCGGTATCATGTCCGAGTCGCGGAAATGGAACAATCTCTGCGCATTATTGAGCAGGCATTGGAACAACTTGATGGGGCTGAAGGAAAACACATCATGGACAAGGCTCCCAAGCCTTCCATGAAACCACCGGCAGGGGAAGCTTATTGCACAGTTGAAGGTGGTCGTGGAAAGATCGGTGTCTATGTGGCCTCTGATGGAAGCAAGATTCCCTATCGCGTCAAATTGCGCGCTCCGGGGTTCTCCAACATGCATGCTTTTGCCGAGGCGGCAACAGGCACCATCTTGGCTGATGCAGTCGCCATTTTGGGCAGCCTTGACCTGATTATCCCGGAAATCGACAGGTAGGGTGGATCTATGAACGCATTCTTACAACATTTGATACCTTTGGTCATAGGTGCCATTGGGGCCATGGTATGGTTAGGTCTCAATGCACTGGTGCTGGTTTATTGTGAACGCAAATTCGCAGGACATATCCAGCGCCGCCCCGGTCCTTTTGAAGTCGGTCCCCATGGAATTCTTCAGCCTCTTATTGATGGCTTGAAGCTTATGGGGAAGCAGCTCCTGACCCCGGATAATTCCGATGCAATCCTTTTCTGGATGGCACCGATTCTGTCCATGATTCCGGTTCTGCTCCTCTTTATGCCTATCCCCTATGGTCCCTCGGTCATTGGAATGAAGGTGAATCTTGGTCTGTTGTTGATATTGGCATTTTCCAGTTTCAACGGATTAGCTGTGATTCTGGCTGGTTGGGCTTCAAACAATAAGTGGGGTGTGCTTGGTGCGGCTCGTGCAGTAGCTCAGACCGTAGCCTACGAAATTCCGCTTTTGTTGGTGGTTTTGACCATCTCATTCATGACGGGGACTCTGGACCTGTCCGAGATCACAGCGCAGCAGAGCGGACATATCGGTAACTGGTTTATATGGAAACAGCCTCTTGCTTTTATTATCTTCATTGTGGCGATGTTTGGTGAAACGAATCGTGCTCCCTTTGACCTGGCGGAGGCCGAGTCCGAGTTGACTGCGGGTTTTCATACCGAATATTCGTCCATGGGATTTGGTCTCTTCTTCATGGCGGAGTACGGATATATGGTCGTGATCAGCTCCGTGTGTGCGGTGCTCTTTTTGGGAGGTTTTCATGGTCCCATCCCCGGTATTGACGGATGGTGGTGGATGCTTCTCAAAACATATGCTCTGCTTTCCTTCATGATCTGGGTTCGTTGGACCTACCCTCGGGTTCGGTTTGACCAACTTTTGAACATCAACTGGAAATGGCTTCTGCCGCTGGCTACAGCAAATCTGTTGGCTACAGCGTTGCTGATCAAGTTGTAGGGTGTCACATTATGAGTACATTCAAGAAAAACGTCATACAGCCAATTCTCGATTGTTGGTCTCTGCTGGTGGGATTGAAGATCACAGGCAAGTATTTTTGCAAGCCATTGGTCACAGTCCATTATCCGCGTGAAGTCATCGACGACGAGAACCTGTCAACATACGGTGGGCACATTGAGCTTATAGGCAAGCCTAAGGATCCGGCCATGCCCAAGTGCATTTCGTGCATGATGTGTGTGACCAACTGCCCGAGTAAATGTCTGAAAGTTGTCAAGCAAAAGGCTCCCAAACCGACACCTGAACAGGAAGCGGAATGGGCACGGGCTGAAGAAGCTGGTGAAAAAGTCGTCAAACCCAAAGCGCCGAAGAATCCGGCCAAATTCACCTATGACTATACTTTGTGCAGCTTGTGCGGGACCTGCATCGAAAACTGCCCGGCCAAGTCGTTGAAGTTCTCCAACAATATATACTGGGTGGCAACAAGCCGGGAGGAGATGCATATAGATCTTATCGCCCGCTTGAAAAAGCAGGCCACGGAGTTGTCTGCTCCGGCTCCCAAAGGTACGGCTCAATCCGCCGTATCGGGGAAGGAGGCATAACATGGAAATAATGGCAAAAGTCGCATTTTGTATCTACACGCTGGTCATTTTGGGAGGCTCAATCGTTGCGGTCTCAAGTTCCAGTCTGGTCCGTGCCCTGGTAGGGCTAATCACCACACTGATCGGTGTAGCCGGCATGTATATGCTTCTGGCAACTCCGTTTATGGCCTTCATGCAACTCCTGATTTATGTGGGAGCCGTTTCTGTCCTCATCTTCTTCGCAGTCATGCTGACGCGGGCCGAACGAGGTGGAGATGAATCCGGAAAGGCCCCTATGAAAACGTATGTGTTCGGGCTTGCGGCCACTCTTGCTCCGGCCGGGGTTCTCGGCTGGCTGATCATGACCAGGCCGGTCCAGTCTCTTGCGGTCCCAACAGAGGTCACTATTAAGCAATTGGGCGGTGAGCTTCTTGGGTCGTATTTTCTGCCCTTTGAACTTATCTCGGTCATTCTTATGGTCGCCATGTCTGGTGCCGTCTTGTTGACTTGGGAAAAGAGAGGAGGGGAGAAGAGATGAGTGCCCTGACACTATATCAAATCGTTGCGTTGATTTTGTTGTGCGCAGGCCTGTTTGGTCTGACTCAGCGGAGAAGCCTTGTCGGTATGTTGATCTGTGTGGAGCTTATGCTCAATGGTGCGGGATTGTCCATGGTGGCGGCCGCTCAACTCACGGAATTCAATGCGGTCCTCGGCCAACTCGGTACCCTTTTTGTCATGGGGCTTGCCGCAGCAGAAGCGACCATCGTGCTGGCAATCGTTGTTGTTGTCGCCAGGCGGTTCGGTTCCGCCCGCACCAGTGACATCACTACCTTGAAGGAATAGCTGTTATGAATGGGGTTACAATCGAAAGTGCCCGGATTCTGCTGCCGGTGGTGATTACACTGATCGCACCGCTCTTTGTCTGGCTAATGAGAAAAGATGAAAACAAACGGGAGGCTGTCAGTTTCATTGCTGCCGCGCTCACGTTTGTCTGTATGTTGTCCATGGCCCCTGCCATCTTGAAAGGCGAGGTCTGGTATTGCCATGTGACGACGATCCTTCCCGGTTTGACCATCGCCTTTTCCGCCGACGGCCTCTCAATGGTCTTCGGGTTGATTGCACCGTTCCTCTGGTTCTTTGTGACCAGCTATAATATCGGCTATATGCGCGGTCTCGATGAGCACGCGCAGACACGGTATTACATCTGTTTTGCCGTCGCTATCTTTGGTGCTGTCGGGGTGGCTCTCGCGGCCAATGTGTTCACGCTCTATCTCTTTTACGAGATCATTACCGTGTTCACCTACCCTCTTGTGTATCATCACGAAGATGAAGAGGCCAAGGTCGGTGCCCGCAAGTATATCGTTTACCTGATGGGAACGTCCAAGCTCTTCCTGCTTCCTGCAATGGTTTTGACTTATGTGCTGGTCGGAAATCTTGATTTCCACCTGGCAGATATCGTTAATGGGATGTTCTCCCCGCAGGTTGTGGCCGAGCATCCGAGGTTGGTCGCACTGACATATTGGCTGTTCATCTTTGGTGTAGGTAAAGCCGCTCTTATGCCGTTTCACAACTGGCTGCCTTCTGCCATGGTTGCACCGACACCTGTTTCGGCCTTGCTGCATGCAGTGGCAGTTGTCAAAGCCGGTGTCTATTGCGTCTGTAGAATTGTGCTGTCTGTGTTCGGAACAAAGACAGCTGGACTGTTAACCATGAGCCAGGTCTATATCGGTGCGCCGGGGTCGCTTCTAGGGGATCTGAGTATTGCCCACGGGACAGCGTATATCGCGGGATTTACCCTCGTCGTCGCCTCATTCATCGCCTTGACCAAGGACGATATTAAAGCTCGGTTGGCCTACTCAACAGTGGCACAACTCTCATATATCGTCGTCGGTGTGACAATGCTGGCGGATACGGCAATACAGGGAGGCGTGATGCATATTGCTCACCACGCTTTTTCCAAAATAACGCTCTTCATGGGTGCGGGTGCCATATATGTGGCGACTCACCTCAAGAAAATCAGTTTGATGGACGGCTTGGGGCGCAGGATGCCTTGGACATTCGGTGCATTCGGGATCGCTTCATTATCCATGATCGGTATGCCGCCCGTGTGCGGGTTTGTTTCCAAATGGTATTTGATTAACGGTACCCTGGATTCCGGCCAGTGGCCGATTCTGCTTCTGCTTCTTCTCAGTACGGCGCTCAACGCAGGGTATTTTGTCCCTATCCTGTACCGTGCCTTCTTCAAGCCAGCGGCTCCTGAGGCCAATATCGAGCAGTACGGCGAAGCATCCAAAACCATGGTCATTCCGCTGTGCATTACGGCAACCATCTCGGTGTTCCTGGGTCTGTATCCGCAGACATTCCTGAACTTCGTCAACATTCTGGGCAAGTTCTAGGGGGTAGATATGAGTCAACAAGGGTTAGGCGAGCTTCTCGCCAAATGGAGAGACAACGCAAGGACGTGGAAGATCATCTTCTTCGTAGTACTCATTGTGCTGCTGGTTCTTAATGTCCCATTCGTCTCGCATCATCCGCACTTCGGCCTCGACAGATATCCCGGATTCTTTGCCGGGTTCGGACTCTTTGTCGGATTGGGGATGGTCATTATCATGAAAAAAATCGTCCAGCCGTTTATCAAGCGCAAGGAGGAC
Organism: Pseudodesulfovibrio piezophilus C1TLV30; assembly: GCF_000341895.1. Lineage (NCBI taxonomy): Bacteria > Pseudomonadati > Thermodesulfobacteriota > Desulfovibrionia > Desulfovibrionales > Desulfovibrionaceae > Pseudodesulfovibrio > Pseudodesulfovibrio piezophilus. The sequence goes on along the minus strand of NC_020409.1, from coordinate 844,724 downwards.
TATTATGGAGACTAGTTTCATCCATCCCTCCATGGCTTTCCTTGTCTTAGCGGCGCTCGTTCCCCTCATTCCGAAGGATCTTTGGCTGAATAAAGCTTTTCGAGGCTCATTGGCGCTCTGTGCGCCATTGATTGCCTTGGCCAGCATTATGGCCGTTGAGCCTGGCATGTACGGAACATTACATTACCTTGACCAGGCGCTTGTGCTTGGACGAGTTGATAAACTGTCCATCGTTTTTGGTCAGGTCTTTGCCGTCATCGCTTGTGTCGGGGCTATTTACGGCATGCACGTAGAGGATAAAGGGCACTATGTGTGTGGCTCTCTCTATGTGGCAGGTGGTTTTGGTTGCGTCTTTGGAGGAGATCTGCTGACAGTTTTTCTGTTTTGGGAATTGATGAGTATTGGCTCAACATTCCTTATCTGGCAGGCTCGAACCAAAGAGTCCGTCGGAGCTGGATTCCGCTACTTTGTGTATCACACAGTCGGCGGTCTTTTCCTGTTGGCCGGATTGCTATTGAAATACAAGGCCACCGGTTCTTTTGCCTTTGTGGGGGCAGACCCGCAAAGTGCGCATTTGTATGATTGGCTGATCCTTCTCGGATTCTGCGTTAATGCTGCTGTCGTGCCCCTGCATGCCTGGTTGCCTGACGCATATCCTCGCGCATCGATAGCAGGTGCCGTTTACATGTGTGCTTTCACAACTAAAACTGCTGTGTATGTGCTGGCTCGGGGTTTTGCCGGATGGGAAATCCTTGCCGTAGCCGGTACCTGTATGGCGGTTTTCGGTGTACTCTACGCCTGCATTGAAAATAATGCCCGGCGTATTCTGTCCTACCATATCGTTTCGCAGGTCGGATACATGGTCGCGGGTATTGGTATAGGTACAGCCATGACGCTCAATGGTGCCGTGGCACACGCATATGCCCATATCCTCTATAAAGGGCTGCTCTTCATGGGCACCGGTGCTATCCTTTATGCAGTCGGTACGGTTAAACTCAACGAGTTGGGGGGATTGGCCTATAAGCTGCCCTGGGTTATGGTTTGGTATATGGTGGCGGCATTGTCCATTTCGGGAATGCCTTTGTTTAACGGCTTCATTTCCAAGACAATGACTATTGCCGGAGCTGCTGAAGCGCACCATACACTCCTGGCGCTTGGCATGGAAGTCGCCGCAGTTGGAACATTTATCTCTGTAGGGATCAAACTTCCGTACTTTGCATTCTGGGGTGGCAAGAAGGAATATGTCGGCGAGGTTAAACCGTTGCCGTTCAATATGTACATAGGCATGGGAATTTGTGGTCTTCTTTGCATTGCGCAAGGGGTGTACCCTGAAATGCTGTATCACTACCTGCCATACGCCGTGGAGCATCACTTTGAGCCGTGGCATATCGACAAGGTCATTAATTCCAGCTTGTTGCTCGGTTTCTCTGGTCTGGCATTCTACCTGACACGGAAGATAATTACACCGCATGCGTTTCTCAATCTGGACTTTGACTGGTTTTACCGTCTCATCGGCAATGTCACCATGAAAGCTGTATGCTGGCCAATTTCCAAGGTTGATGATCTCTGGACCGAAGTCTATCGGACTGTTGGTCTGCGAGCTTTGATCAGTGCCGGAGCCGGAACAAGTGTCTTCGACAAGAAGGGCATTGATACAGTGGTGGATGGAAGCGCCTACGCCGTCAGGGATCTCGGAAAGGTGGGGGCCAAGGCCCAGACCGCCAATCTGCAGGATTACCTCGCGTTTGCCGCCGTTCTTGGTTTGGGCATCTTCGCCCTGGTCTGGTACTTCGGCTAAGCCGGACAATCTAAGGAGAGCTGTTTTGGACTTCGGATATCCGGTACTTACAGTATTGATAGCATTCCCCATGGTGGCGGCGTGTGGCCTTTTCTTCCTGCGGGCTCCGCAGGTGGTGAGGATGTACACTTTTGCGGTGTCAATCCTTGAGCTGCTGCTAGCCATCCCTCTTATGAACTTTCAACTTAACGCTGAATTCCAGTTTGTCGAGCAAATAGATTGGGTCCATCAATGGGGACTGCAGTATTACCTCGGCGTGGATGGTATCAGCTTACTTATGGTTTTATTGACGATCGCGATCCTGCCGTTATGCGTCATGTGTTCGTGGACCTACATAGGGAAACGGGTCAAAGAGTTTCACTTCTGCCTGTTATTCATGACCTCTTCGGTACTGGGTGTTTTCTGCTCCCTTGATCTGGTCCTGTTTTATGTGTTCTGGGAAGCCATGCTTATCCCCATGTATCTGCTCATCGCGGTTTGGGGGGGGGATGATCGCAAATATGCGTCACTCAAGTTCTTTCTGTACACGTTGGCAGGTTCAACTCTGCTGCTGGCGGCGATAGTCGCTTTCAGAATAACCGGGGGCACCTTTGCCATTCCAGATCTGATGCAGATGAACTTCAGCTTCAGATTTCAATTCTGGGCATTTCTTGCCATGGCCCTCGCCTTTGCCATCAAGGTTCCCATGTTCCCGTTCCATACATGGCTTCCAGCGGCGCATGTTCAGGCTCCGTCCGCAGGGTCCGTCATTCTGGCAGCCGTGTTGCTCAAGATGGGAACCTATGGTTTCCTTCGTTTCTGTCTTCCGCTCACACCTGCGGCTAGTGCCTACTTCGCTCCGATGATGATTGCCATTTCACTGGTTTCCATCATTTACGGCGGAGCTATTGCTTTGGGCCAGTCCGATATTAAAAAGTTGATTGCATACTCTTCGGTAGGGCATATGGGGTTCGTAACCCTTGGCATTTTCCTCTTCAACATGCGAGGCGTGGAGGGAGCGCTTTTCCAGATGCTCAACCATGGTATCGTCACGGGTGCACTCTTCATGATGATAGGTGCTGTGTATGAACGAAGCCACAGTCGTGAGATTTCAGACAATATGGGCTTGGGCAAATACATGCCTGCTTTCATGTTCTTCTGGGGACTGATGGCCCTCTCCTCTCTGGGATTCCCGGGAACCAATGGGTTTGTGGGTGAAATTCTGGTTTTTGTGGGGGCATTCCAGGAGAATACATGGATCGGATTCCTGTGTGTGCCCGGTGCATTGCTTGCTGCGGCCTATATGTTCCGCGTGTCTCTCAAAATGGCTTGGGGAAAGCCTACTACTGCCAGCAAATGGAGAGATCTCAATGCTCGTGAGTGGGTCTATCTGGCTCTTCCAGCGGTCTTTGTTTTCTGGATAGGGCTGGCTCCCACTCCGTTTTTTAATATCGTTGATCCATCCATCAATAAGCTGTTGAACGATTTCGATAAGCGTAAAGTGGCTCATCTTGAAGCCGAACAACCCATGCAAACTGCCGCCAATGACATCCTGAGTGTCTTGGCGGACAAGAAATAAGGGGGCCAGGAACGTGTCTCACATTACACTCATTGTCCCGGAACTCTATTTTCTTCTCCTTGTCGTTGCACTGATGATTCAGAGCTGCGGCACAAGGGAGTGGAAACCTGATGTTGAAAAATGGCTTCCTTTTGGGGCGGGACTCGGCTTTTTCGTTTCAATTGTCGCTTATGGTTCACAGGGGTATCTGTTCTGGGATGTTTACAAAGTCGATATGATGTCCCAATTCTTCAAGATAGTCATAGCTTTTGGGTTCTACGTAGTCGTTCTCAATGCATCGCGTAAGAAGACGATCAGTGATGAGAAGAGAACGGATTATTACATGCTGCTTGGTTTTTCAACGTTCGGCCTGATGCTTTTGGCTTCCTGCGTCGAGTTGATCACAATTTACCTGGCATTGGAGCTGGCTTCTTATTCAATGTACGCGATTATTCCGCTTAGAGCCAAATCCAAGGGCGCAGCGGAAGCGGGGGTCAAGTACATCCTTTTCGGGGCTGTCGCCACGGCATTAGCTCTGTATGGATTGTCCTACATCATGGCCAGTCAGCACACGACGTATATTGCTGAACTCGCAGGGAAGAACTGGCATTTTGCTGACAACCCGATGGCTGTTGCCGGCCTGTGCCTTTTCCTAGGCGGTATGTTCTTCAAACTGGCTCTGTTTCCCTTCCACTTCTGGTGTCCTGATGTTTACCAGGGAGCGAGTAACGAGACGGCTGCTTTTGTGGCGACCATGCCCAAGATGGGGGCCATCGTGGTGCTCGTTCGCATGGCAACATTCTTGAAGCCCGGTCTGGAAGTGACAACGCTTCTCGCTGTCTTGGGAGCTTGCTCCATGACATTCGGCAACCTTTCGGCATTGGTCCAGACTGATTTGAAACGTCTTCTTGGATTTTCTTCAGTTGCTCATGCTGGGTATATCATGGTTGGTTTGGTCAGTGGCACACCTGAAGGATTGGCTGCGGCTGCTTTCTATGCATTGGCTTATCTGGTCATGAATCTGTTGGTCTTCTGGATCATCAGTCGAGTGGCTGTGGATGGTCGCAATCTCAAACTTCACGATCTTAATGGGCTTTATAAGAAGGCACCGGTACTGGCTTTTTCACTTGCAGCCGGAGCTTTTGCTCTTGTCGGGCTGCCTCCAACAATGGGCTTCATGGGGAAATTCTTCCTCATCACCTCGGCTTGGGGACACGGATATAACTGGTTGGTCATAGTGCTTGTGTTGAATTCAGCTCTGGCTATTTATTATTATCTCGGGTTGTTTCGGCATGCTTTCACAGAAGACACAGCTTCCGACTCAAGCCCTGTGCCGGATAATGGCTGGTTTGCCTCTGCCGGGGCCGGAATGTTGGCCGCAGCTGTTTTGCTGGCCGGGATAATCCCGGCACCGCTCTTCAATTTCGCTGTTGCGGCCGGCAAAAGTCTGTTCGGTATTGTCGCTGTTGGTGGCGGGCATTAAAGACTTATTTGAAATGGTGTGATGGGGTGGAGGGTATGACCTTCACCCCCTTTTTTTTGCCAAACGAGTTGTTGTGGTTGCTGTGGGGATGTGTTTGACAGCACTTGCTTTGCGAGATGAGCGGTTTTATCTTCTTGGGTAAGGAGGAGTATCATGCATGAGACAAGTTTAGGCGGTACACTCAGAGATTATTTGACAGGAGAAGAAATTGACGAAACCACATTCGAGGAATTTCGACAAGCTTTGGGACGATTTTTGGTAGAAGAAAAAGGGTATCCTCTGCAACAGATAAAGGGGAAAGTGAAATTACGCTACTGCATTGATGGCGAAGAGTATGAGCGCCCATTGGATTTCGTTGTGTATGATAAAATGGGGAGACCTGTTCTGGTTATCCTTTTTTGTTCAGGAGAAGTCGGGAGTTATGAGCGGGAAACTGTGTGTGCTGGACGCCTTCTTGATGGCGGTCCTGTTGCTTACGCATTGGTGACCGACACCATGGATGCCTCTTTGATAGATGTCATGACAGGTGAAGTCATAGCTCGGTCCATGAATGCGGTCCCAAACTATGAGGATCTGCTTCAGATGACCCATGAGGTAGAAACACGCCCTCTGACTGAAGAGCAACGAGAAAAGCAAACCCGAGTCTTTCATACCTATTGTGGATTTTTGTATGGAACCTGTTGTAGTGAATCATGTTCTTTACCCCCAAAATGACAGTTGTAGAAAGTGGGGACACTGAATTGAAGGGAAAAGAAATCGTGATGAAACAGTGAGGCCTTAGTATGGTAGCTTGGAAAATCGGGCAGTCAGAGCTGCCCGATTTGTTAGCAATCCACGAAAACGATACATCCTTCAGGGCATGCATTCATAATATCGCGTACCTCTTCTTCCGTCACTTCGGAGCGGCAAACATAAGGCATATCGAGCACTTCGTCCCATTCGAAAATATCCGGATTCAACTCAGTACATCCTTGGCATAAGCGGCAATCGCCTAACTCAAGGGCAACCTCTCGCATCTTTGGGCATGTATTATTTGTCTTCATATAATAATATTAATTACTATTGCGATATAGGGCAAGTGAAAGCTTGTAACAGGCCATATTTTTTATCCCCTTTTCCCTGCTAAGGAACAAGCATTGTCTGGAGCGTTGTTTTCCTTTAGGATTCTGTGCATGGAATTGCATATGAACATATTTCTTATTGGCCCTCGGGCATGCGGTAAGACTCGTATCGGTCGTCTTTTGGCGAATTCTCTGGGTGCAGAATTTGTCGATACGGATCATTTTTTTGTAGACATGGTTGGAATGGAGATCGCCCCTTACGTCGAAAGATACGGGTGGGAAGGGTTCAGGGAGATGGAAACAGAGGCTTTGGCATCTGTTTCTACGGGTGGACGTCGAGTTATCGGATGTGGCGGTGGCATTGTTTTACGCGAGTCAAATCGCGCTATCCTTGCATCCGGGGTGGCTGTTTACTTGAAGACTGCTCCTGAGGTTCTTGTCCACAGACTTCAGCGTGACCCTCATGAAGCGCAACGGCCTTCATTAACCGGCCATTCAGTGGTTGACGAAGTCGCATCAGTCCTGTCAGAACGTGCAGCCCTCTACGAAGGGTGTGCCGATATTATCGCGCCAGAAGGTGAACCGGACGATATTGTCAAGTTTATCAAACGTGAAATCCTCCTGCTTTCCTGAGATTTTTTGACAGCTGAGGGAGAGAGGCATATAGACTGCTGGAGGCGGTACTCCGAAGGCTGCTTCTTCGGATTCCGTTGTTTTGAGGGAGTATATGCGAATCAAGTTTTTATCTCCATATTGGTTGCCCGTATGGTTCTTTGCCGGGGCTATTTTGATTGGGACGATTATCTTGCATCTGGATGTCAGTCATCCCGGTGGCCCTTTGTCCTTTGTTGATGCCTTGTTTACTGCGACTTCCGCCATGTGTGTGACCGGGTTGATCGTGGTTGATACCGGGTCTTTTTTTTCTGTGCTCGGCCAGGATGTCATCCTGATTCTTATTCAATTTGGTGGATTGGGAATTATGACGTTCACCACGCTTTTTATCTATCTTTTTGGCAAGCATGTTTCTCTTGGTGACCGAATGGCAGTGGGACAAAGTCTGTTACATGACCCCTCGTTCAGCCTGGTGAAGTTCCTGGGGCGGATCGTCATTGCAACATTTGTCCTTGAAGGATTGGGAGCATTTGCCCTCTGGTGGATGGACCCAATTGGATTTTCTCCATATTCAGCAATTTTCCATTCTGTTTCAGCATTTTGCAACGCAGGATTCTCTCTTTATTCAGATAGCTTAAGCCAGTGGAGTAACCATGCGGGTATCAACATGGTCTTCATCGTGCTCATCACTGCCGGAGGGCTGGGCTTTTATGTCCTCTATGAATGTTCGTCATTACTGAAAAAAATGATCCTGAACAAAAGAGCCATTCGTCGAGGTGTCCCACTTCTCAGTTGGCATTCTTCCATTGTACTCAAGACATCATTCTTTTTAGTTATTGCGGGGGCGATTGTTATTTTTTCCGCTGAAAGTGCTGCGAATAATGCTCCAGCGAGCATGAGTGAGCGCGTGCTGACAGCGCTCTTTCAATCCGTGACATGCCGCACAGCGGGATTCAACACTGTCGATATCGGGAGTATGTCCAATGTTTCCCTTGTCTTCATGATGGGGCTGATGCTCATTGGTGGATCTCCGGGGTCCTGTGCCGGTGGTATCAAGACGACCTCTTTCCGAGCACTGTGCAGTTTTGTGGTCGCGCAGTTCAAGGGGCATTCCCAAGTCAAGGTAAGTCGCTTTGCGCTGAGCAGTGAGGCTTTGAATAAGGTCTTGACATTATTCATGGTTTCCGTCCTGCTGGTGATTCTCGGAACCATGGTCCTGACCACACTTGAGAGTGCGGGAGCGTCGTATCTGATGGGGCGTGGCAAATTTATGGTGAATATGTTCGAGGTCATCTCCGCTTTTGGAACGGTGGGAATCTCCACAGGCTTGACAGCTAATCTTAATACAGCGGAGAAAGTGATGATAATTGTCCTCATGTTTGTTGGCAGGCTTGGGCCGATGTGGCTTTTGTCTGCTCTGCAAAGTTGGCAGACAGAGCGACGCTACAAGTTGCCGACAGGCGACCTGCCGCTTGGCTAGGTCAGGAGAAATAGATGGCTGGAAAAATGGAAATTGGGGTTATCGGGCTCGGGAAATTCGGTTTTTCTCTTGCGGAAGCCCTTGCCAACCTTGGCCATGATGTTGTCGGTGTGGATCTGAATGACGAACATGTTCGTCGTGCGCAAGATAAGTTGGCGCAAGTTTTTCAGGCTGATGCCACAGATGAGAAAGCGCTGGAGCAAATCGGTTTCAAGGACTTGGAAAAGGTTATTGTTTCGACCGGATCATCCATGGAAGCCAGTCTGTTAGTTGTCTTGAATCTGCAAGCCCTGGGTGTCAAAAACATATGGGTGAAGGCGATCAGCGAAAAGCATGAGCGGGTACTCTATAAACTCGGGGTTCCTTATGTTGTTTTTCCTGAGGCATTTGTCGCCTTCCAATTGGCACACCGCCTCACGACTCCGGGGATTCACGATTATCTCGGCTTGGGTGCGGATGTGGTCACCAGGGAGATTCTGATTGACCGTTGGGCCGGGAAAACATTGCGAGACCTGGATTTGACCAACCGATATCAGGTTCAGGTCGTGGCCTACAGAAAGAATGGTGAAGCGGATTTCAGTTTTGTCCCAAGAGCGGACAAAAGATTCGAAGAAGGGGATGTCATCGTCCTGATAGGCAAGACACAAGATGTCTTGCAGATAGAAAAATTTTAGGGAGTTTCGATGCACGGAAACATTTTTGGAGAAATATTCACCCTGAGCACATTCGGTGAATCCCATGGTCCCGGTTTGGGCGGCATCATTGACGGTTGTCCATCAGGTATCCCACTCGATGAATCCATGCTTCAGCTGGAGCTTGATCGGCGAAAACCCGGGCAGGGCGGGATTGCTTCAACAGCCCGGCAGGAGGCGGACCATGTCAGAATTCTTTCAGGAGTTTTTGAAGGAATGACAACCGGTACCCCTATTGGTTTTACTGTTGAAAACACAGACCAGCGTTCCCGTGACTATTCCAAGATCAAGGATGTTTTTCGTCCGGGCCATGCTGACTTTACACTCAATGGAAAGTTTGGATTTCGTGACTATCGTGGCGGTGGACGATCCTCGGGAAGGGAAACTGTCTCGCGAGTGGCTGGAGGAGCCGTAGCTCAGGAGCTTTTGCGTTCGGAAGGAATTGCCATTTTTGCCTACACCGTTGAGTTAGGGGGGATAGCGGCAGATATTCTTGATTTTGAGGGAGCACAGGACAGACCTTATTTCAGCCCTGACCCAAAAGCACCGGCTCTTTGGGAAGAAAGAATCAAGGATGTCAAATCCCAGGGGGACACCCTCGGTGGTGTGGTCGAGGTCCGTGCGACATCTGTTCCCGTGGGACTGGGGGAGCCTGTTTTCGGCAAACTTGATGCTCGTCTGGCCCATGCTCTTATGTCTGTCGGGGCCGTGAAAGGTGTCGAAATCGGCTCTGGTATGCAGGCGGCTCGATCTTTGGGGAGTGAAAACAATGATGCCATCGGACCTGAAGGATTCTTGTCAAATAATTCTGGTGGAGTGCTAGGCGGAATTTCTTCGGGACAGGATATTGTAGCCAGGGCCTATATCAAGCCCATACCGTCCATTTCTCGCGAGCAGCAGACTGTGACGACCCATGGAGAGCCAACACGAATTAATATCGGAGGGCGTCATGACATTGCAGCGATCCCACGCATCAATCCTGTACTCAAGGCGATGATGGCACTGACCATTGCCGACCTTCTGCTTCTTGACCGCAGGCTTGGAGTGCGTGCCTAGTGAGCTGAAAGATCAATGAAATTGATTCAAGGAGTTTTCCACTGGAGGCGATTGTCACTCCGTTCGTCTTGAATAACTGTGTATTGTGTGGTTTTATAGCTCGTAAGGAGCTTTTATCATGCCACTGAAGGACTACACCGGAATTGTGGAAAGGCTGCAACAAACCCTCGGTAAGGGATTTGCCGAGGAACCCTGGATCTTCAACATGCCGGGCAAATCCATTGCCTGCAAGATCGATCATTATTATTATATTGCTGTTATGCCCGCTTTTGCAGAACAATTGGGACGTCTTGGTGGCATGTTTCCTGACCAGGTGATGGAAGCGCTTGTCAAGACAGGAAATTGTATCACTGCTGCGCCGCAGCGCGAGCCTGTGTTGCCCTTGTCTGTGAGTTGGGGTGGGCGGGTTGTGACTGTGAAGGCCGCCTTTGTTGACGCTGATTTCATTGACCGGGCAGTCAAAACATACGGCGGTCTCGGGTCAGTGCTGAATGTTTCGGAATTAAAGATCAATGGCGAGGATCGAGTCAAGGTTGAAACGTTATTTAAAGGGAAGACCGCACCACAGAATTTGGCCTATTTTTGATATTCTTTAAACTAAACAGTGTTTTGGAAGAATGTCATGTGTCTTTCGAATGAATTGGCAAAGTAAAAAAAGCCCCACTCATAACAAGTGGGGCTTTCGAGCATTTCAGGTTTAATAGGTAAAGACGGCCCAGGGGAGAATTCCTATGATCACGAGGACCAGGAGCCATAATCGTCCGGCCATCAGGTTATAGTCCTGCAAAACCCTTTCGAGTGAATTCGTCTGAACAAAAAGGACGAGACCGAGTTCAAAGACGAGAGTTTGTGCCACCCATATCATCCCTGCCCAGAGTGCTTCACCCGAAGAATTCAAGGGCCAAAGGTCTTCGAGCAGAAGTGTATACAGACCAAAGAGCAAAACTGCTGTGAAGCACGAAAGCTGGTGTGCTCGCAGTTCGGACATCAGAGGCCCGTATAGTTTGTCCCTCGCCGCACCATTGAGAAGTGCGAAAAGAACCATCGGGAGCCACGCAATGGCATATGTGTTGAGCATCGGTTTTTCGTGTCCTGCTGAAGTTCATTATTGCTTCCAACCGAGTTGGGTGAAAGAGGGAAATGAGTCGCCGGATAAACCAGAAGCTGCCTATTGGGCTTTGACTGTACTCTTGGGACAGGTCTCGCTCATGTAACAGATTTCACAGCCGCCATTATATGGGTAGGGAGTGAGGACGGCGAATTTACGGTTGACTGTTCCTTCCTGATTCCAGGTCAGTCCCAGTTCAGCGAAAGCACCGAGAACTCCTTCGCCCGGACGAGGGAGGGGGGCACATTGTCCATCTCCGAGTTCGGGAACAAAACCTTGTGCCGTGCTCATGACCATGGCTATGGCAAGGTTGTGGAAGAGAAGCCCGTGTGTCGGGGAGTCCTGCCAGATCCCTTCGATAGTATTTTCCACGTCTTCTTCAAGGAATATGAGAAGAAATTTCCCTTCACCTTCAGTGTTGGTCAACTCGAATGCTTTGAGGCTTTCTTTTGCCCATGTATCCCAGAATGGTTCAAAATCGTCCATGATCTGCTGATCAACACGAGTTTCTCCTGCTATTTCAAGGAAATACATCATGTCGAATTCCGGTTGAGGCTTCAGGGGCGTAATATCATATTTAGGCATGTATGGTCTCCATTGGTATGTGATGAATGGTCGGATGGTCTGAGTACCTTTTTTCCCGGTTTCGCTCAAGTTGCGTCGCTGCATTGCACTTAATGTCGGATTCGGGTTAGTCTCGGATAGGTTGAGATATGTCGGGCACTCTCTTTGTCAACTGCGAATATCAAGTGAAATCTGGAGTATCCATGCCGGAGCATAGTGGAGAACCCCTTTTTGAAAGGCTCAAACGACCCAATATTCAGTACCTGTTTCTTGCAATCCTGATCGGAATACTTGCCGGGTATGGCGCTGTCCTTTTCAAATATATTCTCAAATTCATGCAGTGGCTATTTTATCAGAACACCGAAGACATGGTCCATATGGCAGATACAGTGCCTCTGTGGATGAAAATAGTCATGCCTGGCATTGGCGGACTGGCTGTTGGTTTGGTTGTGAATTTTTTTGCCAGTGAGGCCAAGGGGCATGGTGTGCCTGAAGTTATACAGGCCATTGCCCTTCGGGGCGGACGCATTCGAAAACGAGTGGCTGCTGCCAAAATTTTTGCTTCGGCCATTACCATAGGCTCTGGAGGGTCTGTGGGACGTGAGGGGCCGATGGTTCAGATCGGTTCTTCCATCGGTTCCTCCATCGGCCAATTGTTCAAGGTTCCGAGTGTACATATGCGGACCATGGTTGGCTGTGGAGCTGCTGCTGGTATCGCCGCGACCTTCAATGCTCCCATTGCGGGAGTTCTCTTCGCATTGGAGATTATTATCGGTGACTTCGGAGTCATGCAGTTTTCTCCGGTCGTGCTTTCTTCAGTGACTGCGACAACTATCTCGCGCTATTATTTTGGTGATTTTCCCCATTTCAAGATCCCGGAGTATTCCATAGTTTCGTTATGGGAATTTTGTTTTTACCCGGTATTAGGTATTCTTACCGGGTTTGTGGCATTGGCGTTTACAAAAATCTTATATCAGTGCGAAGATTGGTTTGATGCCATGTCCATACCGGAATGGATAAAACCGGCACTGGGTGGCATACTTCTCGGCTGTGTTTTTTCTCTCTTTCCGGAAGTCTTTGGTGTGGGATATGGTGCCATGAATATGGCCCTGACAAATTCCATGGATTTGTGGCCTCTTTTCATGCTTATTTTTGTCAAGATTCTAGCTTCATCTCTGACCTTGGGGTCTGGAGGGTCAGGGGGGATTTTTGCTCCCTCTCTGTTTATGGGGTGCATGACTGGCGGTGCCTTCGGACTGGTCCTTCATACTCTTTTGCCAGGGCAGACTGCTGTTCCTGGCGCATACGCACTTGTCGCGATGGGGGGCGTGGTAGCCGGGACGACCTACGCGCCTATTACCGCTATTCTTATAATATTCGAGATGTCAGGGACTTATTCGATCATACTCCCGCTGATGCTTACTTGTATAACGGCTACGGTCATGAATTCCACGATCCGACGGGCATCTATCTATACGACTCGTTTGCTTCGGCGAGGTATCGATATTGAGGCCGGGCGGGAACGACATCTTTTGGAACACATTATGGTCAAGGAGGTCATGACCAGCGAGGTTGTGACCATTCCCCAGTCCATGCCTCTGGAGCAGATAGTATGGACCTTCAAGGTCAAAAACGCACCATACCTTCATGTTGTCGATGAGGAAAATCGTTTGACCGGCATCATTTCGTTTCGCGATATTCGGGCAGTGTTGAATGAGGATGGTCTGTTGAATCTCATAATCGCCCATGATCTCGCTACTCGTGAGCTTGTGACGGTTACCATGGATGACACCTTGCAGGAAGCATTGGATCAGATCACGGACAAGGGTGTTTCCCAGTTACCTGTTCTAACCTCGAAGATGAGACCTCAACTGGCTGGAACATTAACAGAATCAGCTATCAACGCCGCTTACAATTCAGCTTTAGTCAGAGACGAACTACTGGGGAACGGCTGACTCGGGAGAGTCGTTGTCGTGCGGTCTCAAGTGTGCTAAATGCGACGCGTCAGCCCGTTTTCGTGCTGATGGACTTATGAAGTACTGAAGGAACACATATATATGAATGATATCAGAATAACAGCAACTCTGTCTTTGGATGAAAAACATCCCGATGACGCCTATCTTGACTTCAACCTCTCTGTGGACGGCCAATACTTGCACGAGGTCAATGTGTATGTTGACCCTGTTGCACTTGTCACATCGTCCACCATCTCTGGTGAATTTTTTATCTACACCTGTGATTGCGGTAATCCGGCCTGTCAGGGCATAGATGATGGAGTCGTGATCTCCCACACTCCTGATTCCGTTATCTGGCGATTGAAGAATCCCATTTCATGGCCCACGGATGAACCCAGGCCGGACTGGGCGCATGATGCTGAATTTACCTTTTCCAAGGCTAATTATGTTCAGCAGGTAGCAACATCACTTGATCATGCCAAACGCTTGGTGAAAGGATTCAGACCGAGTAACAAGATATGGGTTGGCCCCGATTTGACCATAGAGGGACTTCTTGCCTTGGAAATGCCCATGCATGGCGGTTTTTTTGTTCCTGAACCGGATGAATACGCAGTCCACTAGTCTTGTTAATGTTCTTATTCGCAGCCACTGGGCATGGTCTTTTCCATGGAGCTTGCTAAAGTCGGGCACCCGTCTCTTTGCCATCAGTCCAAGCCTCCGATAAGTTCTCTGATCCGAAAGCAGAGGCGGGGCATATTCAAAGTTCTTTTGGTGGAGGCATGACAACCTATTCATCACAATTTGTGATGTAGACAGTATCTCTATTCAGCTCTGCATTTGTTTTATTATTCATGTCACGATGCGGGAGTGTGAGTGCTCCGGGAATATACCCTTTTACGTATGCGGCTGCTGATCGCGTATCCGTGACCGTTACTTTCTCGTCGCTCTTGAGCGCTTCATCATGGTCCCATGAATCCAATTCATAGTGAATTTTGTCTTCGAAGTGTTTGATCCGTTCCAGCATGATTCTTTCCTTATTATTGCCTCAGAAGAGCATGCTTGGGCTGAAGAAGCCAACCGGGAAACCAGAGGTGGGGGATAAAAAAATGACACCAGGCTGTGAATAGGAGAATATTCTTTGATTATACAAAAAAACAGGACCAGATGTTCATTGAACATCTGGTCCTGATATATGACATGCGCCTTGAGTTGATGTTACTTCATGGCCACCTTCACGATAACCTTGTGAAGTTCTCCTTCCGAGATCATCGGCATATGACCGTCTTCCGGGAAGTATATGCCAAGCATACCCGGCGTAATGTCTGTCCAATGTGTGGGTGGATCTTCATAGAAGTCCACATCGCTGCGTGGGTCTGAAGCCTGGATTGTTGGTCCCAGGTCGTGTCGCGCTTTCCATCCGATGGAGTCCGTTCCCCGCAGTACAAATTGAATATCAATATAGTGATCATGAGTCTCGATGAGCGCTTCCTCGGCTTTACGACCGTGTCCTTTGGCAACGACAGCGTAGACATTCTGACCGTCTACGTCATGTCTGCCGACTTCGAGATCGGCAAGGTCTTCCCGGTTGAGGAAGGCGAATGCTTTGGCAAAGTGGGGATTGAGGGCGACATAGTCAGATGCGTTCTTCAAGATATCGATGATCATGCTGTTTTCTTCCTTTCAGCTTTGAGTGCCATCAGCAGCGACTCGTCCAGGGACGGGTGCGGGAAAATGGTCTTGTGGATATCTTTTGCGGTCCAGGCTTGTTGGACGATCATGGTGGCAGCCACACAGAGTCGTGATACATCATGTCCCACCGCCGTAATGCCGACAACTGTACCATTGGACCAGACAACCTTGACAAATCCCTGTGTGGCCGCGTGTGCCTGAGCCATGGGATTGGCTGCCAGTTGAGCTTTTGAGGTTTCCGTCGTTTCATAATCGGAAAGGAATGCTTCATTCTCTGTCAACCCTACGCGCATGACTTCCGGCGCGCCATAGAGCACGCTGGGGACCGGTCCTGATTCATATGGCAGATCGGTTTTGCCTGTAATGCGAGAGACAACATAATGTGCCTGATGAGAAGCTGCATGGGCCAACTGAATGATGCCGTTTACGTCACCGATAGCATAGATATTGGGGGCTGCCTGAAGGTTTTCGTCAACCTCGATCTTGTTGAATTGTCGTTCAACTCCAGCTTCCGCCAATGCCATGCCGCCAGTAACAGGGCCACGGCCCACTGCCACAAGGATCAGGTCCGCTTCGATCTTGTCGCGGTTATCGAGCGTTAGAACGCCCTTGCCATCAATAGTTTGGACTCCGGCCACGCGTTTTTCAAGGAGAACGTCCCATTTCCAGCGTTTGAATGTGGATTGAAGCGCCTTGGAAACTTCAGGGTCTTCCAATGGAGCAACTCGATCCATGGCATCAATAAGTGTTACTTTGGCACCCATGCGGTGTGCAACCTGTGCCATTTCTATCCCTATGAAACCTGCCCCGACAACAATGAGTGAAGAGGGCATCTCTTCCACACCAAGGAACATGTTTGAATCAAGAATGCACTCTCCATCCGGCTCGAGGCCAGGGAAGAAAAGTGGTTGTGACCCTGTGGCAATGATCAGGTCTTTGTACGTGGCAGTGATTTTCCCATCCTTGGTTGCCACTGAGATTTCTCCTGTGCCTTTCAGGGTTCCGATCCCTTCGAGCAGGTCGATGCCGAGTTTCTTGAGCTGTGCCCCCATGGCCTTGCGCGTTCCGGCCAGGTGTTTCTGCACCCGTGCCTGGAGTGCTGGAAAGGCAATGCTTACTTCTCCAGATGCGACTTTCATTTTCGCCTGGTTATGCAATTCGTCAATGGCCGTCGTCGCCCCCAGCCAAAGTTTGGTCGGGATGCATCCCCAGTTGAGGCAGGTACCGCCAAGAAGCTTTTTTTCGACCAGTGCAACCTTCAAGCCTTTTTCGGCACCAGCCACAGCTGCATCAAATCCTCCGGGACCAGCGCCTATGACAATCAGATCATAAGTCATCGGTCAGCTCCATGGAGCGGGCGGCTTTGGTTTCATCCAATCTTGTTACGGGAAGCGTGACAGGAGCGGCATGGATGGCATCCGGGTTTGTATCCACCATTGTGACAATATCAATGAGATCATCAATGAATGCGTCCAAGGTTTCCTTGTTTTCGGTTTCCGTGGGTTCGATCATAATTGATTCGGGAACAATGAGCGGGAAGTATACCGTCGGCGCATGATGTCCTTTATCCAGAAGAGCCTTGGCTATATCAAGCGCCCGGATGCCTTTTTCGGCTTGGGCCGATGCGCTGGCGACAAATTCATGCATGCAGATGCGGTTGTATGGCACCTCAAAATGATCGGCCAGTCGTTTTCGCATGTAGTTGGCGGCCAGAACCGCATTTTCCGTGGCGCGAGCCAACCCCGGACCACCGAGGCGCAGGATGTAGGCGTAGGCTCTCAGCACAACACCAAAGTTTCCGTAAAATGGCGAAATGTAGCCGATGGATTTTGGATAATTGTAATCAAGAAAGAACTGTCCGTCCTCCTGTTTCGCAACGCGAGAAATGGGAAGGTAGGGGACCAGCTTCTCGCTGACGCCAACCGGACCAGAACCCGGACCACCTCCGCCGTGAGGGGTGGCAAAGGTTTTGTGCAAATTCAAGTGGACAATATCGAAACCGACATCACCAACGCGCATCTTGCCCATGATGGCATTCAGATTTGCGCCGTCATAGTACAGCAAAGCATCAACTTCCCGGAGCATCCTGACAATCTCGGGAAGATGTTTTTCAAACAGACCCAATGTATTGGGGCATGTCATCATCATTCCCGCCACCTGGTCATCAAGCACTTCGGCCAAGGCCTTTGGGTCCACGATGCCATCGCGTGACTCGATACTGATGACTTCATATCCTGCGATGGCAGCTGACGCGGGGTTGGTTCCATGCGCCGAGTCGGGGACAATGATTTTGGTTTTTTTGTTCCCTTTGTCCTTGTGGTAGGCAGCCATGAGCATGACTCCGGTCAGCTCGCCGTGGGCTCCGGCCATGGGGTGCAGGGTGTATGCGGACATCCCTGTCAATTCGGATAGCAGGGATTCTGTCTCGTACATGACTTCAAGTGCGCCCTGGCACAATCCACCAGCTCCCTGGAGTTGGGGCAAAACAGGATGTAACCGGGTAAAACCGGGAAGGGCAGCGGCATTTTCGGTAAATTTAGGGTTATACTTCATGGTACAGGACCCTAAAGGGTAGAAATTCCCATCCACACCGAAATTACGCTGGGAAAGTTTAGTGAAATGTCGCACTACGTCCAATTCGGATGCTGAAGGGAGACCTATTTCGCCGCTTCGCAGCAGTTCCGAGGGAATATAGGCCTCTTCCGCCATTCCTTCGCAAGGCCAGCAGCCTTCGCGCCCGGCAACTGATTTATCGAATATGGTCTTCATATGAGTGCTCCTTTGAGCATCTCGGCGAAGATGCCGATTTGTTCTTCATTGGTCTTTTCCGTACAGGCCACGAGCAATCCGTTTTCGAGGGACGCATAGTATTTGCCGAGAGGGAAGCCGGGGACGAAACCACGAGCGGTGAGCTTGGCTATGACATCAAAGGCGTTGACCGGGAGGCTGAGGGCAAATTCATTGCCGAATGGTCCTTTGGTCAGCATTTCCACGCCATCGATTGCGGTGAGGCGTTCGGCGCATATATGTGCTCGTTCAATGGACAGTCGGGCAGCCCGTTTCATGCCGAGTTCGCCCAAGGCACACATGTGTACAAGAGCACGTAAGGCGCACAGGGACTGGTTGGAGCAGATATTTGAGGTCGCCTTCTGGCGGCGGATGTGTTGCTCTCGCGCTTGAAGGGTCAGCACGTACCCGGTACGGCCCTGGGAGTCCTCTGTACGGCCAACAATACGTCCCGGCATCTGGCGAACCATTTTCTTGGTACAGGTCATGATGCCAAGATATGGGCCTCCGAATGAGAGCGGTAGACCCAGGGATTGTCCCTCTGCTACCGCTATGTCGGCTCCCATGTCTCCCGGGGTCTTGAGCAGGGTTTGCAGGACCGGGTATGATGAAATGATGGATACGGCCTTGTTCTCCCGGCATACAGTGAACAGGTCGGTAAAGTCATTGATGGAACCGAAAAAGTTCGGATTTTGCACGAGGAGGGCAGCTGTCTCGCCGTCAATGGCGGTTTTGAGTCCCTCTATGTCGGTCATGCCATCCTTGTGCGGGACGGTTACGAATTCCATATCCAGATTGGATGTATAGGAACCAAGCATGACCCGATAGATTGGGTTCAGGGCTTCTGAAACGATAATCTTGCGCCGTTTTGTTTTACGTACGGCCATCATCAGCGCTTCGTACAGAGCGGTCCCGCCATCGTAGACCGAGGCATTGGCACAATCCATCCCCAATAAACGGGTTACTGCTGTCTGGTATTCGAAAATGGCTTGAAGTGTCCCTTGGGATGCTTCGGGTTGATAGGGAGTATAGGCGGTGTAGAATTCGCCACGCATGGTCAGCGCATCCACTGCTGCGGGAATGTAATGGTCGTAGAAACCTGCCCCCAGAAAGCTTACCCGATCCGTGGCATTCTTTGCAGCCATGGACTCCAGCTTACTCAATACTTCCATTTCACTTAAACCGGCGGGCAGATCATAGCTTTTCGGGCGCATGTCCTCGGTGATCTCGGCAAAGAGATCTTCCACGGAATCCACGCCAATAGTTGCTAGCATCTGCCGTACTTCGTCCTCGGTATGGGGAACGTATGGCATATTGTTTTCCTTACGGCTTCCATGTGCCTATGGCGGAAAAAGGAATGCTTCCCTTTGCGTCGGAGTGACGCTGGAACCTTGTATGGTTCTTCCGACAGTCATCGGCCAGTGGCAGCCTAGCTTGTCTGTGAGAAAAAAAGGCCGAAACTGATGTCCCGGCCTAAAAAGCGTTCTAGTGTTCGGACTCAACTAGGGAGGTATATGCCTCGGCATCAAGGAGATTATCAGGCTCTCCTTTGATCTTGAATTTCAGGAGCCAGCCGTCTCCGTATGGTTCTTCATTCACATTCTCCGGAGCGTCTTCGAGTTCCTCGTTGACTTCGACAACTTCGCCGGTAACGGGAGCGTAAATTTCGCTGGCTGCTTTGACAGATTCCACGGACCCCATCTCCGTGCCGGCTTCGAAGGTATCTCCCACTTCGGGCAGTTCCACAAAAGTCAGATCACCCAATTGTTCCTGAGCAAAGTGAGTAATGCCGACCGTTGCAATATCGCCTTCTACCATAACCCATTCATGAGATTTTGTGTACTTGAGATCATCGGGAATCATATCGGTGCTCCTTGTTGGCAAAAGAAATGGCTGTAAAACATGATTAATCAAAACTCATTAACATGCACAAAGAATGTTGGAAATAGTAAAAAAAATGACGCTTTCCTCCTTCTTGAATCTTGAAACAAAAAAGGCAAGGCAAAGCGTCAATAAAATGGCGATTTTGCTTGGTTTGAATACAACTCACTATAAATAAAGATGAATAAATTTTTTTGAGAATTGCTTCAGTTATACGCTATCGTTCATTGAGATATCGGGAGTACTACGAATCAGGTTGACTGTAGCACTGGGCGAGAGTAGCTTTGCTCAACGTTATGTGTAAAAAACAAGGTGATTCAGAAGCCTTTCATAGGTTCAGTGTTCCTGACCCGGGTTCCCGCGTGGAAGTCGAGGTTGAAGGGCGTGTCTGGCTTCTTGATCGGGCAGCGGACATGGAAGCGCTCTGGGAATGCATGGAGGAAGCTGATCTTGGCGATGATGAGCGTCTCCCCTACTGGGCGGAAGTATGGCCTGCAAGCGTCCTCCTTGGACGTCATATTTTTAGAAACAAGCAGAGGCTTGCCGGAAAAGCATGTCTCGATATGGGGTGCGGGCTTGGTCTGACCGGAATGATAGCAAGTTCGGTGGGAGCTTCTGTCGTGGCCTTTGATTATGAATGGCCAGCTGTCCTTTTCGCCCGGCATAATGCCGCTTTGAATGCCGTGCCACAACCTCTTTGGCTGCTTATGGACTGGCGTGCGCCTGCAATAGCGGAAGGAGCTTTTGATTTTATTTGGGGTGGTGACATCTTGTATGAAAAACGGTTTTTTCAGCCGTTGATCCGCCTCTTCCGTCATGCCCTTGCTCCGGGGGGGAAAATCTGGATTGGAGAGCCTGTCCGCACGGTCTCTCGTCCTGTATGGGATGCTCTGGATGCAGAAGGTTTTTTGCCGAAAAAGTTGACTGTGGAAAAGGTTGCTTTGTGTGGGCAGAATGCCACGGTCAATCTCTGGGAAATAACAATTCCTTAATGTGGAGGGATGTATGGGAAAGACAATACGATTTGGAGTTTCGCTGGATTCGGACCTATTGCAGAAATTCGATGAACACTGCGATGAGCGAAGCTACCAGACCCGCTCAGAGGCTATTCGCGATCTCATCAGAAAGACTCTTGTTCAGCGGGAATGGGAAGAGGCTGAAGGAGACCTTGCAGGGACATTGACTCTTGTTTATGACCACCATAAATCCGGCCTGTCTCAACGATTGACTGAGATTCAGCACGAGCATCACAATGTCATCCAGTCCTCGTTGCATGTTCATCTCGATCACTATAATTGTCTGGAAGTCATTATTCTCAAGGGCGAAGCCGATACCATCAAGACACTTGGGCAGAAATTGATTTCCACCAAAGGTGTCAAGCACGGCAATCTTGCCTTGACGACCACCGGAAAGGACCTGATTTAATAAAAGTTTACCCTTGGTCTGTTTTATGAGGATACACTTTCTACCTCGCCATGTGTGCGCAAGAGGTATGGAAGTCTCATTCGAGGCCGCGAGACAAGGATTACTGTATATATGGAAGACGTACAAAAACATCAGGCAGCTATTGCCATGCCCATCGATAGAGTTGGGGTGAAGGGGCTGAAATTACCTATCATTGTTCGAGACAGAGAGTCCGGCATCCAGCACACTGTTGCCGAGGTCTCGCTCTCCGTTGATTTGCCGGCCGAGTTCAAGGGAACACACATGAGCCGGTTTATTGAAGCTCTGGAGCATTGGTCCGGCGAACTTGATTACAATTCCTTTCGGTCATTGTTGGACGATATCGTGGTTCGACTTCAGGCTCGGAGTGCTCATGTCCGCTTTGTTTTTCCTTTTTTCCTTCGTCGTAACTCTCCTGTAAGCGGAGCCAACGGTCTGATGGACTATACCTGTCGTGTGGATGGCATGCTCAAGGAGGGGAAGCTCACTTTTACTCTGGGAGCTGATGTTCCGGTCATGACCGTTTGCCCCTGTTCCAAAGCTATTTCGAACGAAGGGGCGCACTCCCAGCGAGCTGAAGTCCGTATCCGTACTCGTTTCAATGGATTTGTTTGGCTGGAAGATCTTATCGAAATAGGAGAGCGGTCCGGCTCGTGTCAGGTGTATTCTCTGCTCAAAAGGGAAGATGAAAAATACGTCACCGAAACAGCTTTTGCCAATCCAACCTTTGTCGAAGACGTGGTTCGCGAAGCGGCTAAGGGATTGGCAGAACATGAGCAGATTCACTGGTATAAAGTCGAAGTTGAAAGTTTTGAATCAATCCACAACCATTCGGCGTTCGCAGTTATCGAAAGCGCTTCACTTGCGTAAGAGGACAAGATGTGGTTTACCATTAAGATAGAATCCGTGATTTTAACGTCGTGGAGGATGTCTGATGAAATATCTTGTTCCTTTGATATTCTGCACTCTCTGTGTGCTGATGGTCATTCCTCATAAAGTCTGCGCGGGCAGCAATACATCTGTTTTCGTGCATTTTGTAGTGCTTCCCGTGAAGCAGGGAGAGGGCGGAGAGAATTCTCCTGCATTGAATACCTTTCGTGCTGAGATGATTATGCTGGCGGGTGGATATTCAGAGCTTGGTCCTTCGCTGGGTGGATCACTTCATCCAGAAGGAGTGGTGTCCAAGGAGAATATCTCCTACCTTGTCAGTGCAGATCGAGATATCAGCCTTGAGATCAGGAAAGTAGTCAACACTCTCTTTGGTCTTGAAAAGGCCTTTATTCTTGTCTGGCCAGCTCAGCTGGTTCGTTGAGAAAGCTTGTCAGGAAAGCCGTCAGATCTTATCTTTTCTATAAAATCATTTTTATGAAGAGAGGAGAAGAGTCTTCATGTCCGAAAGCAATACTTCGGCCTTATCTGCTCTGGCAACCATTCATCAGGTAACAGCCAATAATATCGCCAATGTAAACACTGAGGGTTTTCATGCTTCCTCGGGATTTTTAGAGACCGGGCCTCAAGGACAAGATGTGCGTGTGGGGGCCATTCGTGAGAATGCGGCCTCTAGTCCTGGTGCAGGGGAAGTGGTACGTACAGATATTGGCACTGTGGGAGTCAACATGATTATGACCCAGAGGGGCTTTCCCGCCAATGTGAACGCCCTTCGAGCATCGGAAGAAATGATCGGGCACCTTTTTACTATGCTTGCGTGAAGCTCTGGGTTGACAGATTCTTATTTTATATCTTATGGTCAATAATGGCCCGTCTGCGCGCGCTCCGTTTTTGGAGGCATCAGAGCGGGCCATACTTGCGTAGACCAGAGAGGATATTATGACTGAAAAGACTGTTAAAACCAATTATGACGTAATTATTGTCGGTGGCGGCCCAGCAGGGCTGTTTGCCGCCTATTACCTGAGTGAACATTCCGATCTCGATGTTTTGCTTATAGACAAAGGGAAGAGTCCTTTAAAACGGGACTGCCCACTTTCCGGGGATCAGGAATGCATCAAATGCCGTCCGTGCAATATTCTTTGTGGAGTCGGAGGAGCTGGTCTGTTTTCAGATGGTAAGCTTAATTTCATCCACAAGCTCGGCAAAACTGATTTGACTCAGTTTGTCGGTGCTTCCGAAGCTGTCGCTCTCATTGAAGAAACCGAGGAAATCTTTAACCAATTCATGATGGATGGACAAGTCTTTCCCACCGATATGGATAAAGCCAAGGAAATCAGAAAGGATGCCCGGAAGCATGGTATCGATTTACTTGTAATCAAGCAGAAACACCTCGGGAGTGATAATTTACCTGGTCATATCGCGGCCATGGCAGATTATATTCGGGATAAGGGCGTTGATTTTCACACGTCTGAGGATGTGAAGGATATCATCGTCCAAGACGGCCAAGTGACAGGTGTTGTTACCAAAAAACAGACATATTCGGCAAAGAGTGTCATTCTTGCTCCCGGCCGGGTTGGTGCAGAATGGGTCGCTTCCCTGGTTCGACAGCACGGTATTGAAGTCTCCCAACGTGGGATTGAAGTCGGTGTCAGGGTCGAGGTGCATAACGAAATCATGCAGGATCTTTGTTCTGTCATTTACGATCCGACCTTTTTTGTTCGAACTAATAAGTATGACGACCAAACACGGACATTCTGTACCAACTACGGTGGCTTTGTCGCACTGGAAAATTATCAGGACTTTGTCTGTGTGAATGGGCATGCGCTGATGAATACCAAATCCGAGAACACCAACTTCGCATTTCTGTCCAAGGTTGTTCTTAATGATCCTGTGGAAGATAACCAAGCTTACGGAGAATCCATTGGCCGACTTGCCACACTCATTGGTGGTGGAAAGCCTATTTTGCAACGATTTGGTGATTTACGCCGTGGACGTCGTTCTACATGGGATCGTATCGGTAACGGGTATATTGAACCGACCATGAAGAATGTTGTTCCAGGTGACATAGCGATGGCTTTGCCTGAGAGGATTGTGACCAATCTTATGGACGGTCTGGAACAACTTAATAATATTGTACCGGGTGTTTCCAATGATGAAACACTTCTTTATGCACCGGAGATCAAATTCTTTGCCACACAAGTTGACACCCAAGCGCATCTGGAAACATCGGTGCAAGGACTGTTTGTGGCTGGAGATGGTCCTGGAGTGGCCGGTAATATCGTCGGTGCAGCTGCCACAGCCTTGATTCCGGCAAAGGAAATTCTGCGTCGTCAAGAGTCGCTATAATGGACACTCTTTGATAAGCTTGGTCGTGCCGGGCTCGAACACCGGAACAGTTTGAACTTTTGGGTATGGATAGACTCTTGAAAAAGCAAGAGGAAAATTCTCTTTAAGAGGGAAGAATCTGTCTTCCTCCTGCCCGATTTGGTTCTCTGTCGGAGTGTCTCTTTATATGTTATTCTAGCCCGGTTTTACCGGGCTTTTTTTATATATCGGGGGGAGGGATGGCTCGTTTCGGAATGATAATTTTGTGTTGCTTCTGTCTTTCGGCAATGCCACTTTTTTGTGCCGCAGGTGAGATTCGAAAAGTATTGACAGTATATTATCTCGAATTTCCACCTTATTATTTCACCAATTCGCGTGGCGAGCCTGATGGTTTTCTTTTCAAGAAGGTCGATGCTGTTTTCCATTTGGCGGATATACTTCCGGTTTATGAATCAATGCCTGCTAAACGTATCTTGCAGGTGATGCATGGTACTGAGCAGGTTGCTTCATTGGGGTGGTTCAAAACTCCGAGTCGTATGCACTATGCCAAATTCTCAAATCCGATATATGAAAATAGACCTTTGGAAGCTCTCGCCCTGTCCAAAAATACAAGATTCTTTTCGGGGGTGACTTCATTAGCCGACCTCCTCAATAAAGAAGAAATGGTGCTTGGGCGCCTTGATGGGTATTCATACGGATTTCATGTGGACTCGTTGATTCAGGAAAATGTATCAACCGTTACCAATGTTGTTGGCAGTTTTGGACAATTGTTGCGTATGCTTGTCGCAGAGCGTTTTACTTACATGTTGGTCGCACCGGAAGAGAAGGATGTCCTTGTTCAGCAGGAGCAGTTCTCTACGGATTTGTTTCTCTCCGTATCACTTGATGATATCCCTATGGGCAATTTACGGTATGTCATGTTTAGTCTTGCTGTCCCTGACGAGGTTGTGACCCGTTTCAATATGGCTCTTGAGACTCTTCCTTGAATTTACCTGTGAAAGCTGGGGCCTTGATTGCTTCACAGGTGTCATTTTTATCCTTCTATCCACGTTGTTTTTAGGTTCTTTTTGAGAAACTTATCTCGAATCGTTGACATGGCGTCATTTTGTTGACAGGGATGATATATATTAAAGAAATAGTCGGTCGTAGGATCCAATTTTAAAGAAAATAATCATGCGGCTTTGGAGGGGAAATGGCACTGAATCTGGACGGGATCATCGGGGACAGTTCGGCCTTGGCCGATGTGTTCAAAGTCCTTGGCAAGGTGGCTCCAACGGATAGTACTGTTTTGGTGTCCGGTGAATCCGGCACAGGAAAGGAATTATTGGTTCGCGCCCTGCATCACAATAGTGAGCGCAGGGATGGAGCCTTCGTGCCTATCAACTGCGGTGCTATTCCTAAGGAATTGTTGGAGTCAGAACTGTTTGGGCATGAGAAGGGCGCTTTTACCCACGCCATTCGCTCTCGTCCTGGCCGATTTGAGTTGGCAGATGGCGGGACTATTTTTCTGGATGAAATTGGGGAAATGGATCTTAGTCTTCAGGTTAAGATTCTTCGGGCATTACAAGAGAAGGAAATCGAACGGGTTGGTGGGATTACTATCAAGAAGGTTGATGTCCGCGTTGTTGCCGCGACCAATCGTGATCTTGAGAGTGAAGTGAAAGCGGGACGGTTTCGCGAGGATTTATATTACAGGCTCAATGTCATACCTTTGCATTTGCCGCCATTGAGAGAGCGTGGCAACGATATACTTCTTTTAGCAGATCATTTTTTGAAAGAGCAGAGCAAGGCAAAGGCTCGTAAAAGAATGAGGCTTTCGGAGCAGGCAGCGGAAATAATTCTGACCTATTCATGGCCTGGCAATGTACGTGAGTTGGAAAATTTCATGGAACGCCTCGCTATTCTTTGTGATGCGTCAAGCGTCATGCCGGAAGATCTACCTGAGAAAATCTTTTTGGATATCGGAGAAAAGCCGCTCAAGAAAATGGAAGAGATTCAGCCAGCTCGGTCTGTCGGGTTCGATTGGCCAACACTCAAGGATATGACGGACAAGGAACTCAAGTTGAAGGATTTTCTGGAGGCTATAGAAGGACGCCTTCTTGCCGAAGCGCTGGAAAGGTCGGATGGGATCAAAAATAAAGCTGCTGAATTGGTTGGAATCAAGCGGACAACCCTGATTGAAAAATTGAAAAAGAGGGGCTTGTTATAAAAAGGCAGAGGATAGCGGGCTTGAATTTGTGTCCGATTGCACGACAATTGCATAACTGCTCGATGTGACTGTGAAAAGTGCCAATAATCCACTCTGGCCCATACTGCTGGCCTTTCTGATCGGGGTGTTCCATGCATCCCCTGCATCTGCTTTACGTGTCAATTCTACTTCCTCTGCAAATGTAGAAAAATTTATTTTTTCTTTTGATTCAGATAGTTTATCGAATATTTCGGTACGCCGTTCCGGTCCTGAGGCCATCTCGGTAAATATACCACAAGAAGTGTGGCAAGCCGAATCCAAGCCATCGAGCAAAGATTTCCCTGGAATGGTTGTGAAATCCATGCGCGCAACACAAAATGGCGTCGAATTGGTGACATCCACCAATGCTTTCGGTTTTATCAAGGTGCCATCTCCAGGAAAATCCGAATTTGTTGTACAAGTTTATCGTGATGCTTATGGGGCACGATGGAAGGCTCCTACCTCACAACAGGGAACGGATACAGCGACCAAGTCTTCAGACTCGATTGCTGCTCAATCGTCTCCCCAAAGGTCATCATCTCAGCCGGAAATTCAGGTGGAACAATCAAGTTTAGCATCGAATTCTCCTTCAAGCCAGCCTGTTGCAGGGGCTGGAGAACAAGCAGCACAGTCTCGTCCTACTCAGCCTCAGGGCGAAGTTGATTTGCCGCCAGAATCAGAGGAACGCCAGCCTTTTTTTTCGGTCCCTTACTCGGTACGAACCAAGGTGTCCCCGCCTGGAACTTCCCAGCCTGAAGCAAGTCAGCCGAACAATGCTTCTCAGTCAGGAGACTCCGGTTCGCAGGCTGTTAACAGAGTCAGTCCAGATGTTGTTGTGGATTCGTCCGAGACGCGTATTCCTTTGCCAACGGCAAATCCAACACAATCGCAAAGCCAGGCAAGGCCGGAAGGGGGCCCTGTACAAGTTAAGATTCGCTTACCTCAGTCTCAAGAAGCTTCGCCTGAGCCAGAAGTGACACCTCCTGCGGATGTTTCTGAAAGGGCGGTTATAGAGGGTCCTCCGGCACAACCCCGTGTTGCAACTGATGGAGATGGGCAGGTCAGCATGAATATTGGACCTCCGCCCGATTCCCCGAATCAGGATGGGCGAGTTGGGATTTCCATTGCTCCACCTGTGGAAAATTCGGGGAATATACAGCAGAAACGAGCTGTCAATGAGGGTGCTCAACCGATAGAAGGGGCCGAGATATCTCCAGAAGGTGGAGTGGTTGTTACCATTGCACCTCCTTCAGGTGGGCAAAGTGTTCGAGTATCTCCGCCCCCGACAGTGGTTGAGGGCGCTCCTCCACCACAACCCACGCAAGAGGAGATTGCTGAGGCCAGTAAAAGTGTCGCTCCTTCTGCTGAAAATCTGACAATTCAACAGCAGATGGCACTTCAAGAAGGAAGACCCTTACCTTCGGCAGAGAACCAATCTGTCGAGGCCATTGATCCTCAAGCTAAGGTTGAAAATGGAACAGACCAAGGTCTTTCTGGTCAAGATATCCAAGGGCGGGATGGAGTGGAGGCGAGCAACGCAACTTTGGCTGAAGAGGCTCGTCTGCAGGCCATCAGGGACAAATTGTACGAAGCTCAATCCATGATGTTTAATGGTGCATTGGAAAATGCGTTGACCATGTTCGAAGATATTCTCAAGCAGCCTGGAGTTCCTGACGATGTTCGTGAAGAGACTCTCTATGCCATAGCTGACATCAAAAAACAGGTCCACAGTGATGATGTAGAAGCTCATTATGATGAGCTTTCTCAGTCTTTTATTGAAGCAATGAACTCCAATTTGCGTTCAACTCGATTACCCCGTGCTCTGCTTAATCTCGGCTTGCTTAATTTGCAGGTGGGCAATTTCCCGGAAGCCAAGGCATATTTTAAGATTTTACAGGATAAATTCCCGGATGATGATAATATTCCATCTATCAGCTACTATTGGGGTGAATACTACTATAAAAAAGGTGATTATAAAAAAGCAGCCGATCAGTTCCAATATTTAATCCAGACATATCCTGAACACGAATTGGTTAAGCCCGCAGCCTATTATCTGGCAGACTCACTTAATCGCACAGGCTTTACTGATCAGGCTTTTCAGATTGTTGATTACATCGATAAACGGTGGCCGGATTATTACATGGAAAATGCCCAATTCCTGCGTTTGGCTGGTGGCGTCGAAATGAAGCTCAAAAAGTGGGAACAAGCCAAAAATCATTATTTTACATATTACAACCTGAATCCCGAAGCTGAAGGCGCAGATATTGTCCTTGCGCAGATCGGTGATATCTACATTCGGGAGAAGGAGCAGGACGCCGCCAAGCAGATTTATCAAAAGGCAGTGAAGGATTTCCCGGATAAAGATGGTGGGTTGGTCTCAAAAATGCGTTTGGCGGAAGAGGGCATTTATGATGAACCGGCTATGTCTGAAATGGCGACGGTCTTTGATAGACCCTACAATAAGCGGCCGGAGAATATATACAAAGAGATTGTTGAAGAACATCCTCAGAGTCCTCTGGCTCCCATAGCGCAGTTGAAACTTGCCATGTGGTATGCCTTTAATAAGAAATATCCAGAAGCACTGGCTGCGGCGCAGGATTTTATTGATAAATATCCTGCGAGTCCTTTGATTGATCGTGCCAGAAAATTGGGAGATTCAGTTTTTGCCTTGGCCGTTCCGGGGATGGTGGAGGAAGGGCGTTACGGTCGGGTTGTCAGGTATTGGGAAACGTATGACTTCATCGGAAAGAAAGATACCAAGGTTGATGACTCAACACGGTTGAATGTTGCAACAAGTTATTGGAAAGTCGGTCAGCCGGAAAAAGCCCTTGAACTTATCAAGCCGTTTTTGACTCAAAAGCAGCGCCTTGAATTGTCAGAAGAAGCTCTGGGACTTGCTGTCAATATCTATCTCGATCAACTTGCATGGTCAGAGATTGCGGATTTGGTCGCCATGGCAAAGAAAAATTGGAAACTCAAGCCTGCGCAGCTCAGACAGCTAGACTATGCCCGCGCCATGTCGCTTCAGAATCTTGGTGAAGCGAATAAGGCTCTTGCCATGTGGGCTGATCTTGCCAAGGACATGAAGGTGGCTCCTGCCTTCCGCGCCTATGCGATGTACTACATGGCCAAGGCTGCAATGGATCGTCAGGACCTTCGTAAGGTGTTTGTCTATGCCCAGGAGGCGCTTTCTTTGTTGTTGCAAACCAGTGGCGATCCAGAGAAGATCAAGGATGCCGTTTTGATGTCCATTTATGCTACCGAGCGCTCTGGACGGTATTCCGAGGCTCTCAAATGGGCCAAAGAGTATGATAATTATATCGATGTGGATAACCCGGAGTGGGCTTCTACTCGCTTTAAACTGGCAAGAATTTATCGTAAAGCCGGGGCTATTGACGAATGGAAGCAGTTGCTTGAAGACATTATAGAAAAGAAACCAGAGACACTTCAGGCGCAGTTGGCTCAATCCGCTTTGGATTCTTATGCCCTTGAGCAACAGGTGCAGCAATACGCACCTGCCCCTCAATAATTCGAATACCGGAAAACGGAGGGATACATGCACAGAGAGCCTGTTGTCGCTGGACGTTTTTACGAAGCTGATCCAACAAGATTGAACACGGTATTGGACGGTTATTTGTCTGGTGCTGTCAGACGAACAGAACCGACAATCCTGGCAATGGTACCTCACGCCGGATATGTTTATTCAGGCGCTCTTTGTGGGCAGACATTAGGGACTGCGTCTCTTGCCTCGACTGTCTTGCTTCTTGGCCCGAATCATACGGGGCGAGGAAAACAATTTTCCCTGTGGCCTGAAGGCGAATGGGCTATTCCTGGTGGAAATGTTCCTATTGATACAAGTCTGGCAACAGTTTTGCTAGAAAGTAATTCCATGCTTTCAGCGGATACAGAAGCACATATCGGAGAGCATTCGTTGGAAGTCGTTTTGCCTTTTCTCAAGCATATGAATCCTGATACAACGTTCGTTCCTATCGCTCTTTCCGCCAATCGATTTGAGGCAATGGAGGAGATTGGTCGGACCATTGGAGACGTCATTCAGGCATTTGAACGCCCTGTATCAATCATTGTCAGTTCAGATATGAGCCATTATATTTCACACGAAAAAGCCCAGGAAATGGATTCCATGGCCTTGGAAGCGTGTGTGGAGTTAGACCCGCTCGCCCTTTTTACCACAGTGCGGGAAAAACGTATTTCCATGTGCGGTGTTCTGCCTATGACATGTGGGTTAGTTGCGGCTCGTGTATTAGGAGCTCACTCAGGAGAATTGGTCGGCTATACAACATCGGGTGATGTTACCGGTGATTTGGCACAAGTCGTAGGGTATGCCGGCATACTCGTCAGTTAGCGCTTTTTCGGTATTTTGAGGATTAAAAAGGCGGTCTTTCCGAATGGGAAAGACCGCTTTTTATTCGCTACCCAGCGAATTAGATATTTTAAATATGTCATGAGCCGCCATTGAAACCGATTGAAGGTTCACCGTTCTTGAGGATAACAGGGATTCGCCGCTGACCACCTGAAAAATGCAATGATTCTTCCAAAAATTGGGAAGAGGCGAGAACATCCCTGAATTCTGCTTCAGGGTAGGCATTCAATGCTTTTTGGGTATGTGGACAAGCTGGTTTACCATAAATCACTACCTCCGCCATAGGACTCCTCCTTTCACAGAAAAATACCATGAGAGAACGCTTTCGTCTATTGGCAGGGGCTATGAAATGCTTGTTTTAATTGCGGTGTGCAAGAGGGGGGCTGAAAAAATGATTTTAAATTTGAGACTGAAAAGGAAACGCCCCATTTCAACTTTGTCGAAATGGGGCGTGGGTCTCTTAGGGGCTGGGGTTAACGGCGCCCGCGGTTGTTATCGCGGCGTCCGCGATTATTCTCACGACGATCGTTACGATCTCCGCCACGAGGAGCTGGACGTTTGAAGTCATCCAGGTTGACTTCCTGTCCGGCTTCTTCCATCAACCATGCCTTGCGGGACAGACGGATACGTCCGCCAGGCTCAAGGGCGATGCACTTGACCCATACTTCCTGACCAAGTTGAACAACGTCTTCAACTCTTTCCACCCGCTCGAAATCAAGCTGGGAGATATGCAGCATACCTTCCTGACCAGGTAAAATTTCGACCAGTGCTCCGACTTCCAGAACTTTTCGAACAGTACCGAGGTAGTTCTTGCCAGGCTCTGGTTTCTGGTCATAGTAGAGGACCATTTCCTTGGCCTTTTCCATGGAAGCCAGAGTCGGGGCAAAGATGGAAATCTTGCCGGAATCTTCGATATCGATATCGGCTTCAGTCTCAGCTGTGATTGCCTTGATATTTTTACCACCGGGTCCGATGACAGAGCGGATTTTCTCGGGATCAATGTGAACCACGGCCATTTGCGGAGCCAACTCAGAGAGTTCTTTACGTGGTGTGGCAAGCTCTTCACCCATATGATCCAGGATATGTGTCCGGGCTTCTTTTGCCTGGTACAGTGCCTTTTTCAAGACTTCTGAGGGGATACCAGCGATCTTGATGTCCATTTGGATAGCGGTGATGCCATCCCGGGTTCCTGCGACTTTGAAGTCCATATCGCCGAGTGCGTCTTCATCACCGAGGATGTCTGTGAGGACAAAGTACTGGTCGTCTTCTTTGCACAGCCCCATGGCGATACCTGCAACCGGCTCGGAGATAGGCACACCTGCGTCCATCAGGGACAGGGTTGCGCCGCATACTGATGCCATGGAAGAGGAACCGTTTGATTCCATGATTTCGGAGACGACACGAATGGTGAACGGGAAGTCTTCGGCATTGGGCAGAACTGGGGAGATGGCACGTTCAGCCAAGGCTCCGTGACCAACTTCACGACGAGAGGTGCCGCGAAGCATGCGAGCTTCACCAACACAATATGGCGGGAAGTTATAATGCAGCATGAAGCGCTTGGTGGCATCTCCAAGCAGGGAGTCATAACGCTGTTCGTCGCGCGTGGAACCAAGGGTGGCAACAGCCAGTGCGCTGGTTTCACCACGGCGGAACAGAACGGAACCGTGTGTCTGACTCAGGACGCCGGTCTGGATGGACAGCGGGCGGACTGTGGTCGTGTCACGACCGTCAATACGCAACCCTTCTTTGACGATGCGGTTGCGGACGATTTTTTTGGTCATGCTTCCGATGACATCGCCCACAGCTTTCAGCTTGGCTTCATCTTCGGGGAATTTATCTGCGACGGCATCTTTGGCCTTTTGCTTTGCAGCATCCTTGGCTGCATAGCGGATCATCTTCTCCGGAGTAGTCAGAGCCTTCTCCAGATCAGCGGTGATGAAGTCTCCCAGAAATTCGACGAGTTCAGCATCCTGAGCAGGAGTTTCAACTTCGATTTTGGGAACGCCAACTTTCTCGCGCAGTTCGTCTTGAATATCGAACAGAGGAGCGACCTGCTCATGGCCCCATGCCAAAGCATCAGCGATGATATCTTCACTGACGAACTTGGCTCCACCTTCAACCATGACCATGGCATCACGTGTTGCGGCGAAGACCAGGTTCAGTGTGGATTCTTCTTCAATCCCCTTGTAAGTGGGGTAGAGAACAAACTCATTGTTCACGTATCCCACACGAGCACCGACAATGGGGCCGAGGAAAGGCATTTTGGATATGTGGCATGCGGCTGAAGCACCGGTCAAAGCCAGGACGTCGGGGTTGACGCTCTTATCAGCAGACAGAACAGTGGCGATGATCTGAACTTCATCGGCAAAGCCATCAGCGAAAAGAGGGCGAATGGGGCGATCTATGAGACGGGAAACTAAAGTTTCATGTTCAGAAGGGCGACCTTCTCGGCGGAAGTAGTTGCCCGGCACGCGACCAGCGGCATAAGCCATTTCCTGATAATTGCATGTCAGCGGAAAAAAGCCGCGATCAATTGCCAGGGGTTGGGTCACGGCAGTGACCAGAACAGTGGTTTTGCCAGAGGTGATGGTCACAGCTCCACTGGCTTGGCGGGCATATTTACCCGTTTCAATTGTGATGTCGATGTCACCGACTTTGGCGGTGACACTTGTGGCATCAAATGGAATCATTGTCATAGTGATTTCCTACATATTAAATGTAATAGGTTGATCACTTCCTGCGTAAGACCCTCTGATGGGTTAGCCGGCTTGGGGAGGAGCTTTTGGAGCAGTTGATGGCATAAGCCAAAAACGCCTTCCGCAGCCAACTAAACTGTGCGAAAGAGGTATAAACGAAACCGAAGACGGCTCCGCCGCAGGGAGTGATGATACGATGTGGGGGAGACCGCAGTCTCCCCCGTAAACTCAATTGTAAAAGAACTACTTGCGCAGGCCGAGACGTGCGATAAGGTCACGATAACGCTGAACGTCCTTGTTGGCGAGGTATTTAAGCAGTTTCCTGCGCTGGCCAACAAGTTTCAGCAGACCTGTACGAGAATGATGGTCTTTCTTGTGGGTTTTGAAATGGTCGGACAGGTACAGAATGCGTGCGGTCAGCAAGGCAACCTGAACTTCAGGGGAGCCGGTGTCACCTTCACAGGTCTTGTACTCGTCAATAATCTTTTGTTTTTCTTCAGCAGTCATCACCACAGCGATATCCTCCTAGCTAGAGTGTTTATTTATAATGAGCCAGATCGTGGCAAGGAGCGGGTTCAGCCCTGACTCCATAAACCTCGCAGAATTCCCCATTTGAGAATATTGTCCTGTATCTTTGCCTCTACCAATGCGAGCGGTGAACCGAGATGGTCAAGTATCATGGCTCGATCCCCAAGGACACCGGCAAGCAATTCACCTGGTTCATCATTGACAGGAAGCCAAGCCCCGTTTTTTACGAGACCGGCAAGTGGTTCTGTCAGGTGAAACCGAGGCCAGTGAGGCAGGGTTTCCCCGAGGGGGATAACCTTATCCGAAAAAGATTCCGGATTTTCCAGGACGTTTGCGAGGGTGTGAGTATGGTCGAGCCCAAAAGGCTCACTCTGCTCGCGGTTCAGGCTAGTCAACACTGCGCCGCACCCTATTCGTGTCCCCAAGCTGTGGACCAGGGAACGTATGTAGGTACCGGCGGAACAACTGACTCTGAACGAAGCTTCCTTCGCTTGCACGTCTAGCACTTCCACATGAGAAATAACAATGGGCTTTATCTTGACCGGCGTTTCCTTGCCCTCTCGGGCCAAAGAGTACAACGGTTTACCCTCATGTTTGGCAGCCGAATAGGCTGGAACTTCCTGTTCTGTCAACTCTTTCCAATATAAAATTTCACGTTCGACATCTTCTTTAGTGGCTGTGACTTCGGTTTCGGAGACTGTTTTCCCTTGAATATCAAGGGTGTCAGTCGTTATTCCCAATCGAAAAGTACCACAATAGGTTTTTGTCGCGCCGCTCAAATACGGTGCCAACTTGGTTCCGTTGCCCAGCATAACCAAAAGGACGCCGGAAGCAAGTGGGTCAAGGGTTCCGGCATGGCCTATTTTGAATTGTTTGAGCTGATGTTTGATGTCATTCAAGCAATCGGCTGAGGTCGGCCCTGACGGTTTGTTGAGTACCAGCAGACCATCACGTTGTTCCGGGCTGCGTTTTTTGCGTCTGTTACCCATCTAAGGCCTATCCAATGAACCGCTGATTACGTCAACCAACATTTCGATAGCGTTTTTGAGAGAGGCCTCGAGTGTCCCCCCTGAAGCATTCTTGTGGCCACCACCGCCAAAGCGGACCGCCATCTGCTGGACATTGTCATTGCCGTAGGAACGCAGGCTGAATTTATAGCTCTCATGAGCTTCTTCACGAAGAATGACTGAAACTCGGACTGTCTTCAGGCGGCTTATGAAATTGATAATACTTTCTGTGTCTTCGCTGGTTGTGCCTGTCCTCTCGAACATTTCCTGAGTTATGACCCCAATAGCTATTTGCTTATCGGCATACAGTTCCACGCTTGCCATCACTTCGGTCCAGAGGCGCATACGGGCTTCGGTCCACTGTTTCGTGATCATTTTGTTCATGCGTGGCATATCCAGCCCATGCCGAAGCATTTGGGCGGCCAGCTCCAGTGATTCCGGGGTGGTTGAACCGTACGTGAAGAAACCGGTGTCTGTTGCAATGGCCAGATAAATACATTCAGCCAAGCCATCAATAATAGGGACGCCCAGATGCGTTGCCAAGACGGCCATCATGGAACCGACGGCTGGTTGACGGACATCAACCCAGTTGAATCGACCATAGTCTCCATTTCCGAGATGGTGATCGATATCAATGATTGTGGTTTCGTCAAGACGGGCGAGCAAATCTTCACCGATTCGATCCAGAGCACCACAGTCTAGGACTATCGTCCACTTTGGCAGCGTTGCCGGAAGGGTGGATGTTATTGGCGCAGGTTTTCCGACAAAGTCGTATCGGTGCGGCACACCGGATATGTTATACAGGGTAAATTTTTTCCCGAGATATTGGAGAATGTGCCCCATGGCACAGGTCGACCCTATGGCATCTCCATCGGGATTGTAATGTGAGACAACGAGAAAATCATCCTCGTTTCTTATCTGGTCGCTAATCATTTGAATTTGACTTTCCATAGACCACGTCCTCAAGGAAATCATCGAAAACAAACCTGAGTTCAGGTGTGAATTGCAGCTTCAGTCTCCGCCCAATGTGAGAACGAAGAAAACCCGAGGCCTTCTCAAGCCCGGTCTGCACCTTTCGACGGTGTTCGGCATCGCCTGAAACAGTATAAAATATTTCAGCGATGCGCAGGTTGGCATTCATGCGAACCCCAGACAGGGTCACCAGTTGCAAACGGGGATCCTGTGCTTCTTCTACCAGGAGGGTCGCAACCTCTCGCATAATTTGATCACCCATACGGACAGCGCGGCGGGAACTGGATGCTTTCATAAAAATATCCTCAATCGCTAGTGCTGGTTTTACAGCATTCAAGCGGTTCAATTACACACGTAAAGTCACTCTCTCTGTGCTCACTATTCATGATGTGTCAGATTTTTATTGTCGAGTCTGACGTTTGTGGAGGCAGTGGGAAGGCTTTACTGTAATTTTTCATGAACGTCTGATCTCTATGGGAGCATCAGGACGCCTAACAACAGGATTCTACCGAAATAAAATAAGACGGGCGACCCATTAATGCAATGAGTCGCCCGCCTTAAATGTCATATTTCTAGTCGATAGTACGGGCAACTTCTTTAGTTTCAAATGCTTCGATAGCATCTCCAACTTTAATATCATTGAACTTTTCAAGTCCAATGCCGCACTCGAATCCTTTAGTAACTTCTTTGACGTCGTCCTTCATGCGGCGCAAGGAGCTGACTGCGCCAGTGTATATAACAACACCGTCGCGAAGCAGGCGAACCTTGCAGTTGCGGACAATCTTTCCGTCCGGCACGAAGCAACCTGCGATGATACCAACCTTGGGAACGCTGAAGGTCTCTCGAACTTCGGCCTGGCCAAGGTAGACTTCTTCGATATCAGGAGTGAGCATGCCGCTCATGGCGTCTTTTACTTCCTGCACCAACTTGTAGATGATGTCATAGAATCGAACTTCAACGCCCTCATGCTCGGCGATTTCTTTGACTTTCAGATTCGGTCGCACATTGAAGCCGATAATAATAGCCTCTGATGCACCGGCCAGCAGAATATCTGATTCAGTGATAGCACCGGCTCCGCCGTGAACAACATTGATCTTGATTTCGCTGGTGGACAGCTTGTTAAGGGCTTCAGTAACAGCTTCCAGTGAACCCTGTACATCCGCTTTGAGTACCAGGTTAAGATCCTGAGCCTTGTCATCCGGCTTGGAAGCCAGGAATGACTCCAAGGTCACCTTGGACTTGGAAGATAGAATCTTCTCACGTTGTTTCATGGCGCGAGACTGTGCAATGCGGCGGGCAACCTTTTCCTCTTCAACAACGAAGAGTTCGTCACCAGCTTCAGGCAATCCGTCAAAACCCTGGATTTCCACAGGCATGGCCGGACCGGCACTTTTGAGCTTCTTGCCCTGATCGTCAAACATGGCGCGGACTTTACCGAAATGAACACCAGAAACAAAGCTATCGCCCTGATTAATGGTCCCTTCGGTAATGAGCATGGTGCCCACTGGGCCGCGCCCTTTATCCAGGCGAGCTTCAACGATGTGGCCTCGTCCCGGCTTATCTGGGTTGGCTTTAAGCTCTAAGACTTCTGCCTGGAGCAAAACCATTTCAAGCAGTTCATCAAGCCCGGTTTTCTGTTTTGCGGAAACATGGGCAAAGATGGTGTCTCCACCCCAGTCTTCGGGAACCAGTCCTTGTTCGGCAAGCTCTCGCTTGACGTTGTCAGGATTAGCTCCTTCTTTATCAATTTTATTTACAGCGACAACGATGGGAACGCCTGCAGCCTTGGAGT
The DNA here is from genome assembly GCF_000341895.1 of Pseudodesulfovibrio piezophilus C1TLV30. Taxonomy (NCBI): domain Bacteria; kingdom Pseudomonadati; phylum Thermodesulfobacteriota; class Desulfovibrionia; order Desulfovibrionales; family Desulfovibrionaceae; genus Pseudodesulfovibrio; species Pseudodesulfovibrio piezophilus. The sequence goes on along the minus strand of NC_020409.1, from coordinate 806,762 downwards.
GGCTGATAGCTTCTCTTGTTTGCTCCATGACGCCGTCATCGGCAGCAACAACGAGAATGACGATATCAGTTACCTGTGCTCCACGCATACGCATGGTCGTGAATGCTTCATGACCAGGTGTATCCAGGAAGACAATTTCGCCCCTGGCTGTCTGCACATGGTATGCACCGATATGCTGAGTAATACCGCCAGCTTCACCGTCCGTGACATTGGATAAACGGATTGCGTCCAGCAAAGAGGTCTTTCCGTGATCGACGTGTCCCATGATTGTTACCACAGGAGGGCGAGACTTGAGATCTTCTTCTTTATCCACTTCGGAAGGAGCCAGGAATTCCAACTCATCAAAAGAAACGTTTTCAACTTCGTACCCAAATTCGCTGGCAAGAAGTGAAGCAGTATCAATATCAAGGGATTGGTTGATCGTCGCCATGACTCCCATACCAAACAGAGCTTTGATAAGATCCTGGGCTTTGGTTCCCATCTGGTGAGCCATATCAGAAAGTCGGATGGCTTCATCAAATTTGATTTTGCGCTTGGCTGCCTTCATCGGAGTGACCTGTGGCTGCTCAACTTGCTGCTGCCGACGGCCTCCCTTTTTCTTGCGACCTTTACGTCCCTGGAAATCGTCATCAAAACGACCTCCCTTATCGCGACCTCCGGTGGCAAATTCTACCACTCGGCGATCTTTTTTGCCTTTTTTCTTTTTGCTGCGGCCATCAGGCATTGGTGGTTGTGGGTCAGGCGCACCTCCTGTGGGACGACCGGCACCCGGCCTTGGTCCTCCAGGGCGACCTCCACCAGGACGTCCTGCTCCGGGGCGTCCTGCTCCGGGACGTCCATCATTGGGACGACCGCCGCCGGGGCGACCCGGGCCACTGCGGCGAGCAGGCTGCGACATCGCTTTGGCAGCTTCACGGGCCTTAACCTCATTGGGGTCAGGCATGGAAATAATTTTAACTTTAGGAGCTTCTGGCTCTTTTCTTTTCTTTTTCTTTTTCTTCTTGTCGTCTTTGGCTGTCTTTTCCTCAACGTGCGGAGCTTTCGACTTGGCAGCAGGCTTTTCTTCTGCTGCAGGCGTCTCTTCTACTTTGGGGGCGGACTTGACTTCAGGAGTATCCACGACGACAGGCTTTGCTTCGGCTTTCTCAGGCGCGGGTTCGGGGGCGGCCTCTTTTGCCACAGTTTCTGCCACAGGAGTTTCTGCTGCTTCAGCCTTGGCCTCAGGGACTTCTGGTTCTATAACTTCAGGAGTCGGGTCCACAGCAGGTTTGATAATCTTGACCTGCGGAGCTGACTGTTTGGCCGGTTTTTTGACGGCTGGTTTCTTTGTTTGAACCTCGGCAGCCTTTTCGGGGGCTTCTGCCTCAGCGGTCACTTCTTCAGCAGGAGCAGGAGCCTCGTCCTTGGGAGTTTCAGAAGAAATATCCTGGGCTGTTTCGGCTTCGGACGGAGTTTCTGCTATTTCTTCCTGAACCATTGTCTCTTCTTCGACAACGGCGTCCTTGCTCTTTTTACGTCTGCGTCTGACTATGACACCAGAGTCGGTTACACGACGAACTTCTTTGCCGCCGCTCCCACTCTTCATCTCCGCCTTGAGGCGGTCCACATCTTCGTCTTCGACCATGGTTTTCTGGCTTTTGGCCTGAACACCGATCTCGCGAAGCTGCTGTATGATCTCCTTGTTGCTGAGTCCAAGCTCAGCAGCCAAGTCTTCTACCCGAACCTTTGCCGTCATCGATAATCCCCCTTGCGTTTTTTCATCAGGCCCTTGATCATTTTCGGGAAAATTTCCCTGCATCGGGCCTGGACGCATATATAAAAACCACGTCCCGGTCTTGTCTTTCCCGGGTCCGGAACCGGACCGTCCGTTTCCAGTTCCAGCATGGTATCCGGACACACATACCGCTCAAGGTCCCTCTTGGGATACCGCTGGCGGCAAACGACGCACATTCGCACAGGATCTTTGTTCATACCTGCCTCGAGAGTGAATCGCCCTTGATTGGCGTCTATTTCATCTCCTCGCCATCGGCGGGAGTTTCGGATTCCTCTTCAGTTTCTTCCACGACCTCGGCAGCCTCTTTTTCGGCTCCGTCCTCTTCGGTCGTCTCGTGTATCTCACCTTCGTCGAGTTCTTGTTTCTCGTCGACAGATGCTGCTTCGAAATTCTCTTCGGCCTGTTCTTCAGCCTTAATTTCATCAACAATGCCTGGGGCGAGCATGTTTATTGCCACTCGAACATCCGCGATCTTGGTTTCGGTCAGGCCATTCACATCAAGGAGGTCTTCATCCGAGGCTCTGACGATGGATTCCAAAGATTCGAAACCGGCGTTGATGAAGTTTTCCATAGAGACTTCGGCCACGGCTGCAATCTGATCCATGCCTTTACGGGCTGCATTGAGTTCGCCGTAACGAGATTCAGTGAAGATGTCTATCTTCCATCCCAAAAGTTTGGCTGCCAGCTTGACGTTTTGACCTTTGCGACCGATGGCCAGTGTCAACTGATCATCAGGACAAACCACTTCCAATGCTTCTTCCTCATCATCCACAGTGATTCGGGATATCAGAGCAGGGGAAAGGGCATGTTGGGCATACATTGCGATGTCTGGACTCCAGACGACGATGTCAATTCGTTCACCTTTGAGTTCCTGCACCACATTCTGGATACGGGAACCCCGGATACCAACACATGCACCGACCGGATCGACGTCTCGGTCACGGGACATGACGGCAACCTTGGCGCGGAGGCCCGGGTCACGAGCAACACCCATGATTTTGACTGTGGAGTCCGCAACTTCCGGAACTTCGCGTTTGAAGAGTTCAATCATGTAGTCCGGGTGTGAACGGGAAACAACGACCTGAGGGCCGCGTGATTCCTTCAGGACATCAATAATATAGGCCTGGACGCGATCGCCGCGTTTGTATCGTTCGCGGGGAATCTGTTCGTCTTTGGGAAGTAGTGCTTCCGTACGGCCAAGGTTGATAATCCACCCCGTGCGATCACGGCGCTGGATGATACCGCTGGAAATTTCTCCCACGCGGTCCTTGTATTCTTCAAAGATGATTTCCTGTTCCGCATCACGCATGCGTTGGATGATCACCTGTTTGGCGGACTGAGCAGCGATCCGGCCGAGATCTTCGATTTTGACGGGAAAACCCATCTCATCGTCAATACGGGCATTGGGGTCATGCTCTTGTGCGTCCTCCAGAGAAATTTCGCTGATGGGGTCGTGCACATCTTCCACGACAACCTTGAATTCAAAGACTTCGATTTCTCCGTTGTCTTCATTGAAGGCAACTTCGATATCCATGGTTTCGCCATATTTGCGAGCGACTGCGCTACGAACCGCTTCTTCGAGGGTGTCGATGAGCAGGTCTCGGTCAATGCCTCTGTCCTTGCTAATCTGGTCGATGGCTTTTTTCAGCTCCGACATGATCAAACCTCCGCTCCTCATGCTAATCGGCCCGGCCGCGTCGATGAAGAGTGCTTTTATCTCTGTGTTACCAGGTGGTATAACCTAAAATTCGTGTACCAGCCGGACAACCTTCAAGTCGATCCAGTGCAGGGTAACGTCTTCGTTGTCCATGTTCAGTGTAAAGGCGTTTTCTTCAATGCTCTTGAGTTTTCCGGTAAACTTACGATGACCTTCCACGGATTCGTGAACCCTGGCAGTTATCGTGCGCCCAACATATCCGTTCATTTGCTCCGTGGAGAAAAAACGTCGGTCGAGTCCGGGAGAAGAAACTTCAAGAATAAACGCTCCGGGAATAATATCTTCGACTTCGAGCATGAGGCCGACCTGGCGGCTCACCCTGGCGCATTTGTCAATTGTCGCGCCTTCTTCACCTTCAATATATATCCTTATAACACGCTTTTTACCTTTTGTGGGAGAGGTCAGTCCCCAGAGGGTACAACCGAGCCCTTCCACCTCTGGGCGGACAAGTTCGGTCAATTTCTCTTCAAAAGTCTTGCGCATGTTGGATAATCTCCTGAAATACAAATAAAAAAGGTGAGCCCGAGCTCACCTACGCGAACCCCGCAAAGCTGCATTTGCAAACTTTGCGCAAGGCATTGGAGCGGGTGACGGGGGTCGAACCCGCTACTTTCAGCTTGGGAAGCTGACACTCTACCAATTGAGTTACACCCGCTTGGAAACGAGCTTATTTATACACATACAATTTGAATGTCAACAGGCAAGAGAGTGCGGGATTGCTCTATTGGAAGTCAGAGACTGATTAGGAAGCAGAGTAGATACTCTCGTTTTTCAAATGAGTCCAGCTCTTGGCATGCATAGTGCAAATCCTTCGTCGAACAGGAGGAACATACTATGCGAGATAGTAGTTTAAGCGCCATTTTCGGGGCTTTATCCAATGAAATGAGGATGTCAACGATCGCCAATAATTTGGCGAACGTGAACACAACCGCTTATAAAAAAGACACTATGGCCTTTCATGATGTCTTTACCCGTTTTGCACATGATCATGTTGTTACGACAAAATCTTATCTGCGAGACAAGGATATGTTTCCGCGTCCAGATATCATGGCAAAGCCTCGTTTGTCAGAGCAAACAATCGACTTCAGTCAGGGAAGTTTGCAGGAAACGGGAAACCAACTTGATATTGCATTGAGTGGAGAGGGGCTTTTTAAAGTGCAGTCTCCAAGTGGAATGCTCTATACCCGAGCCGGGAATTTCGTTGTGGATTCCACAGGCACTCTGGTGACTGAGCAAGGGACTCCCGTGATGGTTTCTGGCGGCAGTTTGACTGTGCCCCCCGGTGCCAAATTAAGCGTTGATGAAGGTGGCAACATCTCCGTCAATGGCAATCCGACCGGTTCTTTCGATCTCGTTACATTTGACGATATCGGGCGGTTGGAGCGGGTTGGTGGGAATTTCTATCGTGCTCAGGAAGGAGCTGCCGAAGTTGTCCCGCCTGATGATCTTGTTGTGCAGCAAGGGTTTATTGAAAAAGGCAATGTGGAAGTCGTCACGGAGATGGTTTCGATGATTGAAACACAACGTTCGTTCACGATGTATACGAAAATGATTCAAGGCACGGATCAACTCGACAAGACCATGATCCAAAGCTTGTCTCGTATTACCGGATAAGCAGGAGGTTACCAGTTATGATGCGTTCCCTTTGGACTGCCGCGACCGGCATGGTCGCCATGCAGAAGCATATCGACACCCTGTCGAACAACTTGGCCAACGTGAATACCACCGGTTTCAAAAAAAGCCGCGTGGAATTTGAAGATCTCATGTATCAGACTCTCCAGATTGCGGGGACTGAAAACCAGAGCGGTGGGAGACTTCCGGTCGGTATGCAAATTGGTATGGGTGTTCGCCCTGTGAGCGTGCATAAATTTTTTACGCAGGGGGATTTTCAGAATACTGGCAACTCCTTGGATCTCGCCATTGAGGGGGAGGGGTTTTTTCTTGTCGATATGAACGGTGAAGATGTCTACACCCGAGCTGGTTCATTTAAATTGGACAATGAAGGGCGGATCGTTACTGCAGGAGGATATGTTCTTCAGCCAGAGATGACAATCCCTCCCGAAACCGTTTCCGTTGTCGTTTCTGATACCGGCACTATTTCGGCGTTGGACAGTGATGGAACTGCGTTGGCAGAAGCAGATCTCCAAATTTATCGTTTTCAGAATCCAGCTGGCCTGACTGCTACCGGGCGTAATTTCTATCGGGAAAGTGAAGCTTCCGGTGATGCCGTCGCCGGTACGCCCGGTGATGAAAACTACGGCACGATAGCACAGGGCTTTCTTGAGGGGTCCAACGTTGAGATGGTGGATGAAATGGTCGGGTTGATTGTTGGTCAGCGCGCATACGAGATCAATTCGAAGGCCATTACAACTTCTGATGGTATGTTGCAGACGGCTATCAATATCAAGCGCTAACGGGCGAATGAGTGATCCCGGGCAAGGAAGGGCAGAGTCATGTTAAACAAGATAGAGAGAAAGCACCGTTTGAAGACCGTGGTGTCTGCGCTTGCAGTGATATTGGTGTTGATTCTGGGAACCTCATCATTCACAGGTGCGGCTTCAAATAGCAGCAATGATTGGCGGGTTCTGGTTCGGAACGCGGCATGTGTGCAGGGACCTATCGTTTTGCTGGGCGAAATTGCCGATCCAGCTCAGGGAGTGGATGCTCGGACATGGGCTGCTCTTTCTCAAATTAAACTCTGGCAGGCCTCCACCAAACGGGGAAGGCCTGTGACCATTGATCGGGACAAGCTTAGAAATGTTCTGAAATATTACATGGGTGCCCAGGTCAAACGACTTATTCTGCCAAATCAACTGACCGTGCAGACCGGTGGGGCTGTCGTCACCGGACAAGACCTCAAGAATCGAGTTGTCGCTTTTTTGACACCTCGAGCTAAATCCATGAGCGATGATATCGAATTTAAGGATATGAACCTTCCGCTCCATTATTTTTTGGATAATACATATGACAAACTCGAAATAAGTTTGGGTGACGACATTCGTCCCGGTCGCAATATCATCAGAATGCGAGTGCTTTCTCATGAAGGTAAATTGATGTCGAGTAAAGCTGGGTCCGTTTTTATCAATGTTTGGAAGACTGTTCCCGTCGCGGCTAAACCCCTCAATCGTCATGAGCGTTTGACACGGGACAAGATTACCTTCCGTCGGGTCAATCTCGCGCACAAACCTGAAATATGGGACGGAACAGGAGGCCCGTGGCGTATGACTCGGACCCTGGGCCGTAGCCAGGTCTTTACTCAAAGCCATATTGAGCCCGTCCCACTCATAGAAAAGGGTGAGTTAGTCACGTTAATGTACAAAAATAGCCGTGTGCAGCTCTCCATCAAAGCCGAGGCATTGGGAGAAGCGAGCGTGGGCCAACAGGTCGCGGTACGTAACCTGCAAAGCAAAAAGACAGTCTTGGCCACCGTTGTGGCTGATGACATGGTTATGGTCAGATAGAGAAGGAGCATGTGATTATGAGACGCCATTTTTTAATAGCTGTTGCCGCAATCATGCTGGCTGCCTCCATAGGGGCCGGGTGCGCTCCTCGATATGAGGAACAGCCCATGCCTATTTTGACGCCTCCGGTGTATGAGGAGCAGGACCCCGCAGCCAATCCCGGTTCTCTTTTTGATACCAACCGTTCTGAATTTCTCTATGACGATAATCGGGCCAGTAGAGTGGGTGATATTGTCTTGGTGCAGGTTTCGGAGTCGGCGAGTACCAAGATCAAATCTGAAACCACGGCGTCCAAGGAAAATACAATCGCCAATTCCGTGACGGCCATGCCCTCAACAGGGTTGATAGGAAATATACCGCTTGCCGGAACATTGGGTGCCAAAGTCGGTGCTGATATCGGTGCATCTCAATCCTCGGATTTTACCGGCAACGGAGAAACCAAACAGGAGTCGAATTTTGATGCCACCGTGGCGACGCGTATAGTCAGAAGGTTGCCGGGTAATCTTTTGCAGGTTGAAGGGGCTCGTCGTATTCGGGTTAATCAGGAAACGCAGTTTTTGGTGGTACGTGGGTTGATCAGACAACGGGATATTGCTTCCGATAATACCATCCCATCCACGAGTCTGGCAGAAGCTCAAATTGAAATTTACGGACAGGGGGTCTTGGCGGACAAGCAACGTCCTGGATGGCTCTCACGGATATTGGATAATATTTATCCCTTCTAAGGGCGCACGGACAAGAAATCATGAAGAGTTTCGAGGAGCTGAGGTCATGAACATGCAACAGCGTATCATGAAATACAATAGAGACAAGAACAGACGCCCCGCTTTGATGGCCGTTGCGCTCTTTGTCGGACTCGTTTTGTGGGTGACCATGTCATCGAGCGAAGCCAGTGCAGCGCGTTTGAAGGATATCGCAAGCTTTAGCGGGGTTCGGACCAATGAGTTGGTCGGGTATGGATTGGTTGTAGGTTTGGCCGGGACCGGTGACGGGACATCCTCAACTTTTACTCTGCGCTCCATGTCGAATATGTTGGAGAAAATGGGAGTGGAATCCAATCCTGAAGACCTCAAACCCAAAAATGTCGCTGCCGTCATGGTTTCAGCTCGTTTGCCTGTCTCCACCAAGCCCGGTTCTAGAATTGATGTGACAGTCTCCTCTCTGGGCGATGCCGAGAGTTTGTTGGGTGGCGTATTGCTCGTGACTCCCCTGAAAGGGTTGGATGGTCAGGTCTATGCGATTGGTCAAGGATCATTGACCATAGGTGGTTTTACTGCGACCGGAACCGCTGCCACGGCTCAGAAGAATATACCGACTGTCGGAAGAATTCCCAATGGGGCAGTCGTGGAACGATCGGTTGCTTTTAAATTCAACAACCAGGATCACCTGACCGTCAATTTGTCGGTACAGGATTTTGGCACTGCCATGCAGGTCGTCAACAAGATCAATGCGACAATGGGAGGCAATTTTGCCTCGGCCAAGGATATTTCCACCGTTGAACTGAAAATTCCCGAGCAGTTTCGTGGCAACATGGTTCCTCTGATGGCCTCTCTCGAGAATCTGAGCATTACCCCCGACGGCAAAGCCCGTGTGGTGGTTGATGAAAAAACCGGAACCGTGGTGCTTGGTCATGATGTCCGTTTGAGCAAGGTTGCCGTTGCTCATGGAAATTTGCAAATTGTCATCACCGAGTCTGAAGACGTCAGCCAGCCTGGACCTTTCTCTGATGGAACCACGGTGGTTACTCCTCAAACCGACCTTTCCGTTAATGAGCAGAATAATCCGCTCATGCTCATGGAAGGAGCGACTCTACAGGAATTGGTTGACGGCTTGAATGCCATCGGTGCTGCCCCAAGGGACCTTATTTCGATCATTCGCGCACTCAAAGCGGCGGGCGCTCTGCACGCCGATGTGGAGGTTATCTAAATGATGAGCGCAGGAGTTGATACACAGTTGGCGTCCAAGCAATTGGAGAGCCGGGACCTCATCCGCTTCAAGCAGGAAATGGATGGCTTGAAAGGGCGAATGAAGGGCACCACGAATGATACAGAAGCACAACTGAAAAAGGCGTGCCAGGATTTTGAGGCAGTTTTTATTAGTAAGCTCTGGAAGGGAATGAAGTCCACTGTTCCCAAGGAAGGTTACCTCCATTCCAAGCAGGAAGAACAATATATGTCCATGTTTGATCGTGATTTCGCAGAAAAAATGGCGAAGTCGGGTGGCATCGGCTTGGCTGACATGATTTATGATCAGTTGAGTCAAAAGCTTGTAAAGACGAGTAGGGATGTTTTGCCCGGTACCGTGGAGATTAAGCCTCTGGCCCAGCAACCGATTCCTCTGAATACGGCAAGTTCTGCCTTGTCCATGCCTGAAACTGCAGGAAAGACGCTCGAAGATTGGGGAGGGAATGCTGTCGGCGGAGCACTCTCTCTGAATGGCGGAGACGTGCTGGAAGACCCTTCTGAAGAAATCGCCACCATCAGTTCGCAGCCTATGAGTGACGTGGAAGTTAAAGCACGACTTGATGAATTGACAAGGCGGCTGGAGACAGAGCGGATTAAGACCGGGCTTCTCGGCACAAATCCTGGGACAGTGGGGAAATCATATGAAGCCCTGGAAGGCGGTGAAGTTGGCCGGAAAATTGCAAAGATTGGGTGAACCTCAAGTAATGTTAACGAGGTCTTTCGATTGTTAAGACATAAAATTCAAGTCGTTAGCTTGGCAAGGGAGAGAGTATGTACCGCCTATTAGAGGAAAATTTGGTCCGGCAGAACAAGGCGTTAATGCTGTTGTACATCCTTCTGGAGGAAGAATTTACCCGTCTGATGAGTTCTAACCCGCAAGGGGTGTCTCAGATCGAGTTGTCCATTCAGGAGCTTATGCGTCAGATTGCGAGTGAAAGGCTGAGTTTGCGCAAGATGATAGGGACTCTTGTCAAGGGAGCTACTCGGGTTCGGGATTTGTATTTGATGATGGATGATGAGACCAGGGAAACATTTCAGGGGCTCGTCAAGCTTTTGGAAGAGACTCAGCAGAAAAGTGCTGTTCAAGCTGCCAAGAATAACGAGATGGCCAAGGCCCTTTTTGATCAGAGCAAAGGGCTTCTCAAGTTCATGCATGATCAGATCAAGCCCAAGAACACTGGCGCTTACGGATCTACCGGACGTTTTGCCAAGAGTCCGGGGAATGCTCGTATCCTGACCGGGAGACTGTAATGTCCTTCGGCGCCAACTCAATCCTTGATATGGGCCGCTGGGCCTTGTTCGCGTCGCAAGTACAGTTGCAGGTGACGGGACAGAATATATCGAACGTGAATACCGAGGGGTATTCCCGACGATCTGTCCTTTTGGAAGAAGGCACTTATATTGACTATTCACCTGGTCAATTGGGTACCGGGGTCAAGGCCACTCAGGTGGCTCGCAGTTTTGATGAAATGGTCGAGGAGTTGTACCTGGAACAGGCGGCTCACAAAGAAAAGTGGGGCACTCTGTGGGAGCAGCTTTCGAGTGTTGAGAACTTGCTCAATGAATCAAGCGGAACAGGTGTCAGTAACACCTTGTCTCAATTTTTCAATTCATGGAATGAGGTCAGTCAGCGTCCGGATAATTATGGGGCGCGTCAATCCGTTGTGAACGATGCGGCAACGCTGGTCTCAACGCTCAAGCAGGTTGATACGGACCTTTCCCTGATGCAGCAGCGTATCAATACGACGGTGGCTGCTCAAGTCGATGAAGCCAACTCCTTGATGAGTGAGATTGCCGATCTCAACAAGGAAATACAAATTCACCATATTGAAGGGCAGAACAATGCCAATACTCTGCTTGACGAACGTGCTCGAAAGGTTCGTGAATTAGGTGAATTAGTGGATATTACCACCATTGATAACGGAGGTGGTGATTTTACCATCATGACCACGGCTGGCCAGAATCTTGTTGATGGTGCAAGCCATTATGCTTTGGAATTTAGTGCACCGGAAATCACCAAGGATCTTCGGTCTACTTCGACATTTGAAGGCGATATTTATTTCGAAGGAAATGATGATTTCGAGTATACCATCGAATTTGTTGGCTCCAGTGCAGGGTCCACTGCTGCAGGAGAACTGACTTCAGATGGTTCCTCTGCTCAATTCCGCGTTTCCATGGATGGCGGCGTGACCTGGTTGACCGATGAAAATGGAGATCAGCAACTCTTTTCGGCTCGCGATTATGATTCCCGTGTGAATGTGGAAGGGTTGCAGATCTGGTTCGGGACTTCAACCGATTCCAAGGCAACACCCGGCGGTGAATTTCAGGCTGGAGATCGGTTCATCATCAGCCCGCATCAGGGACTGTATTGGGTGGAAAATACTTCTCATAAGGAAAATATCACCCCCCAATTACATTTCAATGGGGAAGAAAATTCGACTCGACTGACTGGTGGCAGTATCGCGGCAATGTTGACTTTTCGCGACAATTACGTTGGCAAGTATCGGGAGAAGCTGGAAAAATTATCCGAAAGCCTCGTCTGGGAAACGAATCGACGTCATAGTCAAGGCGCAGGTTTACAGACCTTTACGAATTCCGAAGGGACATATCAGGTTGCAGACTCTGCCAAGGCCTTGGGGTCTGACTCCACTGGATTGGTCTTTGGTGACAAGCTCCAGTCGGGCAGTTCTTTCATGTATGTCTACAATGCCAGCACGGGGTTGTTGACTTCTTCCGCTGCTCTTGATTTTGGAGGCGGCGCGACATTCAACCCGGATATCCATACTCTCGAAGATGTGAGGGATGCTTTCAATAATACGTATCCGGGCATGATTTCAGCGTCCATTGTCAATAACCAACTGATGTTGGATGCCGAAGACGGGTACACTTTCGCCTATGGAACAGACAGCGCCGGATTAATGGCAGGACTCGGGTTAAACACCTTTTTCAAGGGATCGACTCCTGGTGATATCCAAGTCAACGAGAAGATAACAGGTGATTTGGACTATCTTGCAACCGGGCATGTCAATGGGGCCGGAGAGTTGAATCCCGGCGACAATACAACAGCCTTGTCCATGTATGATTTGCGTGAAGTCGATGTCAAGTTTTCGACGATCACCGAAGGAACCACATCCACTTCCATCCTTGATTACTATAACGGACTTGTGGGCAATGTTGGAACCGATACCAATCGTGCCGAGTTCAATCAAAATTTCTACAGTACACTGGCCAATGACCTGGACGAGAGGCAACAGCAGGTTTCAGGTGTCAACCTGGATGAAGAAATGAGCAATCTCATCAAGTACCAGTCATCCTACACGGCCGCAGCCAAGCTTATCACCACTGCTGACGAGATGCTGCAAACCATCCTGTCACTGAAGGCTTAAGGAGAGGAGTTATGCGCGTAACGCAACAAATGCTCTTTAACAGGTATGTGTATAATCTGAATACCTCCCTGACTTCTTTGATGGATCTCAATATCAAGGCTCAGACACAAAAGCAGATTAATAAGCCGAGTGACGATCCTACAGGAATGACACGTATACTCGACCATCGAGATACGATACGGTCTCTTGAACAATATAGCGAGAATATTTCGACGGCAAAAGGGTGGCTGAATGGTTCTGATGAAGCTCTTTTGCAAGTCTCTACAATTTTGACACGAGCCAAGGAATTGGCGACCCAGGCTGCCACAGGAACGGTTGATTCCGATAACCGGGAACAAATCAGTTATGAATTGAGAAGTCTCTTTGAACAGATGGTTGGACTGTCCAATACGGAGTTTGAAGGGAATAACATTTACGGAGGGCAGAAGACCCAAGGGGCGGCCTTCGAAGAGATCATGTGGCTGACGACGAATGATGACAGTTTTGCCAGTTCGGTTGATTTTACTGTCAATGGGTCAGCAGACACTACCGTTCTGGTTCAGTTCCTTGATGAAAGCGGAACTGTCGAGGTCGGTGGGGACATGAATCTGTCCAATGCCGGGGTCCGGTACAGCATTGATGGTGGTGATAGCTGGCTGAGTGATGGGTACATGACGTTTAGCGCCGGTCAGGGGACATTGAACCTGCCAAGCAGTGGTACCAGTGTGGATTTTGCCAGTGATACCATCGTGAAGAATAATGATTCTGAGGATCCGACCAACTCCGATGGAACATGGCTCTGGATCAGACCTTCTGTTCGTTATCTCGGTGATGATAATGATCCACCGCCGGATGTCGATCAGTTCGGAACCGGGAGTGGCACTATCACCGCTTCTGCTTCCGGCTCATTTTTGAATACCAACGTGACTGTTCGTATTGATAATTCCAGTGCCGTGGCAATGAATGAAGATATTGAATATTCTTACAGTCTTGATGGCGGCATCAATTGGGTTACCGGGAACATTGCTCAAGCCGATACTTCGTCCAATGCAACGACCCTAAGCGTTGCTAATGGCGGTATTCTTCGTCTGGCCTCAAATGGCTCCAATCAACTGCAACCGGGGCAGCAGTTCGTTATCAGGCCGAGGACCGCAGATATTGAACTTGATATTTCTTCAAGTGAGCGAGTGAGGGTCAATGACGTTGGTAAGGACATCTTCGGGGGGATTTATATGGACCCTGATGCTGTAACAGCTGCGGATGGTTCCATTTTAACTCTGGGCAGCGCTAATGCCTCAAGGGTTTTCCAGTCGGATGGAGCACCTAATATGGCGGTCTCGATTCAGGGAGATGATGAATACTCCAAGAATCTCTTTGAAGTCATGGGAAACCTGATCGCCTTTACCGAGACTAACAACCAGACAGGTGTTCAACAGGCGCTCGCCAATCTGAGCGAGGCGCAAAAGCACATCATGAACAGCACTGCGGATGTTGGTGGCCGTGAAAATCGCCTTGAAGTGGGGCAGACTATTCTTGAAGGTCTGCAACTGAATGAGGACACACTCGTCAGTTCCATCGAAGATGCCGATGTGAGCGAATTAATGACCGAGCTGGCACAGCAGCAGATCGTCTATGAATCCGTTCTCAGGTCCACTTCAATGATCATGCAGTTGAACCTTGGTAAATTTATTTAATATTTCTTAAACTGGACTTGCATTGAAACGTGATGTAGTCGGCTTGTAGAAGGTACGTGCGAAATTGTCGCGCTGAAGCCGTAACGTATGGTGGCACAATGTTGATACTGACCCGGAGACCGGGAGAAAGCCTCTATCTGGGCGATAATATCAAGCTGAAGATCCTGAGTGTTCAGGGCAAGCAGATAAAAATCGGCCTGGATGTCCCCGAAGACATGACTGTCTATCGGGAAGAGGTGTATTTGAAGATCAAGGAACAGAACAAGCAGGCGCTGGAAACCAGCCAGCAGGACCTGCTCGCGGCGGCTGCGCTATGGCAAAAGAAAGAAATCAAAAAATAATGACGAGGCTGGGCGAGCGTGAAATCAGCCCGGACGGTATTGTTTATTTCCCTCGGGGGCTCATCGGTCTTGAGGACAAGCGCGAATTTGCATTGTTGAGCGTCAAGGACAATGATTCTCCTTTTCTGCTTCTACAGTGTATCACTGATCCCGGATTAGGATTGCTTGTCGCTGATCCGTACTCCTTTCTTGACGACTACGATGTGAAACTTGAGAAGATCGACAGGAAAACTCTCAAGATAGAGAATGTCAAACAGTTGGCGATTCTTGTGACTGTCACCATTCCACAAAACAAACCAGAAGACACCACCCTGAACCTTCAGGGGCCGATAGTTATCAACACTGAGGCTCGGATAGGTCTTCAGGTCCCGCAGACTGATGGGGGATACCCCACCCATTTTAGTCCGATTGATCGTTAATCCCGGTCTTTCAGCAATTATTAACGGTCAACAAGAAGTTCGAGGTCGTCGCGGATAAGATTTGCGGCGGCCTTTTTCAGGTCCGGCGTATATGTTCCGTCCTTGACCTGTTGCTTCAACTTATCCACCTTTTCCCGGCGAATATCTGACGTTTCGTTTGCCGTTTGTAAAGCCGCTCCGCGCAGCTTGGCTTCGGAGGACAGCACCACACGGTCTGCATTATCTCCTGACGACTTTGTTGTCGTCTGGGTCTGTTGCTGATCCGTGGGGCCTCTGTTCTCGACTTTCTTGTTTGCGTAAGGGTGTTGATCCCCTACTATACTCTTGATAACCATGTCTTCCCTCCCGAATGTTCCGGGATAATCAAAGCATTGTCTCGTCAACCTTGGACAATGTTATCTCCCAAAGTCTCCGCATGACCGTGTTTCTCTCAGCGCCCTGAAGCTCTGATATGCCATGCTCCATTTCTCTTAATATCTGAACGTCACCTCCGTCTACCGGATATTCGAAAATAAATCGGTGTCCGAATTCCGCCTGCAGCTGCTGTGTGACGGCAGCCACAACCGGAGACTGTTCCGTATTGACTATCAGATTTTCAATGATCTCGTGCGCTATACGCTCAACCAATTCACGTCGCTTCGCCTGCTTGGCAACGTCATCACGTTCAGGAGACGCTCCCATGGCCTGCCTGAAACGGGCGAGGCGCTTGGCGCTTGTCAGCTGCTTCCCATAGGTGCGCAGCATGGTGCGAACATTGGCCGATCTATTGTACACAGTTTTAGTCCTTCCTTGATTGATTGGATCGTCTCTGAATAAATTAACTTTAGGGGTAAAAGTAAAAAAAATCTAGAAAAGTGCGTTTTATGCTTTCTCTTAACATAAATAAAATTGATAAAGGTTGAATGTTTTCAAAATTTAAACCAAAATTCGATGCATGCCTGAAGGTCTGAAAAATATTCTTATCGTGACAAAAGCTGATGATACGAAAAGCGCCATCCTGGGAAAAGAGATGACAGCTCATCTTTCCTTGTCGGGAATCGAAGCCCATTGCCTTGAGCATTCGGCAGAGACATGTAGGGACAGTTTTCAGGAAACGAGACAGTATGATCTCATTTTGATTCTGGGTGGTGATGGGACATTCATTGCAGCCGCTCGCTGGTTGCTCTCCCTTGGTACGCCTTTTATGGGAGTGAATCTGGGGCGGGTGGGGTTTTTGACCCAGTTGCACCGGGATCACTGGAAAGCGTGGCTTTCAAGTGTCATTGCGACTGGTCTTGATGTCGCAGGTCGAATGACTCTGGAGTACGAGATTTTACGAGGGGACACTCTTGTCAGGAGCGGGACTGCCATAAATGATCTTGTTGTCAGTAGAGGTGTTCTGGCTCGTCTCGTCAAGTTGGGCATAGCTTACGATGGTGTGGATTTATCGACCTTCCGAGCCGATGGGGTTATCATTTCGACTCCCACTGGCTCTACAGCCTATGGAGTTTCAGCTGGCGGTCCACTTCTGCATGCAGACTTGTTCGCCTACAGCGTAACACCCATCTGCCCATTTCTTAATAGTTTCAAGCCGCTGGTTGTCCCTGCGGACAAAGAGTGCATGGTGATGATAGCTGAAGAGCGGGGAGAGGTCAGTCTAACTGTAGACGGACAGACTTCCCATAGCCTGTATTTTGGGGACAGGCTTGTCATCAGGCGGTGCGCGACTGATTTGCTCGTGGTCAATCTCGGACCTACCGCCTATTTTGAGAAGTTGAAGAAGCATGGATTTCTGACGGAGAAGTAATATGATGTTCAAATGCAATTTCGAGTCGGCCAAAGAGATTCAATATGGCAAACATGTATCCTTGGATGCCTTGCTCCTGCATTTTATGACAGAGAATCATTTGGAATACACTATAGACCCTGACAAAAATGGGTCCATGGAGCAACTGCGATTCATAATGGCTCTGGAGGATGGCGAATTTTATGCGCCATGTTCGGATGAAATGTTTATGATGCTTTTGGAGGAGGGGCTTCCATCCCCGCTTCTTGACGAATACCTACAGCAGTGGAAAATATTTATAGCCCTGACGAGAAATTTTTGTTCGGAGCGAGAGCTGGCCAGTCGTTTTATCCAGTTGGCGCGTCACAAATTCCGCATGGTTCTTGCTTCTCCTATTGTCATTCCGTCTCGGTTGATGAAACGGCTCGTGACCATTTTCATGACCCAGAGCGGAATTGATGACCCTTACAGGGACATCAGGAAAGCGTTGAATCGTCGTGGTGCAAAGATTGTTGACAGCGAGACCTTTGACAACATGGTCAACGGGTGCCTGGACGGTGTGGAGGAATGCGGACGCATAGATGATTTACGGCATCATCTGGATATGATCGAGGTGGAACGGCTCATGCGAATTTCCACCTTGAGCGATAACTGGTCGCCGGAATCCTTTGATGAAGAGTCTTTTCGCAAGGCTGATATTGATAGCGAGATTCGGCATACTTCCAGACTTTTTGCTCCTGTGGCATCTGCGTTGGATAATAGTGAAGGTCCCATGCGGATTCTGTATCTTCCGAATCGCGCTGGTGGATTGATGTTTGATCTTCAGGTGGTCAAGGCGTTGCTGCGTCTTGGACATCGTGTCATTATGGCATTGAAGGAAGGATTTTTCTTTGAGCAGCCGACTTTCTGGGATCGGGACCATGATCCCATTTTGGCTGAACGGTTCAATGGTGCTCATTTTGTGAGTGAGGATAAACTTTCGAAAAATCAGTTGCTTGAAATAATGAGCAAACATCCGTTTGTGGTGATTTCTGATGGAACTCGCGAAAAATTCAACCCGTATCGGTGCTCTGTGAGCTTTGCCAGGGCATGGAAAGAGTGTGACTTGATTGTGGCCAAAGGGCAATCGATGAACAAACGCCTTATAAATACCTGCCATGATTTCACGCGGGATATTGTCAGTTTTTATCGCAACGAAGAAGGGCGCTTTATCCTTGATTACAGGCCGAAAGCTGACTCTGCACACAAGTTTAGCGAACGCTATATCGCGAACAAGGCAGAAGAGATTATTCAGCAGATGCGACAGGCGAGGGAGCAGGGGAAAACGGTCATGTTTTATTCTGGCATCATTGGAAGTGTACCGGGGCAGACACAGCAGGCCATCAAGGTGATCACCGCCTACGTCAACCATTTGCGTAATCAGCTTGATGATGCTTTCATCATTAATCCTGGCGAACATTTTGAAGAAGGGATGGATGCTGATGATCTCATGTATATGTGGGAAAAAGTTCAGAGAAGCGGTTTCATCAACGTCTGGCGTTTTCAGACATATTTCGATATTGAAAAGAGCTTCGAGATAATGGGGATGAAGGTCCCGCCGGTCTGGACAGGGAAGGATGCGACATATTCCACAGGGTGTACCAAGGAAATGCATATCGCTCTCGATGTGCAGAAGGCATATCCGGAACTCCAGATTATCAGTCCCAGCCCGGAAAAATTCTTCCGTCGGCGGGAGTATGGTGTTGGCAAGTTTTGCGATGTCGCCATTGATTCATGTGGCTAACGGGAATGTTATTTGGGCTGGAATGAAAGCTGATTTTATCAAGAGTACTCCCGGATACCTGGTACGGGGTTGTCTGCTCGTTTTTATATTGGGTGGGATGGTTGCCTGCATCAGGGGCAAGGCACTTCTGGAAAAACAGGAACCTTTGCCTGTTGAACGTCCCCAAGTCTCCAATGCTCCGTTGGTAGAGAAGCCTTCTTTTTCTGTCGGACTTTGCCAACCGGGGGTGACCAAGGGCTTGACCTTGCGAACTGTCCGGGAGCCAGCGGTACTCCCGGCCTGTGATTTGTTTTTTCCGTTGAATAATGCCGAGGGGCTTGAAAATACGGTTAAGATTGATCTTAAAAGTCAAGGATTGGATTCCTGGATGGCATTGTCCAGCCCGGTGCAGCGCAGCTTGGAGTATGCATTGAACATGCCGCAGGACAAGCTCGCTCTGGAGCGACCGGGCATGTCACTGACATGGGCGCAAGTCGTACGGAGTCTGGAAGAATTCATAGAGTTGCTTCCTCTCCTGGATGAGCAGCCCGAGTTGTTGGCGAATCGTTTCGTATGGTTTGGAATGAATAAGAAGCCCCTGATGACCGGCTATTATACGCCAGAAATTCCGGCAAGCCTGACTCGTCGGCCAGGCTATGATTTTCCCATTTATGGTGTACCTGGTGACCTGCGTTATGGAAAGGTGCGAGGTCGTGATCGATTCTATCGTCTTGAAAATGGTCGGGTTCGACCATATTATGAGCGTGGTGACGTTGATATTCAGCATGTCTTGGATGGGCGAAGGCTTGAAATCGCGTGGGCCAAAGATCCGATAGATGTCTTTTATATGCAGGTGGAAGGGTGCGGACGCCTTCGTTTGCCGGATGGCACGTCCCGTAATGTCTTGTATGGAGCGAAGAACGGCCACGGTTTTCGTAGTTTGGGACGCATACTTTTTTCCAAGGGATTGTTGCCGAAAGGACAACTTTCAAAACAGTATGTTCGGCAATACTTTGCAAAACATCCTGATAAAATGTTTGAGTTGATGGCTGAGAATAGGAGCTATGTTTTTTTCCGACTTGAGAATTCTCCGCCAGAAGGGACAATCGGAAAGCCGTTGACGCCGATGGTCTCACTGGCTACAGACCGAAAACTCCTGCCGCTTGGGAGCCTGCTTGCATTTGAAGCGGAGATTCCCCATGCCGAGAATGGCAGAGCGGTCGGCAAGCGACGAGTGGCGGGCATTGGGCTTGCCCAGGATACGGGAACTGCTATTCGTGGTTCTCGGCTTGACTATTATATAGGCGAAGGGAACGAGGTGGAACCCGTCGCCAATAACATAATGACCGAGGCCACCGTGTACCTCCTCATAAGCAAAGAAGCACTTATCAATGGCTGATATGACATTTGAGACGATTAAGGAAAGCATCCGTGACGCTCTTGCACACCAGACTCGGTCTGTAACGGATTGGCATTTTGGCGAACCTGTATATGACGATGAGGGCGAGCCTGCGGCTCATCTAACCGGAGTAGCCGGTTTTCGAGAGCTCGTCGGCCGTCAGCATTGGACCAATTTCAAGCTCTGGCATGTCGAGGACCGTGCGCGTCGTAAGGACGTCAATGCACAAATAATAGCAGACTGCAAGTATGCCATTGATAAATTGAATCAAAAACGAAATGACCTGATTGAGCGGGTGGACGAATGTTTGATTGGTATGTTGAATCCCCTGTTGCCCGTTGAAGGCGAGAATCGTTTCAATACGGAGACAGTCGGTGCTGCATTGGACCGTTTGTCCATTCAAGCTCTCAAGATATATCATATGAAAGAGCAGTGCGGGCGAAAGGATGTTGACGAAAAGCATGTTGAGCAGTGCAGTGTCAAAGTGATGACTTTGCAACAGCAGCATGAGGACCTCGAACGCGCTGTGCTGGAACTGATTGATGAGTATGCTGTGGGCAGCAAAAAACCCAAGGTCTATTTTCAGTTCAAGATGTACAACGATCCAAGTCTGAACCCAGAACTCTACGCTAACCAAAAATAGATTGGGAGGAGAGAGCCCATGTCTCGCTACGAAACCGTTATTGGACTGGAAGTCCACGCTCAGCTCAAGACGCAGACCAAAATATTCTGTTCCTGTTCCACAAAATTCGGCGTTGATCCGAATGAGAACGTGTGCCCTGTTTGTTCCGGTATGCCCGGTGTTCTGCCTGTGCTTAATGAAAAAGTTGCGGAGTTTGCAACCAAGATGGGACTTGCGACCAATTGTGAGATTAATCTCAAGTCAGTCTTTGCCCGTAAGAATTATTTTTATCCGGATTTACCAAAAGGCTATCAGATATCTCAGTTTGAGCTTCCTATTTGTGAGCATGGACATGTCGATATCGAAGTTGATGGTGAGAAAAAGAGGATTGGGCTGACTCGCATTCATATGGAAGAAGATGCAGGAAAGAATATTCACTCTGCCGCTGACAATGCCAGTTTTGTGGATTTGAATCGTACGGGCGTCCCTTTGATCGAAATTGTATCCGAGCCGGATATGCGCTCGGCAGAAGAAGCAGTAGCGTATCTCAAGGAAATTCGTTCCGTCCTGCTGTATCTTGGCATATGTGATGGGAACCTGGAGGAAGGCAGCTTTCGTTGTGATGCCAATATTTCCATTCGTCCCTATGGGCAGGAAGAGTTTGGAACCCGTGCGGAGTTGAAAAATCTTAACTCGTTTAAACATATTCTGAAAGCCATCGAGTATGAGGTGGAGCGCCAGATAGATGTCATTGAAGATGGCGATGAAGTTGTCCAGGAAACTCGTTTGTATAATGCGGACAAAGGCACTACGCATTCAATGCGGAGCAAAGAGGAAGCCCACGACTATCGATATTTCCCGGACCCGGACCTCGTCCCATTGATTCTTGAAAGTACATGGGTGAAGAAGTGGCAGGAGGAACTTCCTGAGTTACCAAGTGCCAAGCGAGCTCGCTTTATGGAAGAATACAAGATTGCGGACTATGATGCAGCTCTGCTGACGAGTGAGTTGGTCATTGCTGAATATTATGAAGCAGCGTCCAGGGCGTATGGCGGTGAGGCCAAAAAAGTGACGAATTGGGTCGTTGGTGAATTGTTACCTTTTTGCCATGATACAGAGACTTTGGCGTGTGATTGCATGCTCACTCCTACCAGGTTGGGTGAATTGCTTCACTTAGTGGATGATGGAACCATTTCGGTCAAGATCGGTAAGGATATCTTCCGTGATTTATGTGAATCCGGGGATTCTCCTACTGAATTTGTCAAGGCCAAGGGGCTTGCACAGATGTCCGATTCCGGTGAATTGGAAGCCATGGTGGATCAGGTTATCGCTGATAGCCCCAAGGAAGTGGAAGCCTACAAGGCTGGCAAGACGAAGCTCATGGGCTTTTTTATGGGGCAGGTTATGAGGCTTTCCAAGGGACAGGCAAACCCTGGTGTCGTGACTAAATTATTTCAGGAAAAGCTTTCGTAGCAAGAGCAAGGGAGTCCTGTGGACTTCTGAATGGATGGTATTGAGGTCATAACGGGAACGCCGCCGTCGCCGATGATCACTCGAAATGGTTTATAATGAGAACTCAGTAAACCCCGGAGACCACTCGAGAGAGGTGGCTTCGGGGTTTCAAAGAACTACCGGAGATTGATTCATGACCGAACACATACAATATTCTGCTGAAAAAGATGCACTAATTCTGCTCGATCAACGCTACCTGCCCAATCGGGAAGAATGGTTCGAGTGTCAGACAACTGAGGATATTTGCTACGCCTTGGTCGTGATGGTGGTCCGTGGAGCACCTGCTATTGGGGTCACAGCTGCGTATGGTTGCTACTTGGCCGGTCGTGAAGTGCAGGGGATGGATGGAGACTGGAAAGAGTTTCTGCAGAGCAAGCTTGGACAGATTCATGATGCGCGCCCCACGGCTGTGAACTTGCGTTGGGCTGTGCGAGAAATGCAGCGTATTTGGAATGAAGCTGGAAATATTACGCTTGAGGATTTATTACCTCTCTGGCTCGAACGCGCCAAAGAGATTCACATTGGCGATATTGCAATGTGTGAGTTGATAGGGAAATTTGGCGGAGCTTTGATGGATGATGGTGACACCATCATGACTCATTGCAATGCAGGAGCACTGGCCACGGCAGGGTATGGAACCGCTCTTGGAGTTGTACGTGGTGCTATTGATCAGGGCAAGAAAGTCTCAGTTATTGCCAACGAAACGCGGCCTTTCCTTCAAGGTGCTAGGTTGACAGCCTATGAACTGCATAAGGATGGTATTCCTGTCAAAGTCGCTTGTGACAATGCTTGTGCCTTGTTGATGAAGCGTGGTCTGGTGGACAAAGTGGTCGTAGGGGCTGATCGAATCACCGCCAATGGCGATGCGGTCAATAAGATTGGGACGTTTGGTGTGGCTATTTTGGCAGACCGATTCAATATCCCATTCTATGTGGCTGCCCCCAAGTATACTATTGATATAGAAACTCCGACTGGTGAGGATGTTCCCATTGAAGACCGCGATCCTATGGAAGTGACTCATATCGGTGATCATCGCATTCCTCCGGAAGGTGTAGAGGTTTACAATCTTGCATTTGATCCGACTCCAAATGAACTGATTGCAGGTATTATTACGGAAGAAGGCGTGTTGTATCCTCCGTATAATGAATCGATCAAAAAACTCTTCTCCGCAGATTAATTGACGTTATCGGGGCTCCCCGATTTCACAATTGTTTCAAAGCCCATGTTTGAGGATGTAAGAACATCTTGTCGATCTTGGGCTTTTCCTTTTTCACGGAACCAGAAACTTCAGGTGGTATTTATCCCTGTGCTTTTGTCTTTATTGTATTATGGTTCAAATGACATGATGAAGACAGATTTGTGTTCCGCTGCTGGTAAAATCAATTATTATAGGTTATAATTGATCCTCAATCAGAATTCGGCCAGAGCATGAGATACTGGTCTGGAGTGAGTGCCTTTCTTCAAACTGGCTACAAAGAGGAGTTCATTATGCGGATAAAAAGCATCAATACTGTCATTACGGTGTTGATAGCTACAGTTATCATTGTGACTGTTGCAGCCGGAGTTTTTTGGGTCAGTGGAAGCACGCACGAAAAGCTGTTCGGTGAAGAAAAAGTGGCAATGGATAATGTAGTGAATCAGACCATGGCTGCCCTTGATGTGTACATTAAACATACAGGGGACATGACACGGATGTTGGCGTCTCAACAGAACGTGCATGATGCTTTGAAAGGATTGGGCACTGAAGAAGCCGATTGGCTGTTCAAAGATCTGCTTGAATATTCGGATGATTATTGGGCTGCCTTTGTTTTCGATAAGCAAGGTCAGGTCGTCGCTGGATATAACGCCAAAGGAGTCAATCTTGCCGGGGCGGATCGAAGCAGCCGTGGATATGTCAAGGCTGTTTTGAGCGGTCAGTCTGATGCATATCTTTCCAATGAAATCCTCATCTCTAAAAGTGGGGGGGGGATCTATATTTTTGCTTCTGCTTGTGTTGTCCGTGATCGTGATGGGCAGATCCTCGGCGGTGTTGGGATTTTCCCCAAATGGGAAAAATTCACCGCAAAATTTTTGGACCCTTTTCGGGTTGCAGAACACGGCTATGGGTACATTCTTGACGAAAATGGACGGATGATTGCTCATGCAGTGAATAAAGATTTGATGCTCAAGGATTTGAGCAATATGAGCTTTGTAAGAACGGCCCTTGAGAAGAAAGAAGGCAGTGTCTTTTATGAATGGGAAGGCCGTTTGAAATACATGCAATTCAAGACTCTTGAAAAAATGGGCTGGACTATCGTCATGAGCGCATATGAAGACGATATGTCCGCAGCAGCCAATGAACAGCGCAACACTCTTTCCGTCGGTGGCCTGCTGGTTGCCATACTGTTGACGATGGTTGTCGTCTTTTTTATCCGGAGGTTGGTCACACAACCTGTCAAGGGATTACTCGATTATGCAAGCCTTATTGCTGAAGGCGATCTCCATGCGCAATTGAAAGGAAAGTACCATTTTGAGTTAAAGGTTCTTGCCCAGCAAATCGAGGTCATGGTCAATGAACTCAAGACAAAGCTTGGTTTTTCCGAAGGTGTTCTCAATGGGCTGACTCTTCCATGCAGTCTGATTGGACCTGATCATAAGATTCTCTGGGTCAATCAGCAGATTCTCGACCTGATTGAACGTGATGGAAACCCCAAAGACTTTATTGGGCATACGGCAGGGGCATTCCACTATGATGAACCTGATCGTGAAACCTTGTCCAGCAAGGCTCTTCAGCAACGGGAGCAACTCCATCTTGAAATCGAATACACGAGTTTCAAGGGGCATCACAAAAATATCCAAGTCACGACAACGCCTTTTTATGACATGGATGGACAGATGCTCGGAGCATTGACTCTCTGGGTTGATGTCACTGAGATTCGAACTCAGCAGAAGTTGATAGAAAAGCAGAATGAACGGATCTCGAAAGCGGCGAATGAGGCCGAGGATATTTCTCAGGCTTTATCCAGTGCTTCTGAAGAATTGTCCACACAAATCGATGAAGCCAACCGAGGTTCAGAAACGCAGCGGTCTCGTGCTGCTGAAACGGCTACAGCCATGGAAGAGATGAATGTGACCGTTCTTGAGGTTGCGCAAAATGCCAGCATGGCTGCCGAGGATGCGGATCAGGCCAAGGAGAATGCCCAGAATGGTGAAAGGATAGTCAGTCAGGTTATTGAAGCTGTTGGCGACGTTCAACGGCAGGCTGAAAATTTGAAAAATTCCATGGAAGACCTTGGTGAGCAGGCTGCGGGAATTGGAAATGTTCTTGAGGTTATCACGGATATTGCGGATCAGACGAACCTGCTCGCTTTGAATGCTGCTATCGAGGCCGCTCGCGCAGGCGAAGCCGGACGTGGATTTGCCGTTGTTGCTGACGAGGTTCGTAAGCTGGCGGAGAAAACCATGTCCGCGACAAGTGAAGTTGGCAATGCCATTGTCCGTATCCAATCGATGACTAAGGATAATGTACTGGCTACCGAGAAAGCCGCCGAGTCTGTCTCGCGTAGTACTGAACTTGCCAATGACTCTGGAAAGGCGCTTCATGAGATCGTTGCCAGAGTTGAAAATGCGGCGGATCAGGTTCGTGCTATTGCTACGGCCGCCGAAGAACAGTCCGCGACGAGTGAGGAGATCAATAGGGCCACAGATGAAATCAATGAGATTTCCATGGAAACGTCGAACATCATGCGAGAGGCTTCTGCGGCAATTCAGGAAGTTGCGACAATGGCTTCCCGATTGAACTCGGTTATTGAGGAAATGGCGACGAAATAACCTGTTTGTTCTTTTCTTCCGAAGAACAATGGACTCGACATTTGACCTAGGGTAGGTTAAGCCCGCGCTTCCTTGTACATCAAGAAGGCGCGGGTTTTGACATCCATTACCCGAAAGCTACAATCTATCCGGAGCCTAAATCATGCTGCCAATCGTCGCCCTCGTCGGACGCCCCAATGTGGGAAAGTCCACTTTATTCAATCGTTTACTCAGGAAGTCGCGGGCTATTACCCATGACATGCCAGGGGTGACGCGCGACCGTATCTATGGCGAATGCCAAATGAACGATGTCAAGTTCGATCTTGTTGATACAGGAGGAATGGTACTCGAATCCGAAGCGACACCGGAACTCAGCAAGGATTTCGAAGATGAAATTTTTGAACAAGCCCGCGAAGCCATTGAAGAGGCAAACGCCATTATCTTTGTCGTAGATGGGAAAGAGGGGCTGACTCCGCTTGACCAACAAGCTGCCGAGTATGTTCGCAGAAGTGGAAAACCCGTTATGATGTTGGTCAACAAAGTAGACGGGAGCGAATTTTCTGCTGCCATGACTTCGGATTTCCACATCATGGGGTTGGACCTCCTGCCTGTTTCAGCCGCACACGGCTACAATCTGTCCGAAGTCAGAAAGCGAGTTCGTCAGTTTGTCGTTGAACTCAACCTGCCGGAAGAGGTTGATGACGGCATAGAGCGCGGCCTCAGGCTGACTATGTTGGGACGTCCCAATGCTGGAAAGTCTTCAATCATCAATGCCATCATTGGACAGGATCGCCTCATTGTCAGTGATGTTGCCGGGACGACACGTGATTCTATCGATGTTACTTTTGAGAAGAAGAACAAGCGATATACTTTTGTGGACACTGCAGGCGTCCGTAGACGTGCAAATATCCAGGATCATCTTGAAAAGATAAGTGTCATTCGTGCTCTTAAAAATTCCAAGCGTTCGGATGTTACCATACTGACCATTGATATAACACTTGGTGTGGGGCGTCAGGACAAGCGCCTGATCGAATTTCTCGCTAAGGAGAAAACTCCGTTCATTGTTGTGGTGAACAAAGCTGACCTGGTGCCCCGCAATGAGACCAATCAGGCACTTGATGCATTTCGGCGTGAGTTAAGAATTATCCCCCATGTGCCCATCGTCATGACATCAGCACAAAAGGGTGTGGGGATCGGAAAGCTTCTTCCCATGGCAGAAGCCATGCGTAAGGAGTGCGAAATTCGTATCGGTACTGGTATCTTGAATCGTTCGCTCCAAGCTGTTCTGGAAAAGCAACAGCCTCCGGTAGTCAAGCGTAAGCGTCCCAAGTTCTTTTATGTCACGCAAGCGGATGAACCAATTCCAACGTTCGTCTTCTTTTGTAATGATCACACGCTGGTAAAATCTGCCTATGCGCGATATCTTGAGAACCAGTTCCGAAAAATGCTCGGGATAAAGACTGCGCCAGTCAATGTCGTATTCCGCTCCAGTCATGAGAAAAAAGATTGGGAGAAGGGACGTGGTATTTCAGCTCTTGGAAAGCGTGGTCCTGGCCGAGAGCGTATAGGTGGTGCCAAGACGCGGAGGCATGAGACCAAATACAAGAGCCTTAAAAGGAAACGCCGCAGAGAAACCGAAGAGAAAAAGGATAAATAGGGGACAACCTTATTGACAAAGAACAGGCGAAAAGGTAGACACTCTTTCCTCGACGCACCTGCTGTTACAGCTGTGTTATCGAGACCGGAGAAGTGGCCGAGTTGGCTGAAGGCGCACGCCTGCTAAGCGTGTATGGGGCGTTAAACTCCATCGAGAGTTCAAATCTCTCCTTCTCCGCCATATTTTAAGGGCTTACAACGAAAGTTGTAAGCCCTTTTTACGTTGTCTTGCACTCTTTCTTTTGTCTTGAGTGTCACCTTGTGTGTCATTTTTTACGGTTTTAGATTTTTTGAGTATATCGTTACTGTCCAAAATCACGTATAAATTCGAGCAATTGTATGTGCTGTATGCAGGTTGGTTGGGAGGTGCTTGAGGGCCAAAAGAAAAGGCACTCGCATGAAGTTCATGCAAGTGCCTGTAATGTCTGGTCGGGATGAGAGGATTTGAACCTCCGGTCTCTGCGTCCCGAACGCAGCGCTCTACCAGACTGAGCCACATCCCGTCGTTGTGAAGGCGGTTTAGCGTAGCCCTGATTAAAAGGCAAGGTAAAAATGCAACTTAACCCTAATGAGATGGACAAAGACCTCAAATGCGCCTATCGTGCCATTTTAAATGATTTAAAATAATAATTCCCTTGGGGTGAACCGGTGAATAGGGTATAACCTGATTGCCCACTGTGTGCTGCAAGGAGAAAGTTGACTCATCGGTGAGATTGGGAAGGAAGGAGACGGTTTGTGATAAAAGTTCTTGTTGTGGACGATTCCGCTTTCATGCGGAAAGCTATCAGCACGATGCTTGATAAGGACCCGGGAATTAAGGTTGTTGGCACTGCCAGAGACGGTAGTGAAGGCCTCGAAATGGTCCGCAAGCTTGATCCTGATGTCGTTACCATGGACATCGAGATGCCGAAGATGGATGGTTTGACTGCTTTGCGGCAAATCATGATGGAAGCTCCCAGGCCGGTCCTTATGGTGAGTTCCCTGACAACGGAAGGGGCTGAATCCACTCTGAAAGCCATGGAATTGGGGGCTGTTGATTTTATCCCTAAGCAACTGTCCAAAGTTTCTCTCGATGTCGTTAAAATCGAAAAAGATCTCATCGCCAAAGTCAAGACAGTTGCTGCCCGCAAAATGCGGCATGTCACTGCAACTCGGACTTCTGCGCGCCCTTTGTCCTCACCAGTCAAGAGTGTTGCCGCTTCTGCGACAGGAAAGCCCAAGCGTGATGTTATTGCGATAGGTGTTTCGACAGGAGGGCCTCCTGTGGTGCAGAAGATTCTTTCTTCTCTGCCTGCAGATTTTCCTGCCAGTATAGTGATTGCACAGCATATGCCAGCCGCTTTTACGGGGCCATTCGCCAAACGGTTGGATGGTGTTAGCGCTTTGACCGTCAAGGAAGCTGAAAATGGGGATATTCTCAAGCCTGGGCATGTTTTTATAGCCCCTGGCGGGAGGCATGTTGTCCTTGATCAGAAGATTAGTCGAGTCGACGTCGTCGTTACTGATCACCCTGCGGGAGAACTCTACAAACCCTCGGCAAATGTTCTCATTAGTTCCGTGGCCCAGGCTGTGGGTCGGCGCGCGTTGGGAGTCATCCTGACGGGTATGGGGAATGATGGCTGTGAAGGAATACGGGATTTGAAGAGCAAGGGAGGGCGAGCCCTGGCACAAAGTGACAATACGTGTGTCGTGTATGGTATGCCGAAAGCTATAGTCGATGAAAATCTGGCCGATGAAATAGTGGACCTTGATGATCTGGCAGAATCTATCATTGCCAATCTCTATAAATAGATGAAGACTGACCTTCCAACACCCGAGCAGGGGGAGGCGTGATCATATGGCGGAATGCACAGAATATTTGGCACTGTTGAAAAGCGACGACAAAGAAGTCGTGCGTGAGGGCGCATTTCGTGCCGGAGAGGACAACTGTGTTGAAGCAGTCGGGGTACTCGCCGAGTTGTTGCAAACCAATCATTTGGGTATTCAGGAGGCTGCGGATAGTTCCCTGCGGAAGATAGGTGGCAAGGAGACTGTACGCGCAGTTCTTCCTCTGTTGCGCTCTGATGAAGCCCCGGTTCGAAATCTTTCCATGGACATTCTGCGTGAGGTAGGTTGTCAGGATCTTCCCTCGTTGATTGAACTCGTTCACGATGAAGATACGGATATTCGGATATTTGCAACGGACATCCTTGGTTCGACGGACAATCTGTTGGCAGTCGAGCCCCTTTGTATGGCTTTGCTCAAGGATCCGGAAGTCAATGTGCGCTATCAGGCTGCGGTGAGCCTGGGGGAGCTTGGGAAGGCTGAGGCTGCTCCGTGTCTGAATAAGGCTATAGAGGATGAGGAGTGGGTTCAGTATTCGGTTGTCGAAGCATTGACCAAGATAGGGCATGCCAGTTCTGTGGATGCCATGGTCAAGGCCTTGGATAAGGCGTCCGACCTTGTTGCTTCAATGATCATTGATTCACTTGGAGAAATGGGGAATGTCAAGGCTGTAACCATGTTGCTCAGACGTATGGATGATTCGCATACGGCTTTGAGAAACAAAATTGTCAAGGCTGTTGTCAAGATTCTTGGTGGCAAGTCTCTGACATTGCTTAATACTGCTGAACGGGAACGGTTCCGAGAATATTTATTGGTTGCCCTTAAAGATGAGGATGAAGACATTCAGGACGCCGCCATCCAGGGATTGGCTTATGTGGGGGGAGAACAAGCTTCGGGTGGTATTCTCGACATTGCCAGCAAGCTGGATCAAGACAGGGATCAGGAGCGGCTAAATAGTATCATAGGGTTCCTGGCTGAAATCGGTTTGACAGATGCTCTCAGAGAAGGAGTGCATGGTGAAAATCCTGATAGGGCACGTGTTTCTGTTCAGGCCCTTTCACAAGTATCACCGGGAGCAACGTGTAGCGAACGCGATGTGTGTGGTGTGCTTATGGCTGCATTTTGGGAAGTCGGACTGCCGATTCAAAGGCAGATAGTCAGCGTGACAGCTGAACGCGGAGGAGAGCACGCTCAAAATTTCTTTATCAAGATTCTTGATGAGCATACAGACGGCACTGTTCTGAAAAGTGCTGTCTATTTCCTGGGTGAAAAATTGAGACTTGCTGAAGTGGCAGACAGGATTTTCCCTCTTTTGCAACATCAATATGATGATGTGAAGGAAGCCGCTCTGGAAGCCTGTATTGCTATTAATGGGCCGGTTGTTCGTGAGCGGTTTAAAGCGATGTTTTCGAGTGACAATCCAGTGGATAGGTTGATGTCGACTTATGCTCTGGGAAAACTTGGGGCCATGGAGAATCTTGATGTGCTTGGTAAGGCGCTTGAAGATGAAATTCCGGATATTAGAAAAGTGGCAATTGAAGCCTTGGCCACGTCTTGTGAGTCGTACGACGAATGGAAGCCGATGGTCTTGGGAATGCTTGATGATGAGAGTAAAGACGTACGACTGACTGTTATCGAAATATTGGGAAAATGCTTCACTGAAGATTTTGTTCAATATATGATTCGTGCTTTGGATGATGGCGATGATTGGGTCAAGATTAGAGCCATTGATGCTTTGGGTGAGCATCAAAGCAAGGAAGCCGTCCCCAAGCTGATTGAAATGTTGGAGAATCCCAATCGCTTTGTACAAATGAAAATTATCGAGGCATTAGGAGGGATTGGTGGGACATCCGCATTTCGGGCTTTATTGGAAATGACTAATCGTGATGAATATGAGCTTGTGAGCGCGGCAGAGAGTGCCATTTCAAATATTCAGGAAGCCCAGGGGTAGGCGAATACATGTCGTCACTTTTTTCAAAGACAATCTCCCTTGGCAAGGAACTCAAGATCACTGATCATGAGTTCGCAAGCCTGAGAGATTTTATCTATGACCAGTGCGGTATTTATATTGCCGACAACAGGAAATATCTTCTTGAAAATCGATTAGGTAACCGACTTAAGAAATTAAACCTGAGAAATTTTGACGAATACTATAATTTTTTGCGGTATGATGGTGGGAAAGATCGAGAATTAAAGAAACTGTTTGAGGTCATTACAACCAACGAAACGAGTTTTTACCGTAATCCACCTCAGTTGAAAGTCTTTCAAGAGAAGGTCCTTGCGGAGGTCTTGAAAAATTGTCGTTCCAAGGGGCGTAAGCTTCGCATATGGTCGGCTGGTTGTTCAACAGGTGAAGAGCCGTATACCATCTCCATGATTTTGCATGAGGCCCTCAGGACTGAAATTGCGCAGTGGGATATTCGGATTACGGCCAATGATCTTTCTGAACGTGTCTTGGAGTCAGCTCGAAGTGGTGTTTATAATGATTACACCTTGCGAACGACACCGAAAGAGATTGCCCAGCGCTATTTTGACATGAATGATGGGACTAATTCGATCAAACCTGAATTGAAGAAACTGGTTAATTTTGGTCAGATAAATCTCAAGGATCGGACTCAGGTTCGTCGTATAGAGCGATCGCAGATTGTTTTTTGCCGTAATGTCATAATTTATTTTGATGATGAGATGAAAAAGCAGGTTATCAGCGCTTTTTATGATAATTTGGTTCCGGGAGGCTATCTTATTATCGGCCATTCTGAATCCCTGCACAATATTACACGTGCGTTCAAGCCCATCCACTTTCCTGGTGCCATCATTTACCAGAAGGAAGAATAGAGGCGTGGAAAACGAATTGGATCAGAAAGTATATGGTAGTTGCGGAGGAGCCAGTCCAGAATCTCCTGCTGGTGACAGAGTTCTGCGATTTTGCAAAAGTGATATAATTGTCTACACCATGCTAGTGGAGGTAAGAGGGAATCATGGCTAAACATATTCTAATTGTGGACGATTCCAAGACGGTACGTAACTTGGTAGCCTTTATTATGAAAAAAGAAGGATTTAAGGTCACATCTGCTGAAGATGGTTTGGACGGCCTTGAAAAATTATATAGTGCTACCGAAGTCGATTTGATCGTTTCGGACGTTAACATGCCGCGCATGGATGGCTTGACTTTCATCAAGACGGTACGTGAACAGGAAGCTTATCGGGATATCCCGATTGTGGTTTTATCTACTGAAGGCCAAGATAAGGATATCCAGACTGGCTTGACGGTTGGAGCGAATCTGTACATGGTCAAACCCGCACAGCCTGAAAAGCTGGTGAGAAATGTCAAGATGTTGCTTGGCTAAAAACCAAGTATATTTCGTTGGTATAATAGAATCCAGGTGTTCATAGTTTGTCAGTAATGGCAGTCTTTCGAGGTCACCAGAGGGTATCGAATGAGTCAGGACTTTCTTGATCCGGAAATATTGGCCGATTTTTTTGTTGAGGCCAAAGAGCATTTGGAGACAATCGAGCCGAATCTGCTAGAGCTTGAAAAGTCCCCGGAGAATCTTGGGTTACTTAATGAAATTTTTCGTCCAATGCACTCACTCAAGGGTGCATCGGGCTTTCTTGGGTTAAACAAGATCAACGGCCTGGCTCACAAGGCTGAGAACATTCTCGATGAACTCAGGCAAGGCTCCATGCATGTGACTGGGGCCATAATGGATTTGATCCTCTCTGCCACAGATGCCTTGCGCACGATGGTTGATAACCTGGAAAATAGTGGAATTGAAGGCGATGTCGATACAACTCCGATAATCGCTGATATTGAAAAAGCCTTGGCTGGGGAGTTGGACGAAGAGGTGACAGGTGAGCAGGGAGGAGACTCCCCCGTGATCCCATCGCCCGGAGCCCCTGAAGCCACGGTGAAACCGGTGGTCGAAACCGTGCCCGATTCCATAGCAACATCCTCTCAGATTGCTACCGAACCTGAGCCCGCATCACCTGCGGTCGATACGGAAGATAGAGCCATGACTTCATCTTTTCAGCCTCAACCAGATCCAAATTTCGATGATACGCCTTATATCCTGACGACCGTAGGGGAGGGCCACTTGGCCGACTTCCTTGAAGAGGCTCAGGAGATAGTGGAGAACCTTAATCGGTGTCTTTTGGCGCTTGAAGGTGACCCGGATGGTAGTGATGAAATGATCAATGATACATTTCGTTATTTTCACAATCTTAAAGGAAACAGCGGTATTATCGGTTTCAAAGAGTTGAATGCTTTAACTCATGAAGCAGAAACTCTTCTGAATAAGGTTCGAAAGGGGGATATGGAGTGCAGTCAGGGGCTTATTGATCTTTTGCTCGCTGCCGTTGATCTTATTGAAGAATTGATTGGCAAAGTGGATATGGAGACCAACAAGGTCTCACCAGTGGATACAAGTGTGATGGTCCAGTTACTTCAAAAAGTAACTGAAGACCTTGATATGGCGGCTGTCGAAGGCGCTGTTGCTGCGGGCAAAGATGAGGCAGGTGAAGCTCAGGATTCCGCTGCTGGAACATCCTTTGCGCAGGAACATGGCTATGATCAGGAAGATGTGACGCTTTTTGTTTCAACCATCAATCAGCAACTGGATTCTGCTTCTGTGGCCTTGGAGCTGCTTCGCCAGGATGCAACCCAGATGGATATTATTGATGCCTTGTTCCGAACCTTCCAGACAATTCAGAACTCTACAGGCTACATGGGCCTGAATGAAATTAAGGAATATGCATCCCGGACAGCTGGGTTGGTCGATCAGGGGCGCAAGTCTGATATCGATTTTACACTGATGCTGGATATCCTGGACCAGGAATTTTCCATTTTGAAAGAAATGCTTCTTCAGGCCATTGCTGATGTTACCGGAGAAGCCGCAGTTGATCCAACTGAGAAAGGGCAGACTTCCAAGTCTGAGGCAGAATCAGAATCCAGCGCTCCCAAGAGTCAGGACGAAGGAGCTGCTCCCTCAGCTCCTCCAGCTCCAGCTCCAACTCCTCAGGCTGCTGAGGTTAAACAAGAGCCTGTGCCGTCCCCTGCACCCGTTGCTGAGCCAGTTGCTTCAGCTCCCCCTCAGTCAACTTCGCCAAAGCCTACTCCTGCCCCAGCTTCTCAACCTGCACCCAAGTCCGCATCGCCTGCGGCCTCTAAATCTATGTCGAATGTTCCGAGCAAAAGTGCTGCGAATACTCCAGCTCCCACTAAACCCAAGGGGTCCAGCACTATTCGAGTGGATCACCATAAACTTGATCACTTGATGAATGTTATTGGTGAGTTGATAATCAACAGAAATCGTTATGCAATGTTGGCCCGTGCACTTGAAGAAGGGCATGAGGATGTTCATGTTGTCGCGCAGCAGTTGACAGAGACCACTTACGCCATGGCTCGGATTTCCGATGATTTGCAAGATACGATCATGAAAGTCCGCATGGTCCCGGTGCAAACTGTTTTTTCCCGGTTTCCGCGTCTTGTTCGTGACCTGAGCCGGAAATCTGGCAAACAGGTTGAACTGATCATGGAAGGCGAAGAGACTGAATTCGATAAATCTGTTGTTGAAGAAATCGGTGATCCTTTGGTGCACCTCGTGAGAAACGCGGTGGATCACGGACTTGAGGATGAGCAGGAACGAGTTCAGGCTGGCAAAAAACCAAAAGGCCATGTCTGGTTGAGAGCCTACCATAAAGGGAACTCTGTCGCTATCGAGGTTGAGGATGACGGGCGTGGAATCGACCCAGATAAACTCAAACAAGTGGCTATTAGAAAAGGGGTTATTACTCCAGAAGAAGCTAATGCCATGGATGATAGAGAAGCTTTGGATCTCATCTTTGCTCCTGGTTTTTCTTCAGCTGAAAAGGTGACGGATATTTCAGGTCGTGGTGTTGGTATGGATGTGGTCAAGACCAACATTAAAAATCTCAAGGGAAGTGTTAATACCCAGTCTGAAGTTGGTAAGGGGACACGGTTGACCCTGACCCTGCCATTGACGCTCGCCATTATCGATGCGCTTATGGTCCAGGTGGCTGGGGATACTTTTGCCATCCCTCTCGATGCTGTTTCCGAGACCACGAAGATCGAATTTGCAAAGCTCTCTGATGTCAATAATCGAAAAGCAGTGACTTTGCGTGGCGAAGTACTCGGGATTGTCGAATTGGCAGAGTTACTCGGGTTGCCGCAAACCATGGATGAACGAGAAGTGCTGCCGATGGTTGTTATACAGGACAATGACCGACGTTTGGGGCTTGTTGTGGACCGATTGTTAGAAAGACAAGAAATAGTTATTAAGCCTCTTGGACAGTATCTCAATAATTTTAACCTTAAGGGGCTTTCCGGGGCAACTATTATGGGGGATGGCTCTGTTGTGCTTATTCTTGATCCCCATGAAATATACAGTCTGTCAACTCAGCTTGGACGGAAGGAGCCTTCGGCATCTGTTCCGGCGCTCAGTTCTGGAAAGTAGACTAAGTATACAGATGATCAAAAAAGACCGGGGAGCAAAGCTCCCCGGTCTTTTTTGATCATCAAGTAGAATTTTATCTATATCATCATCATGAAATTGACGAATACTGTGACGTTCATGGTATGCATCAACCACATGAGAATGAAGGTAACAAGTGTTAATCCTTTGAGTTGAAGCGGGGATTGGCTGCGGGCGAGACCTCCCCAGATGAGAATGCATATGAGCGTGAGTACTGCTCCAACTCCCCATACAAGACCAAGGGGAGTGCCAAGAACGATGGTTTGTATCGTTTGGGGGAGGGCTAGGAAAAGCCAGCTTTGGCACCCAAGGAAAGGGATGGAGAAAAATAGAGCCCAACGTGACGCGAGTTTAAGTGCGAAGTTGTAATAGTCACGTCCAAAATCGTCTTTTTTTCGGCGAAAGACTAGGTAGAGACAACTCAAGCCAGCGGCCGCAGCCACAGTTAGGATCAAATACATACCAGTTAATGGAGCTAGTATGGAGTGAACAATTTGAGGTAGCACTTCCTCAGACCCAGCCACTGTGAGTTTTGGAAAGATCCCAAGTATAATCAGAGCAATGGCCGCAGAGGCTGCTCCAATTCCTATAATGGTATGTATAATTTTATATGGCCGTAGTCTCTTCCAAGTCAGAGAATAGGTTACCGAAAAAAATAAAAAGAGCACCATGGCAATGCCAGCTCCGGCAAATGGAGAATTTGCTGTTATCCATTCCTGGAAAAGGTTCGGGAATTTAATATATGCGACAGCAAGTCCCACTATTTCAACAATGATCGTCAAGAGAGTCAGCAGGACGCCCATTGTCGCAGTTTGCTGGCCATACTTGTCGTAAAAAACTTTTCCTTGAAAACGAGCTGTCAGTTCGCCAAGCAGAGCGATAATAGGGCTGCCCAAAGCTGCCAGCCCCAGTAGGCTGAAAAAGGCTGGAGCCAGCATGAAAGCGGTCATGGTCAGTGTTTCATTTATCGTCATAGTGTTTTTCTCTCCAGATACTTTTTACTCCCATTTAATGGTCGCGTGGCTTATTTGCCTGAAAAATAGCACAGGCGCAAGGTTTGGTCTTGATATCAGCTGTCGGTTTGGCAACGATTCCTTGCAAAAAATCAATTGATCGCCTATTTCTCATAAAACGCTCTATGTTTTAAGAAATGGGAGATTGTGAATGGACTATCTGAAGCTCGTCCTGCTGACTGTGGTATGCCTCATGGCATCAGCTTGTACTGCGGCCAGGCAGCAGGCATCCACGATAGATGCGAGTACGGAATGGCGATTGAAAAGTCTTGAAGAGAGCTTTTTGAATTTTCGTGAAGAGCAACGGCTTCAGGCTGACCGGAGTCTTGAAAGTTCCGAAGCTGTCTCTCGTAAGCTTGAAAACCTGGAACAGAAAATTGCCTCCCTTAAGTCTGGTTCTTCTATAATGGCTGCCCCGGAAGATGTTTCTGCGGACTCTTCCTCTGTTGAGAAAGGATGGGTGACAGATCTGAAACCCGAAGATGATGGCTGGGTTGAGGGGCAGAAAAATGAGGTGTCAGATACTGTCAAAACCACAATCCAAAATGATGAAACTCAACCCTGGGATACTGTGCCTGGTCCTCCTCCGGTCGTGCCTGAACCCAAAATTGTTGAGAGGAAAAAAACTTCTGTTCAGAGACATAAGGCTTCTCCTGAGCTGTCTTCTGCCAAGGCTCTCTATACTTCAGGGCTCGCCAAATATAATGGGGATGATTTTATTGGCGCTCGGTCTGCCTTTGAGCAGTTCGTTAAGAAATATCCTAAGAATGATCTTGTTCCTAATGCCCTTTATTGGAAGGGAGAGACGTTCTATTCACAAAAGGATTTTGCCCAATCCATTTTGGCTTTCAAGGAAGTTACGGGACGATACCCGAAACATGACAAATCTGCGGCGGCATTGCTCAAGATAGGAATGTCTTACGACAAGGTGGGCGACCCTGATAATGCAATTTTCTATCTGCGTGCGCTTATAGAGGATTTTCCAAAGTCTGCGCCAGCAAAGCTCGCTCGTCAAGAGCTGAACCGCTTGGGCGGTTGATGAAGTGTTCCGATAGTTTTTGAGCCAGGAGGCGGAATTCTTGCCACGGTCCATTTTCATCAAGTAAGCTTACCATGGATTTTTCAAAAGAATATTTTGCCTGCCTTGCCCTCAAGCACACCGCGTACCTTGGTCCATTGGTCTGGAAGCAGCTTTTTGAACAGTATCCTTCCGCTTATGATGCTGTTCAGGATGCATCCAAATGGCGTTCTCTTGGTATAGAGAGTCGGTGGATCAAAAGTATTTCAGCTCAATGTAAAAACGAAGTATGGCGGAAGAAAGCTGAGACCGAATTCAAAGCGGCCAGAGAAGCGGGAATGGACGTGGTGACATGGTTTGATCCGCGTTTCCCACAGGGGTTGAAGCATCTACCGGACCCTCCTGCCATGCTGTATTTCTCCGGCGATATTACTCTGCTGAAGAACCCCGGTGTGGCTGTTGTCGGAGCACGCGAGTGCACAGCCCTCGGCCTGGAAGCTGCTGGGCGCATCAGTACGCAACTTTCCACTATTGGGATCACAGTTGTTTCCGGCTTGGCGCTCGGAATAGACCGCCAAGCGCATTTGGGTGGTTTACGAGGAATAGGCAGTTCTATTGCGGTTCTCGGTTGTGGTTTGGATATTGATTATCCCTACGATAATTTTGATGTTCGCAAACAGCTTATGACCAGAGGACTTGTGGTGACGGAGTATGGGCCGGGTGTGAAACCGAGGCCATCCAATTTTCCTGTGCGCAATCGGTTGATTAGTGGACTGTCTCTTGGCGTACTGGTAGCAGAAGCTGCGCACAACAGCGGGAGTCTTATTACCGCTCGTTTGGCAGGAGAACAGGGTCGTGATGTCTTTGCTCTGCCTGGTCCTCTGGGTCAGCCCACTTTTACCGGCTGTCACAGACTCATCAAGCAGGGAGCATCACTGGTTGAGAGTGCCTCGGATATCGTTGAGATATTACGATATGATTTTGCCCGAGAATTAGTCGAATTGCCTGATCCTGTCTCTGTCGAGCCAGGCGATGTGATCGATGAATCCGAGTCCAGGGTAAAGGGTTCGACAAAGCGGAAAAGATCAGTCACAAAAAGAGCGGAGAGACAGGCTCCTCATCGAAAACGTTCTACTGTGGTGGAGCGGGAAGCACTAATTTTGAATGATGATGAAAGAGCCATTATGACAGCCCTTAATTCTTCTGACAAGATGCATATCGACAACCTCGGGCGAGAGTTGGGATGGACATCCGCAAAGGTGAGTAAAGTCATGCTGATGCTCGAGATGAGGGGGGCTGTCAAGCAGTTGCCCGGTATGTGGTATTTGGCCAAAGAGGATTAAATGATGATTTGTGAGTTACAATCGATCATGGAGAATATAGAATGGACTGGAAGCTTCTCTTAACGACGTTCGGAACGCTTTTTGTTGCTGAGCTTGGTGATAAAACTCAATTAGCATGTATGCTTATGACTGCCAAGACTCAAAAGCCCTGGACTGTCTTCCTCGGTTCCTCGCTTGCTTTGGTGCTTGTGAGTTTTCTTGGGGTTATGTTTGCTCAATTTATCTGTCAATATGTCTCTCCGGCAGTTATCAAGAAGGTAGCTGCTGTCGCTTTTATTCTTATGGGCAGTCTGATCTTTTTCGACAAGATTTGACCAGATGGCTCTTTTGTGCAGAAAGAAGGCTTTGTGTTCACGAGTTGTGAATGTGCAACTCACTTAATTTTTTATTAATATAATTATGCAAAAGATACCGATCGATCTCGCCGCACCGGGCATGAAGTTGGCAAAACCCGTCACCAAGGAAGGTGGTATGACCATCATGGCCGAGGGGATGGAGTTGACAGAGAGTCTCATTGCCCGACTCGAGAATATGAAAGTAGATCGGATTACCGTTCAAGGGAATCCCGTTGATATGGGAGGGGCTGGTGCTGGGACCAAATATGCCGAAAGAATTGAACGATTGGATCATCTCTTCCGACGGTACCCAAACGATAAATGGATGCTTCGGGTTAAGGATAGGATCGCACAATACTTCCGCATCAAGGCGGCAGCACAAGAAGCCAAACTCAAGGCCTTACAGGCGATAGAAGCCCATGAAGCAGATGCGGTGGAGAGTGATGTGGAAATCAGTACTGAGGATTCCGGGAAATAGTCGATGGATATAGATCTCAAAACAAGTGTGAAGGGTGAAATCCTTGCGGTGAAGGATTTACCGACGCTACCGCATGTTCTTGAAGAAGTGACCAAGCTTATCGAGAACCCTGATACTTCGAGTGAGGCCATTGCGAAGGTTATTTCAACTGATCAGGTGCTTTCGGCCAAGGTTTTGAAGATGGTTAATTCTCCTATCTATGGTTTTCCGGGGAGAATTGGTTCTATTCAGCATTCCCTTGTCCTTCTGGGCTTCAACGTCATACGTGGTATCATTATTTCTACTTCGGTTTTTGATATGATGGTTCAG
Organism: Pseudodesulfovibrio piezophilus C1TLV30; assembly: GCF_000341895.1. Classification (NCBI taxonomy): domain Bacteria; kingdom Pseudomonadati; phylum Thermodesulfobacteriota; class Desulfovibrionia; order Desulfovibrionales; family Desulfovibrionaceae; genus Pseudodesulfovibrio; species Pseudodesulfovibrio piezophilus. The sequence goes on along the minus strand of NC_020409.1, from coordinate 766,711 downwards.
GCCATGAAGGGATTGTGGGAACATAGTCTTGGCTGTGCAACGGCGTGTAATATCATAGCCCGGCGAGCGGGATTCGAAGACCCTGAAGAATATGCTGTTGCCGGTTTATTGCACGACCTTGGGAAGGTTGTGACGGCGGTCCAATTACCGGATTTGCACAAACATATTCTGGATACTGTGGCAGCCAAGGATTTAACGTATTTTCAGGCAGAAAAAGATGTCCTTGGTTTTGGGCATGATCGCATCAATGCATGGCTTGCTCGCCATTGGGGATTGCCGCCGAATATTCGTGAAGCCATGGCTCGCCATCATGCTCCTCAGTTGGCCGAATTTTATAAACCCATGTCATGTGTTGTTCATTTGGGAGATTTTCTGGTGCGTTTACTTGAATTTGGTAATTCCGGGGATGACCAGACGGCATACTTGAGGCCTGAGGCGATGATTGAATTGAAATTCAAGATGTCTGACCTGGATAAGGTGATGGATGAGATGTCAGATCAGTTTATTGAGGTGTCTGATCTTACTTTCTAATTCTTTCGACCTTTGTTAAGTTCCCAGTATGACCATGACTTTGGAAAACTCCCTCTTTCAGCGCAAGCAGACAGCTTTTCTGCTGTCTCCAGATAAAGCATTAGCTGATATGCTCCAGAAGTTGTGGCCTCTTGAGATTCTGGAGTTTCTTGTTTTTGAAAATGGTGGCCGGGCAATCGAGTATATGTTCACAGAACCCCCTGATTTATTGATTGTCGATAACAGGCTTAAAGATATATCCGCTCAGGAAGTTGCCAACCTGGTCAAAAGCGAGAATGTTTATCGTCAATTGCCGGTGGTCATGTGTGTGGACCCTGTGGATGTGGAAAGGCCGTGGAATTGGAATGTTATCGAGGTTGATGATTTTCTTGTGCGCCCATTCAACCCTTCTGAAGTGCGGGATCGTATCAATCTGACTCTTTGTCGAGCCATGCGTGCCCTGGATGCCAACCCTCTCTCAAAGTTGCCTGGAAATACGTCCATAATTCAGCGAATTCAAAGTCTGATAGAGACTCGCGAAGATTTTGCTTTGGCGTATTGTGATTTGGACTACTTCAAATCGTATAACGATAAATACGGATTTTCCAGAGGGGATGAAATCCTGATGATGGCGGCTCGTTTGATTGTGAATACAATACGAAGTTACCAGGGTGTCCTCAGTTTTGTGGGGCATGTTGGAGGGGATGACTTTGTTTTTATCTTACCGCCGGACAAAGCCGAAGATGCCTGCAAACGTATTATTCAATCCTTTGATGATATTGTTCCCCATTTTTATGATCCTGAAGACAGGAAAAACGGCAATATAACTTCAGTTGACCGGGAAGGGCATACGAAGGTTTTCCCGCTCATGGCTGTTTCGATTGCCGTTGTCGTGAACACTGATGGTCGTATTGAACATTATGGTGAGGTCTCATCAATCGCCATGGGGTTGAAAAAGAAGGCCAAGGAAAATCCAAAGAGTTGTTATGTCTTCGATCAACGACAAGCGTAGTGATTATGGAGAATTCGTACGTGGTTTTCTCGGCTATCTTTCGATAGAACGAGGATACTCTGATGCCACCCTTAGGTCATATGGGACTGATCTGGAGCAATTCGAAAATTTTTTGGGGAGAAGTAAGCGGACCCTGGAAAAGCCTTCTGGGATAAGGAAAGAGCATGTTCGTGCCTATCTGGCAGAAATGCACAGACGGGCCTTGTCAAAGACATCTATTGGAAGAAAGCTTTCAAGCTTACGTGCTTATTTCAAATATCTGGTGAAACACAAAGTCGTTTCCGTGGACCCACTTGCGGGCATTCGTAATCCCAAGCAGGAACAGCGCCATGCGCACGCTTTGAACGTGGATCAAGCAATTGCATTGATGGAAGTCTCTATCGATCCGGACCCTGAAGGCCTTCGTGATATGGCCCTTGCCGAGTTGTTGTATGGAGCGGGCCTTCGCATCAGTGAGGCTCTTGGGCTGAATTTATTTGATGTAGATAACGATGTTCTTCGCGTAACAGGGAAGGGAGCTAAAGAACGCATTGTGCCTTTGGGGGATAAGGCGGCAAAGCGAATCCAGCATTATATCGAACATAGACATGCTTTCCTTAAAGGCGATTATTCCGAACAAGCTCTTTTTATTGGTGTCAGAACAGGGAAACGTCTTAATCGTCGTCAGGCAAACAGAGTTATTGCTAGACTCAGCAAGATTGCTAGGCTTCCTAAGGATGTCCATCCCCACATGTTACGTCACAGTTTTGCCACTCATATGCTTGAAGCCGGAGCAGATCTTCGCAGTGTTCAGGAATTACTCGGCCACGAGCATCTGACGACAACGCAACGATATACGCATCTGGACATGCAACATATCATGCAGGTATACGACCAAGCGCATCCTCGGGCTGGAGACAAGCCCACCAATACAGAGGAAGAGACTTAAGACATTTTAGATTATGGAGTAGATGATGGAAAATCCTATGGTTCTTCTGGAAACGCCTGAAGGAGAAATCCTTATTGAATTGTTTCCCGATAAAGCACCGAAGACCGTTGAAAATTTTTTGCAGTATGTTGATGACAAATTCTATGATGGCACCCTGTTTCATAGAGTTATCAAGGGGTTCATGATTCAGACCGGTGGTCTGAACTTTTCTATGCAGGAAAAAGAAACGCGCGCAGCTATAATTAATGAAGCGACGAATGGTTTGAAGAATCTTGCAGGAACTGTTGCCATGGGGCGAACTGCCGATCCGCATAGTGCGGCTGCTCAGTTTTATATCAATGTTGTTGATAATGTTGATCTCGATCATACAGCTGAAGATGACGAGAATTTTGGGTATTGTGTTTTTGGTGAAGTCATAGATGGAATGGATGTCGCTATGAAGATTAACAAGGTAAAAACAAAGACCTACCAGGGGTACGATGATGTTCCTGTTGATCCTATTTCAGTTATCTCAGCGCGACGATTTGAGTAAATTCAGAGAGCTATACAAAAATGAAAGGCACCTGTGTATACAGGTGCCTTTCATTTTTTGGCACTTATTTACTTTCTGTTTGATAGGGCCAACCGTTCATTCCATTTTCAAGAATGAAAAGGCGGCTTTCATCAATACCCTGAGATTTGTAGTATTCGTATGTGCGTTTGGCTCCACCTCGTCCGGCAGGGCAGATAATGACTATACCATCAGTTGATGAGCTGAGGTCAGGAAGAATCGCTTGCAGCTTATTCCGATCTTCCTCTGTTTTGACAGGATAGGCATTTGTCTCAACAGATCCGGGAAGATGGCCTTTAGCAAACTGGTCAATGGGGCAGATGTCAACAATGTTAACTGCTTCATTTTTGTCCAATTTGGCTTTCATCGCTTCCTGGCTAATAAAGTTGTAATCATGGGCCCATGCCAAAACTGGCAAGAGCATGAGAAAGAGCGCGGCGAGTGTCAATTTTTTCATTTTTCCCCCTGGTAGTTTGAATTTCAGATTAACTAATTGAATATATCTATTCAATCTAGTCAAATATATAATGCCGATAATTCTCATGCAGAGCGAAGAATCTTTCAATGTGAAAAAGGTCGTTCTTCGTGTGACATCATACCTATCCCTTTATCAAACGTATCGAGACAGTTATGGGGGTGGCTGGGAGTAGAAATCGGCAATGAAAAAGCCTTCCTTGTTTCCAAGGAAGGCTTGCTGCTCGACGAATTTTTATCTGTAATACAGATTTCTTCCACCAATGGTTCGGAAGACATGCTGAATGTTCTTGCGAATATCCTTACGGCTCCAGACACCTTGTATGTGGCCGCGAGAAAGAGCCTTGAAACAATTGTGATAGTCTGGGGGAATCTCTATCCCGGTTGTTTCCTTTATGACGCCAGGGCCTGCAAATCCGAGACGCGAAGATCGCACTGCATACTGGTATGGAGAGCAGCCCAGGAAAGAGGCGACAGGGCCTGCGTAGGAATTGGTGTCATAAAGAACAACATACAGGCCGCCGGCTTCGATGTATTGTCTGACAGCCATCGTACAGCGTGGCATCTGGATCAAACCATTGACGCCTTCTTGAATCCGTATACCTGCGGTTCCATGGACGTAGGCAAGAAATGGTTGATGTTTTGTTTGTGCCAACTCAAGAGCACGGATGAATTTTTCACCTTCCGCTGCACCGACAGACCCACCTCGGAAATTGGCTATCAAGGTTGCACAGGTCAGGTGAATGCCCTCCAAACTCGCATTGAACGTGAGACAACTGCTTTCAAGCTGTGTCTTGTTCTTGGCAGCTTCGATTCTTTTCTCGAAGTGAGGAAAGCCGGTGGGGTTACCTGAGGCGATGTCATGGTTGAATTCCCGAATTGATCCAGCATCAAACACATTATGGAGATACCATTGGTACTCCATTGGGAAGTTGTAGCCGCAGTGGGGGCACACCCCGTCAAAATCAGTGAAAAGATCTCTGGCCCAAATATCCAAACAGCCTCGTTTCTCGGCATGAGGGCAAGTGATTTCTCTATCCATTTGGGCTTGTGGGCTAACATACCCACTGCCTCTTTCTATAACGACATCGTCTTTTACTGCTTTTGACAAGCCGGTCAACTCAAGTTCTTTCTGTTTGTCTCCATTGGACTTGATTCCGAGTTTCTTGAGTCCGGAATGATAGATTGAGTCAATCTTTCCCGTAATAACATGGATTTCATCAGTCGCTTCTTCAACAATACGGGCAATACGTTGTTTGAAGGGTTTGACTATTTCATAAAGAATTGCCGATGTTGTGCTGGAGACGATCCCACTGCTTGTGGCATTGAGTTTTTCCAGCATGGACCGGTTATCCTGATAGGCGTGCAAGGCGAGCTTGCGATATTTTTTGAATCGTCGATTGATTAGACGCTGACGACCTTTGTCACTCATGGACCAGCGTACAATAATATCAGCATGCTTATAGAAATGTCGCATGGCAACTGCGCGGAACAAGCTCATGCCGCGAACAGAAAGAGTCACTTCATCTGTAGCGCGGACAACTTGCTCGCGAACACGCTTATAGAAATCAAAATGGTCTATTCGAGCACCTAGGGCTGGTTCCTCAATGATCTCATCGATATAACCGTTTTTAAGATTGTCCTGAGCAGTGATTTGTTGAGCGATGGCACATGATTCAATCAATTCAATCGGAGCACGTTCGGAGCCTTTGATTCGGCCTTCGATAGCTGCAGCTCCTTCCGGGGATATGACGGAGTAGTAGCCATGGGAGAGCATGAGTCGTTTGTCAGCCATGCCGATGGCTTCAGCTCCACCTGATCCGCCCTCGGAAAATATGGCGATAATGGGGACCGGCAGGCCCGCCATCTCATAAATGTTCTCAGCTATTTGCTGAGCGGCACCAGGGAAGTCTTCAACTGGATACGAACCAGGGGTGTTGACATAGGCATGAATGGGGATCTGCTCACGAGCAGCGACTTTCATGTACTTGAGAGCCTTGCTGTTTCCCCATGGTTTGATTGAGCCGCCGTTGCGAAATTCCTGGCCATGGCCTTTTTCCTGCCCGACCACCATGACTGGTTGGTTGATAATTTTTTTGCCTTTGCGACGAGTGATATAGGCTCGGGCAATAAGCATACCGGGATCAATGGAGTGTTCATCCATTCCTCCGATTTCCGTGTAATTATCATATACGTTTTCAAGAATATCTTTGAGGCAGCACCGTTGCGGATGGCGTACTATGCGTACTTTATCCATCGCCGTCAGTTGGGAATCAATGGCGGACTCTATGGTGGAAAGCCGTCTTTCAAGAGATTCGACTGCTTTAATGGTTGTTGCGTCGTTGGACTGCAGGTGCTTTTCTGGGAATGCTCCTATTTCAGTGACAAAAGCATCCAGTTCCGGTCGAGACTTGTTGCCAAGAATCTCTAGAGTATAGTTGACACGCTGTAGTAATTCGGAAAGTTTTTTATCTATATTCATAAGGTGCTTCTTTAAAATTCAAGAAGGTTTTCGGTCTTTTGCATGAGGAATGGGATATTTGCTTTCATGGTACCACCACTTGTATCAACACCAGTGAGAGCTAGGTCTTGAAGGAAGTCAAGCCCTCGTTGTTTGGCTTCTGTGATATCTTTTCCCCAAATAATGGCGAGAGCGAGGTTGGGATCATATTCGGTTGGAATTTGATACGGTCTGTCCAGTGGCACATGGGTATGCACAGAAAGCCAGTCCTGTTTTGTCCAAGCGACTTTTTCTATTTTGCCTACCCAGGGAGAAAAACCATTTTCAGTGTCTTCAGCGATGATGCGATACTCAATACTGACACCGCCAAAAGTGACATCTTTTTGTGTATATCCCAGTTCTTCGCCAAGCCCAATTCGAATCTGTTCCCTGATAAGGTTGACATTCTTATCTCCTTTGACAGAGGCAATATCAGCCGAGACACCATTTTCAACTTGGATTCGGGTATTAACTTCCATGAGAAAAGGCTCACCGTTGGGTGTTACAATCCATTCCCATGTCCCGACGTTGTCATATTTGATCTCTTTGGCAATGGACAGGGAATACCCTGTTATATCATCCATGAGCTTTTGTGCATCAAACGTATAGTGGATGTCTTGGGGGCTGAATCCAGGGGCGACCTCAATGCGTTTCTGGAGGCCGGGGCTTTGAACTGAGCAGTTACGAGTTCCGAAGTGAACAGGATTGGTCCCCGTGCGGTCGGATGCTATCTGCACTTCCAAGTGGTTGAAGTTAAAGACACGCTGTTCAATGAGGACACCTTCATCGTTAAATGTGCGGAGTGAATAGTTTCGAATGCGGCGATAGGTTTGGCGAAAACGAGCCATATCTTCACATTCATCGATTCCCATTCCTCCTCCGCCAGCCGAAGCCTTGACGAGAACAACTGGCCTCTTGATGCCCATTTTGACTTGAAATTCAAAGAGACTTTCCGCGATTGATTCGGCTTCCAGCTCATCATAGATGGCGCGGTCTGAACCGGGAACTGTGGGGACACCCAGTTTACGTGCAAGTCGTTTAGTGTTGATTTTGTCTCCAAGATCTCGAATAACATCCCAGGAGGGGCCAATAAAGATCATGGATCGGTCCCGTTCGGTTACTCGTCGCGCAAAACGATAGTTTTCCGAGAAAAACCCATAGCCCGGATGGATGGCAGTTGCACCGGATTCGTCAGCAACGGAGAGAATATCACCTGCATCAAGATAATTCTGGATTTTGTAGAGAGATTTTTCTCCGCCGAGTTTTCGGGCCACATCGATATGACCGGAATCTTTGTCTTCTTGAGTGTATAGAGCAACAAAGGCCAGTCCTAATTCGGCGCAGGCTTCCATTATTCTGACGGCTATTTCGCCTCTGTTGGCTATAAGTATTTTATGATCTTTTATGCTCACGGAATTTTTCTCCTGAGATGACGTTTGGAAGCTGAATTAAATAGCGCTTCTTGTCCATTCTTGCAAATTCTTTGAAATATGAATTTTATGATATATTACATGGTTTTAAGATTAAACATTCGTTTGAATTTGTGAGAGTCTTGACAGTATGAAGAGCGTACAATGATTGATGAAATCATGGCTGATTTTATGTCCTCTTTTGCATTATTGGAAACAGTCTGTTCAATAAATGGGCAAAAAGAGTCTCTGAGAGACGGTATTGTTGGGAATTGGTATTGGTTAATCAGAAGATTGCTGGATAATTCCTGTTTATGAAAGAGGCTTCATGTTTGCGCGAGATCGGGGCATGTGCATGAGAGAGTCGATGATGTATCAAAACGAAGAAATTAAATCCAAGGGTTACAATTGGGAACTGTTTCCATTATGCAATCAGCGAGTCATTTTATAGAGCCTACCGCTTCCTCCCGACTCTCTCAAGTGTCCATTGTAAGTATATTCATCAGCCTTTCTCCTTTTGGGGTGATGCAAAAAAATCAAAGCTATTTATGATTCCAAACCATTATGTGGTGAGCGTTTTGATTTTTTTTACCGATCGTCTCTTCGGGGGGAAGGCCCAAGGCGCCACTTCACAGATGAGCAGTCGCAGTGGGATGGTTTTCTTTAAAGTGAGAGTGACACGAGATGAGAGCTTGTGGTCAAGGGAAGTAAACTGAGTACGGTTGAAAAAGGCTTTTGAGAAGCAAGAGAGAAAGTGACAAATGATTGTTTCCTGGAATAGAGGGATGAATTTTGGAGATGACTGAATTGGCGATTATAGTGTCGAGAGGAAAAAAGAGTTGCGTCAAAAATGTTTCAAGATGTATGAATAAGTCAAAATGACTTGGAAAAAAGACAAGTCAAAACAATTCAGGAGGTGTAAAAATGGGTATTGTTATTGACCCGGATGAATGTATTGGCTGTGAATCGTGTGTGGAAATTTGTCCAGATGTTTTTGAGATGGACGCGGACGGAGAAAAGGCTCTCGTTATAGCTGAAGATTCAACGGCAGATTGTGTCGATGAAGCCATTGAAACCTGTCCTAATGAAGCGATTTCAAAGTAGTTCTGAGTGATGAAACGGGAAGCGGCATAACCGCTTCCCGCAAAAAATGGTCCCATTTGCTTGATGTCTATTGTTCTGAATCATGTGAAGAGTTGAAAAGTGTTCGGAGCTTTTCAAGACGCTTTCGATTTGCACCCAAGTCGGAGTATCCCACTCTGGAAGCCGATCTGACATTGATTATACCTTTGTCTTGTTCATAGAAGCATTCAAGGTCGTCTACAAAATGCAATAAAGGCGTTGAAAATTCTGCATGAAGGTAGTTGCCTTCAACCGTGATAATCCTACTGCCGTCCATCAAACCAATTGTTTTGGTCAAATGTGCCATTTCTCGTGCAACGCTTCCGGTCGCATGGAGTGGAGCTATGGCATATTTTGCAATGTCAGCTTCTGATGAGACGCAATTGTCTTTGTTTGGGCATTGAGAGAGTTTGCCGTTTGTTATGCCCAAGGAGTTTGGTTTGCGTTGAGAGAGTATTATCAGGGAAACTGTGGTGCTAAGAAAAAGAATAAGGGCAAAAATGAGGTATTTCATAGCAGACAAATACGCTAGAGAGGGTGTGTTTGGCAATTCTTGATGCTCTCTATTTTGAACGTGTCGCTAAGATGACCCCTGTAAATATGAGGACGAATCCGACTACATGCGAATGCGTAATCGGTTGATCTAGAAGGAAAAAAGCCCCAATACTACTGAAAATCGGCATGAAATATTGAAAGAGGGATGATGTTCCCGGGCCTATGTGGGTGACAGCTTGGTTCCATAGAAAAAAAGCCACTAAAGATGCTCCTATACCTATATAGACGGTCGCTCCCAAAATTGATGGAGTCATAGCCCAATTCGGCGAGTAGCACTGTTCAACAAAGGCCGCCGGGATAAGTGGTATTGCTCCGATGAAAAAGAGCGCTCCAAGAAAAGAATATTGGCTAATATCAGACGGCTTCCGTTTGACTAGTATGGAATATATGGCCCAGAGCAGACCTGCTAGGAGCATCCATATATCTCCAACGCGAAAAGTCATGTGTAACAGGGTGTCTATATTACCGTGTGTGGCGATGATTAGCATGCCTGCCACTGCAATGGCCAAACCAAAGGCTCGTAAATAACTGATTGCTTCACCAAGAAAGATTCTTGAGAGAATCACGACAAAAATAGGTGTTGTCGAAGCAAAGAGAGCCATATTGGCTGTGTCTGTAGTCCGTGCACTTATGTAAACGAGTGTGTTAAAAAGAGTGACTCCGGTTATCGCCGCAGTAAGGGTTGACCATTTGTAGGCAAGAAGGGCTTTTTGGTCCCGGCGAATGGCTTTCACTGCAAAGGGGATCAGGACTATGGTAGCTGTGCACCACCTGAGTGCTGCAAGTGTAATGGGAGGAAGCGTGTTTACCATCCCGCTGGCAATGATGAAGTTTCCAGACCAGATGCTGACGGCAATAAGGGCGTAGAGAAAGCCAAGAGTTTTGATTCGAGACATAGAGTAAACAGTTTTTATAGGAAGGCTACTGTAGGGGCATTGTGTGTTTTGAAGAAAAAAAGCCTCCCGGATGGAATCTGGGAGGCTTAAGACGTCTATTTGTAGAAGACTAGACGAGCTGTGCCATCAAGTATTCCTTGATTGCATCAATGGATTGCTCGCCGTCTAGTTCAATGTACTTGAAGCCACCATCTTTCATGTTCTTGTAAAAGTTACAAGCTGCCATGGTTCCGGTTTCTTCATCATAGTAGATATTATGACGGACATCAATTGCACCCTCATCCTGATCATCATCACGAGCAGAGAGAGAGCCGCCACACACACGGCATTTGTCGCCTTCAGGTGCGATGACCGGAATGCCAACATTGTTCGGGTGGTTGGGGTTGTTTTCACAGAGGCGACGCCCCATGATACGGCCTTTGGCAATGTCACGCGGCAGTTTGATCTCAATCACGTAATCAAGTTTGACACCATCTTTTTGCAAAGCTTCCCACAATTTTTCTCCCTGAACCAGAGAGCGGGGAAAGCCGTCAAGCAGCCATCCGTTGGTGGAGCTGGCCAAGACATCGAGAACCATTGGGATCGTGATATCATCAGGAACAAGCTCGCCCTTGTTGATAAATTCCTTGGCTTTCATGCCGAGTTCGGTGCCGCCGCCGATATGTTTGCGGAAAATAGCCCCGGATTCGATATGATCCAGACCGTACTTATCTTTAGCCAGGGTTCCCTGGGTGCCTTTACCGGAGCCATTGGGGCCGAAAATCAGAATATTCATACAAAACTCCTCCTGATGATAATAAAGCGCGATATGACAATATCTAAGAGACATTGTGCAAAAGATCACATGCTATTATACCGCTGTATGGAGGAAGTCAATGTTTGTGGGAGAAAACCACACCCGATGCAGTGATCGTCGCGACTTTATTTCCTGGGAATTGAAATACAGCCCCGTTCTTTTTGTCGCACCACGCTTGATCGAGTTTGAACAGGGTTTTCGCTAGGGCCTGTCCTTCGCCTAAATTGTCAAGGGCCGCTTTAAACAATCGAAGACGAAGTGCTTTATGAGAAGAAAGAAGGACTTTTTGTGACAGTTCTTGGTCTGGGCTCGACGTCATTTGGTTCCAATAATCTGAATCTATTCGGCCGATTTTCCACATGCGGGCTATGGATTCTCGGAACTTAGGATTTTCTTTGAGAAAAAGAGGGAGGAGAGTTGTGCGAACCCTATTTCGAGTCCATTCATCATCTTGGTTGGAGGCATCTTCTCTCCAACCAACCTTCAAATCCTGTAAAAAAGATTTCAATTCTGATTTTGGGGTGAGTAAAAAAGGCCTGACCAGTGTTCTGTGTGGATCAAATCCAGACATCCCAGCAAGTCCGGGCCATGCAGTTCCACGAGTCAGTCGCATGAGAACATCTTCGCAAAGATCATCGAGGTGATGGCCCAACATGACAAAATCCCCTTTGACCAGCCTCATGATATCTTGGAAAAATTTATACCTGGCGTCTCTTCCCGCTTCTTCGATGCCGATTCCATTGATCTTGGCGCTATTTCGAATATCTTCTGAACGGGTGAAACACTCAATTCCAAGCTTCTTACAGAAAGCTTCGCACCATTGAGAATCCTCCTGAGCTTCTTTGCGAAGATTGTGGTTCATATGGGCAGCAACAATCCTGCCTCCTCTTCTTTTTGCCAGAAACTGCAAAGTGAGGATAAGAGCGGTTGAGTCAACTCCACCTGAAAATCCGACAATGCTTGTTTTATTGTCTATTGAAAGCTTGAGTTCATGAGCGATGAAGTTGTCTACGTTAAGACAGAAATGCGCCCATTGAGGGGGAATTTCCTGAAGTGAAGTAGGGAGGTCAAGGAACTGCGATTGCATTATATCGAAATTTCGAGTTCATCAAGAAATTGGTCGAGATACTCGATCATGTGTTTACGCTGGTCAGATGTCGCATAGGAGACACAAGAGCAACGCATTTTATTTTTGGCCCGGACCAGAAGTTCAAGGCGCAACTGATTGACTCCCCGGTCTGTCAGGAATTCAAGGGCCATGAAATATGGTCCACATTCATTCGCATGTGTCTCTTGTTCCTGTTGCAGAAGTTCATCAGGTAAAGGGAGATAATATATGCCATCCAATCCTCCCCGTAATTCCAGTTCATCAAAAGCTGTGCGAGCCTTTTCAATATCGGTATCAGCTATATCTTCAATAAGGTATATACGCATTATTGTTCCTTGTTTTTTGATGCATCTATAAACCTGTCGATGTCTTCTGGAGCGCAGGTTGTATTTTTTCTATCCAAATGGGCATCGGGGGGAACAACCTCCTCGTCGAGATTGAACATTCGTCTGGCCAAATCAATGAACCTCTCGGCAGACCCTTCTTCCTGAGTTCGTCTTTTTAAAAAGCACAGAGGTTCATGAAGACATTTTCGGCTGACGGAGAGAACAAGCGTTTCGAGAGAGTTCCGTGTCTTTTGATCAACCGGACCGATCTTTTTTAATGTTTTCGCGAGTTCTCTCAATGCGATTTCTTCATTTTTATCAACAAGGTCGACAATGGTCGGTTGAATCTCCAGAGAGTTGAGCCAGTTCTTAAATGTTGCAGTCTCTGCTGTGACGACAGCTCGGGCTTTTGCAGCCTCTTCGTGACGCTGGGCCATATTATCTTCTACAACTTCCTTGAGGTCATCAATATCGTAGAGATAGGTGTTGTCCAACTGGTTCACATCAGGGTCTATATCTCGTGGCACAGCAATATCAATAAAGAACATCGGCTTGTTTTTGCGCTTCCTGAGAACTTTTTTTACCGCTTTTGCCTGAACCACGGCGACAGGTGATCCCGTCGAGCTGATGACAATATCAACTTCATGGAGCCGATCAGCCATGTTTTCAATCTGGATGGGTTCTCCCCCCATGGAACGTGCTAATTCCTTTGCTCTGGAAAGAGTCCGATTGGCTATGATGATATCCTGTACTCCATTTTGGAGCAGGTGGGTCGCTGCAAGTTCTGCCATCTCGCCAGCGCCGATGAGCATTGCTCGCGTCCCACTGAGGTTACCGAATATCTTTTTCGCCAGTTCGACTGCCGCAAAGCTGATGGAGACAGCGCTTGATGCTATTGCCGTCTCTGTCCGTACTCTTTTGGCCACAGAAAAGGATTTATGAAGAAGACGGTTGATAATGGTTCTGGCTGTCCCCTCATCAACGGCTTTACGGTAGGCATCCTTGAGTTGGCCAAGGATTTGAGGTTCACCCATAACCATGGAATCCAAGCTACATGCAACGGTAAAGATGTGCTCGACAGCCTCAAGATCCGTGTATTGGTACGTGTTCTCAACCAAATCAGCTACTGAACCATGGCATGTGCTCGCCCAATATTCGATAATTGAGTTGAGAACGTCCTGTTCCGAAGCATGCTTGGCGGTTGCTATTATCTCCACCCGGTTGCAGGTGGAGAGGCACATACACTCATGGATAGGGCAATGTGCGGCTAAGCCCTTCTCGAAATGCTCGGTATCAGTCAAAGCAAATTTTTCTCGGATATTCACATTGGCCGTTTTATGGTTGAGCCCTATAAGAATGATTTTTCTATTCATGGCATGGCCCTGAAAGTAATTGTATGATGGATAAGTGAGATGCCCATTCCAATGAAAATCCATATGGCCAAAATGGCCGGTTTACGCCCTCGCCATCCGAGAACTTTGCGTTGGTGGTAAAGAAAGGCAAATAGGAACCAGACTGCGAGGGAGCCTATTTTCATGATGTCCCAACGGAAAATCTTGTCGGGAGAGATCCAATACCATGAGTATGTGGAGAACAGGCCAAGAGTAAAGAGCGGGAAGCCCAAGGATACAGCCCAATTGTTTACTTTATCAAATTTATCAAGAGAGGGAACGTCCTTGCCGATACTGGAGAGGCCTGCTTTGGTCTTTAATTTTCGATTATAATACAGAAAAGCAATTGCAGCTCCAAAGGCCATCATCAAAACGCCTAGTGTCAGAATCAATGAGCCTATATGGAGACCAAAAAAAAGAGCCGTCATTTGGCTGGGCATCGCTACATGAATGCCGCCGAGCGCCATTGAGGCAATAAAAAGCAGAAGAGATAAGGGCAGCGCGGTAATCGCGAGGAATTCGAGCTTGAGCCTCCACCACAAGAAGAAATAAAGTGCCAGTACACACCATGCAAGAATATTGAAATAGAATTTCCCGGCATAGAGGGCTGCCGGTTCGCGAGCCAGGACAAATGCCAGATCTAGGGTGTTGGTCGTAAAGCCGATGACAGCAAACCAGACCGCCATTTTTTTCAGCCGGTTGTTATTGGTTGCAACACCGGTCAGGAAAAGGATCGTCCCTAATCCGTATAAGAGTATGATTACAATTTTTAGTATCTCAAACAAGCTCATCAAGAAGCTCCGGTATGTTGGTGTGCAAAGACGAAGGTAGCAATTTTTTAAGTATTTCGCGAGCGGCGTCAAGATTATGTTCTTTCATTGCTTTAAGAAGTGGTGATCCGACCATTTCCCTGAAGACCTTCGTGTTGTTTTTTGTTTCCATTCCAAGAGCAAGGAGAAGAGGGCGTAACCGTCCCATAAAAGTCAGGAAACGGGCGTATTCATCACCAAATTGATTCGCGAGATCTCTGCGAAGTTGTCTTGTCATGGCCGGGCTTTGCCCAGATGTGGAAATTGCCAAAGTCAAATCGCCGCGTTTGACAGTAGCAGGTACGGTGAAACTGCCCAACTCGGGTTGATCCACACTATTGCAAAGCGTATTGCGTCTTTCGCAGAGTTCACAAATTTCCTGGTTGAGGGCTTTATTGGAAGTACTTGCGATGACAAGAAATTTTGACTCAACATCGGAAGCTTGAAAAGCACGACATTCAAAGATGACATGCTTTTGAGAAACCATTGAGGCTAATTCATCATCTGCCGGGTGGGTATCGATTACCAGAATTGTTCGCGCGCGGGCTTCAAGAAGTGACTTGATTTTCCGTTTACCAACATCTCCTGCTCCGACGACGAGGCAATCCTTATTCTCAAGATGAACGAAAACTGGATAATAACGCATGCGCTTTGATAACCAATGCCAGCACGCATGTAAAACATGAATTACTCGGTTCTTGCTTTATCCTTCTTAGTTGCTGTACTAAACTGAATGAAGACACCAAATACTTATGGAACAGATACTTATTATACAACTTGCCCGATTCGGAGATCTGCTTCAGACAAAGCGATTGATTGTATCGCTATGTGCGCAAAAGAAGCAGGTGCATCTGTGTCTCGACTCCTCTCTGGAGGCTTTGGCCCGATTGATCTATCCGAATGTCATTTTGCACCCGGTTGCTGCCCATGGAACAGGTCATAAGGATCAGTCTCGTTTCCATTCCGTGTTTCTCACGAACAGGCGGGCTTTTGAGAAACTCAAATCGATACCGTTCGAGGCTGTTTTCAATTTGAATTTTTCAGGACTCAACTTTCGGCTCGCCGCCTTGTTTGATCCCGATATTGTTCATGGCTATTCGTGGAAAAACGGTCAGGAAATTATCGGAGTCTGGCCGTCAATGGGCATGCGTTGGTCGGAGACAAGGCGATTGGGATTGAATCTTGTGGATTTTTGGGCTGGATATCTGCGTCACAAGGTCGCTCCGGAGGATGTCAATCCAACAGCAGAGCCTCGGGGAGGAGGGCTGGGAGTGGTTTTGGCAGGCCGCGAATCTCGTCGTTCCCTTCCTGTTCCGGTCCTGGCGGCAATCATCCAGACACTCGTCGTTAGTTCAAGCTATGACAGTATTCAACTCCTGGGTGGTTCTCAGGAGTATGGTGCAGCAAAACAGCTTCTCAAGCTTTTACCTCGAGATTTGCAACAGAAGTCCTTCAATCTGGCCGGAAAGACCAGCTACTCCGATCTCGTGGAGAGAGTGGCAGGGCTTGACTGCCTTGTAACGCCGGATACTGGAACCATGCATCTCGCGGCCCATCTTGGAACACCCGTGAAAGCTTTTTTCCTTTCTTCGGCATGGTGTTTTGAAACTGGTCCCTATGGAAAGGGCCATATTGTTTATCAAGCGACAACAAACTGCCTGCCGTGCCTGGAAAGCCAGCCCTGTCCATACGAAACCCGTTGTCTTGAGTGTTTTTTCTCTTCTGAATTCAAAAGGTTCATGGTCACCGAAAAAGAAGCTCACGCACCGGAAAACATGATTGCATTCAGGTCGGATTTTGATGAGTTGGGCCAGATTTATGTTCCTTTTGCCGGACAGGATAAAGAGAGCGAAAAGCGAACACAGTTTCGTCATTTTCTTCAACAGTATCTCACTGGTGAGGGAGAGGGGGCCTCAGATACGGATACGACACTTGCGTTGCGCCTCTACAGTGAAAAGGATTGGATGATGAGTGAAGGGCCAAAGAAATTATTCGGGATATGATATGAAAAATTTAAGGATTCTTGTTGTTCTTCCCCTTTATGGTGGGTCACTGCCTATTGGGCGGTATATCACTTCGGCTCTGAGTAATGATGGGCATTTGGTTGAAGTTTTTGAAGCCCCGGAGTTCCTCGATGCCTATAATTCGTTGGCGGGGTTGAAGATCACTGCAAATAAATTAAGCTATTTGCAAAATTCTTTTTTGAATGTCGTCAGCCAAGCTGTTTTGGCCAAGGTCGAGACATTTGAACCGGATCTTGTCTTGGCTATGGCTCAAGCCCCACTCAATCATCAAGCCTTAAAAAGATTGAGGAAGGATGGGGTGACCACAGCTATGTGGTTTGTCGAGGATTTTCGTTTATTTACGTATTGGAAATCCTTTGCCCCGATGTATGATATATTTGCCGTGATCCAAAAAGAGCCTTTTCTTCAGGAGTTGGAAAAGATCGGGCAACCGAATGCACTGTATTTACCCCTTGCTGCACAGCCTGACTTTCATCAACCGCTCACTCTCAATCCAGTTGATAAGAGAAAGTTTGGTTCCGATATTTCTTTCATGGGAGCAGGCTATCCCAACAGGCGTGTAGCTTTCCGGGAGCTGGTTCAGTACAATTTCAAGTTATGGGGAACAGAGTGGGAAGGAGACCATGTTCTTGAACCTCTTGTTCAGCTTCAAGGGGCACGAGTTTCATCGGTAGACTGTGTCAAAATCTTCAATGCTTCCAAAATCAATCTGAACCTTCATTCGAGCATTCAGGCAGAAGAATTGGTGACATTGGGCGATTTTGTCAATCCAAGGACCTTTGAACTGGCAGCGTGCGGGGCATTTCAGCTTGTTGATGAGCGTCGCCTTTTGTCGGAAGCTTTTACGAAAGAAGAACTGATTACATTCAGCTCAATGGATGATTTGACCGATTTGATAGACCATTATCTCGTGCACCCTGAAGAACGAATTGCATTGGCTGAAAAAGCCAGGAAGCGTGTATTGGCAGATCATACGTATCAAAAACGGATGCAATCCTTATTGGAATTTACAGCAGAAAAAATAGAAGGCTGGCCTCGCCAAAAGGCTGTTCATTCGAGCCTTATTGATTTGCCCCCTGAACTTTCCGGAGAAATATCTGCGTTGCTTGTACGGTTAGGGTTACCGGAAGATGTCTCTTTTGATGATTTGGTATGGGCTATCAGACGGCAACAGGGGAAGCTTTCAGAGTTGGACACTGCGATTCTTTTTCTGGATGAATGGAAAAAACAATATTCGCAGTAAAAGGACAGACGAGGGGCACGCCTTTGGGGTTTGGCGAAAATGAGCTATAGGTTTCTCTTGAAATGTCTGAGCCAGGAAACTAAACGGGATTCGTCACCTTGGTCTTTGGGGTGGTAAAATTTTCTTCCAAGCAATTCATTAGGAAGATAGTCCTGATCAGCCCAGGACTTGGGGAAATTATGCGGATACAAGTATCCCCGACCATATCCCCATTCCCGCTGTAATGATGACGTTGCGTTTCTGAGATGCAAGGGAACCGGCTTTGGACCATTCTCCCTCACTTCCTTTTGGGCAGAACGGTACGCTGCGTAGGTGGAATTGCTTTTTGGGGCTAAGGCGAGATAGACAGTCGTTTGGGCCATTGGGATAAAACCTTCTGGCATTCCGACAGTTTCCACAGCTTGATGGCATGCCATTGCCTGAGAGAGTGCTTGTGGGTCTCCAAGACCAATATCTTCTGATGCAGATATAATCAGCCTCCGGGTAACAAAGCGTGGATCTTCACCACTTTCCAGCAGGCAAGCCAAATAATAGAGAGCCGCATCAGGGTCACTGCCACGAATTGATTTTATCAACGCCGAGGCCAGTTCATAATGAGAATCTCCATCTCTGTCTCCCCGAACAACCTTTTCAGGTAAGGAGTCTCTCAGAATATCCACCCGCCGCTTTTCCTCGGGCAATTCCGCAGTATATTCAATGAGATTCAGGAGAGTTCGTGCATCACCCCCTGCCATGGCTGTGAGCAGTTTATAGCTTTCTTCTTCCAGTTCAATATCGAGTTCTGCAGTCCCTCGTTTGGCAACTTGTGTAAGTTCTTCCCGATTCAGCGTGCGAAGACGTAAAACATGAAGTCGTGAAAGCAATTGTCTGGTGACACTGAAAGAGGGGTTCTCTGTTGTCGTTGCCAGAAGAGTTATTTTTCCAGACTCAAGGATGGGAAGAAAGAAGTCCTGTTGCGCCTTGGAAAAACGGTGCAGTTCATCAAGAATGAGGATGTCATACCCAGGGAGTTTTTTTCTCAATGCGGTCAGTCCAGCTTCCGGCGCACTGACCCGAAGGCTTTTTTTGCCGGTGAGTTTGGCCAACAGCATGGCCAGGGTTGATTTTCCGCAACCGGGAGGGCCGAACAAAAGTAAGCTGGGCATCCTTTTAGACTGGGTAAATGCTTCCACCCTATTGCGGATGTGCCCTTGTCCAAAAAAGTCTTCGAGTGATTCCGGACGAATCCTGTCAGCAAGGGGTTGTGCGCCTTCTATTTCCAATTTCATTTCGAATCCTGTCTCGCCAAGGAGGCTATGCTCAAGCAATAAAGAGCCGCTGTTTCCCACCGTAGAATAGAGTCTCCCAAGGTCACTGTCTTAAAGTCAGACTCTATGAGTTTCTGTGCTTCTTCGTCTTCCAGGCCCCCTTCAGGACCGATGACGATAAGGTTTTTGCCTCGTATAAAGCTAGACGGTTTCAAGCTTTCGTTCACTTCGGTCGCTTCCCATGCCAGATAGCATTGATCAAAGTCTGCAGCATATGCAATAAGGCCTTTGATTCCATTTTGGAGTGTAGAAAGAGTCGGAACAAATGGGGAACCGCACTGTTTGGCTGCTTGGAGGCACTTCTCCCGCCATGCGTCTTTCGTTTTTTTTGGGGGATGCCCCTGGCTGCGACGAGCGTCCCAAAAGGCGATCCCGTTCCCTCTGAGTTCGACAGTCTTTTCGAAGAGATAATTTCGTCGTTTGGATTTTCCCCATCCGATGGCAAGAGTGACATGCAGATCACTTGTCTGATGATGTGACAATTCAAGGGCTTCCAGAATAACCTGTTTTGGTGCAATTTGGATAACACGAAATAATCCGTCCTGACCATTGCCATCAAAAAGACGCACGATCTGTTCAGTTTCGGTCCGAAGGACAGTAATCATGTGTCGAGCTTCATTGCCGACAAGCATGATCTTTTCTCCAATGGAATCAGGCCATTGGTTTGTTGGAATATGAAAGGAATTCAATCTGGACATATTTCTTGAAAACCGAAAAGGGGATTTTTCCCCCTTTTTTTTTCGGCTATAATCCTAGAGTTCGTTTGCTACTAAATCTTCGTATGATTCACGTTTTCTGGCAACGAGAATGGTCTCCCCATCAACAATCAACTCACATGCTCTCGGCCTGCTATTGTAATTGGATGCCATTGTGAATCCATATGCGCCTGCAGAAAAAACAGCCAGAAGTTCTCCATCATGCACTTCGGGCAAATCTCTTTCTCGTGCGAGAAAATCTCCAGATTCACATATGGGACCGACAATATCATATTCCTTAGTCTCTCGTTCGTTCTTTTCCACTTCACCGATGCGGTGATATGAACCATAGAGACTGGGGCGAATCAGATCATTCATTCCAGCATCAACAATGAGGAAGTTTTTTGTCGGGTTTGATTTGGTATAAATGACCTCTGTCACCATGATTCCGGCATTGCCTGCTATGACACGGCCTGGTTCCAGAATGACCTTGAGGGGGACACCAGCCAGTTTTTCCGCCAAGGCTTTGCCGAATTCAGAGGGGTGAGGCGGTTCTTCTTCTTCATAGGAAATACCCAGCCCTCCACCAAGATCCAAATACTGAATGCTTATATTAATTTCTTTCAGTCTTTCGTAAAACTTCAAGAGTTTTTCAAGGGCTTCAAGGAAGGGGGAGATACTGGTCAACTGTGAGCCAATGTGACAATCCATACCGATTGGTTCAATGTGGCTCAGTTTTGCGGCCAGTTTGTATGCTTCGAGGGAATGCTCAATATCAAGACCGAATTTGTTCTTCTTCATTCCGGTGGAAATGTATGGGTGGGTTTGCGGATCAACATCAGGGTTAATACGGATGCTGATTTTGGCTATTTTCCCCATTTCCTCGGCAACATCATTGATCTTGTGCAATTCAGCGATAGATTCGACGTTGAACATTAAGATTCCAGCTTCGAGAGCCTGTTTGATTTCGGCAGCTCGCTTGCCAACTCCAGAGTAGACGATTTTGTCTGCAGCTACTCCGGCTTTGAGTGCACGGAATAACTCACCACCTGAGACCACATCCATGCCGGCTCCCTGTTCTGCAAGCATCTTGAGAACCGAGAGGTTGGAGTTCGCTTTGACTGAAAAGCAGGTTAAATGGTCCAAGTCGGAAAAGGCTGAATCAAACGCCTGAAAATGACGCCTGAAAGTGGCTGCTGAGTAAATATAAGCAGGTGTGCCATACTGTTTGGCCAGTTCTGAAACATTGACTTCCTCAGCAAATAGTTTCCCATTGCGATATTCAAAATGATGCATCGGTTCTCTCTCCTTACAATTCTCTCTATTGGGGGGTGGTGGTAAAAATGTCAGTGTAGACAAGTGGGCTTGTCGGGAGTTCACTTTTTCCGGCCACACGAAAACGGTATTCAATCTTGGGGTCCAGGGAACACATGCTCAAGGAGAGCGTCTCGCCTTCCATGTCAAAGCCATCCTGGTCACGAGTGAAGTTGACGACATCTCGTGGTATGAAAGGGCATCCTTCACAGGTGCCCAGTTCTCCGCCCACTGTATCGTATTGGATACTTGCGCGGTACAGTCTTTGTGAAGCTCCACTGACGGCAACTTGTAAGAGAAGGCAATTGTCTCTTCTTGCTCCCGAAATCAGGGTCAATTTAAAAAGGTCTTCACTTTTTTGTGCAACAGGCCATTCCTTTTTTCCGAGTGCACACCCAAAGAGTGTGGTTGATAAAAGGAAAACTATGGTTGCAATCATTCTCCAGCGCATGGCTACCCCTTGATCATGTCTTTCCATTGGTTGAGGAGCATGAGGGCCTGAATAGGTGTCATCCCATCCACATCAAGATCAGTCAACTGCGTGACTATCGGGTGTTCAGTCAGTTCTTCACTGATTTCGATCGGGGGTGCTCCAAAACCGGGTAACAACGTTTGTGAAGCGCGTTCAACAGCCCCTTTTGCTCTGCTATCATGCGACTTTTCTTCCAATTCGGCAAGAATTTCTCGGGCACGGTCCACGACACCCTTGGGAACCCCAGCGAGTTTTGCGACTTCAATACCGTAACTGCGGTCAGCTGGGCCAGGAACAAGCCTTCTCAGGAAGACGATATCACCTTTCCATTCTTTGACAGCGATATTAAGGTTTCTCAGGCCATCAATTTTGCCTTCAAGTGCAGTCAATTCATGGTAATGAGTGGCAAAAAGTGTTCTAATTCCACCTCGTGCCCGTGTCGAAAGTTCTTCCACGACAGCCCACGCCAAGGATAAGCCGTCATAAGTACTTGTCCCACGGCCAATCTCATCGAGAATAACCAGACTGCGTTTTGTTGCCTGACGCAGTATTCGTGCCGTTTCCGTCATTTCAACCATGAATGTGGAATGCCCTTGGGCAAGATTGTCAGACGCTCCGACACGGGAGAAAACCCGATCTGCAAGACCTATTTGTGCCTTTTTTGCAGGAACAAATGATCCAATCTGGGCCATGATAGTCAGAATGGCGACTTGTCTGAGGACTGTCGATTTACCGGCCATGTTAGGTCCGGTAATCAAAAGGATACGACGACTGTGGTCAATCCTGAGGTCTCCTGGAATATAGTTCGATGCTCCCATAGCATCTTCCACAACAGGGTGACGGCCAGCTTCTATTTCTATCTCCATTCCTTCATGCAGGGATGGTCGGCACCATTCATTGACGCGGGCTGTTTCAGCCAGCCCTTGCCAGAAATCAATGGAAGCAATGACATCGGCCATAAACAGAAATCTGCTGCGGGCAGCAGAAAGTTGTTCACGTAATTGAATGAAAAGCTTGTACTCCAGACTCTTGCGGTCATCCGAGGCAGAGATGATTCGGTCCTCCATCTCTTTGAGTTCTGGAGTAATATACCGTTCGCTGTTGACCAGAGTTTGACGGCGTATGAAGTGTTCAGGAACTTGTCCTTTGAACGCCTTGGAAACTTCAAAATAATAGCCAAAAATTTTATTGAATCCAAGCTTGAGTTTAGGAATATCATTTTGGTTTAATTCCTTCTCGTGAAGTCGCTTCAGACGATCTTCCCCATGTTCTGTCAATTCAATCAATTCATCAAGTTTGGCATCAAACCCTTTCTTGAAGAGACCTCCATCAGTGATATTAGGAGGAGGTGAATCCACCAATGAAACATCAAGTATGGAAGCGATATCTTCCATATTGTCCCATTTCTTGAGAATCTTTGTAAGCTCTCCGGTATCTTCTTGAAGAGCCGTACTGAGAAAATCCCGGAGCTTGGGAAGCATATGGAGGCTCTGTCTCAGTGCTATGAAGTCTTTCGGGGTTGCTCTTCCCAGAAATACCCGAGTGGAGAGTCTCTCAAGGTCATAGACGGAATCAAGTGCGTTCCTCAGGTCTGCTCGAAGGTGATCTCTTTCAAAAAGAAATGTCACGCATTCGAGAGATTTTTCGATAGGAGCGCGGTCTCTCCATGGCTGCCGAAGACGGGATTCAAGCAAACGTCCACCCATGGAGGTCTTTGTTTTATCCAAGACCTTCCAAAGAGTTCCTTTGCCAGTTTTCCCATCCAGTCTTCGAAATATTTCCAGATTTCGTTCTGTTATTTCATCCAACAGGAGATGCTTACCAAGATTGAGCGGTTTAAATTCACCCAAATGTCCCAGTTTGCTTTTTTGAGTATGCTCCAAGTAGGTCAGCAAAGCACCGCAGGCGCGGACGAGTTCCGGTTTATCGTCCAGATCAAGTGCCTTCATGTTGACGGTTCCCTGCAGCTCCTGAATCTTGGTCACCGCAGAAGAGATATCGAAATAGGCACCGAGAGGGACGGAAGTCACCTGACTGCTCAATTCGGTGAATTGAGGAGGTATTTTGAATCCTTGAGGAAGGAGGAGCTCACTGGGGTTGATTTTGACGAGCCATTGCCAGAGTTCCGGTTCTTTGCGGCTCAAAAGACCGGACCATTGGCCTGTTGAAAAATCCAACCAGGCAATTCCTCCGGTATTCGTTGACGCATCCCAATACAATGATCCGAGGTAGTTATTTTCTTTGGATTTAAGATTTGAATCCTCAACCACGGTTCCTGGGGTCAAAACACGGGTCACGTCTCGTTTGACAAGCCCTTTGGCTTCTCTGGGGTCTTCTATTTGATCGCATATTGCAATTTTATACCCCTTCTCCAGAAGTTGGCTTAGGTAAGGCTCAACAGAGTGGTGTGGCATGCCACACATAGGAATGGGATTTTCATCATTGGGATTTCGACTTGTCAAAGCTATTTGGACAGCCTTGGCAACTGTTTCCGCGTCCTCAAAAAATAATTCGTAAAAATCGCCCATGCGGAAAAATAGAAGGCAACCGGGATTTTCCTCCTTGAAATGGAGGTACTGCTCGAGCATTGGAGTGAGTTTTCTTTTGGTCACGTGAAATGATAATCTTATTGGGAGAAGTCAGTTCTGAAAGCGATGGAATGCCAACTGCGGCATCGCGGGCAATTAAAAAATATCTGGTCTCGTTTCAAGCCGCATTGGCGACAATAAAAACGCCGTACATTTCGGGCGTGGCCCATGAAGTAGGCAAGTTGGTCTTTGAAGAATGGCGTCAAAGTCTGATCATTTTTTGAAAGTTCAAAAAGTTCCAAACGGGCAACCCAGAAATCGGATTGAAGGACAAGTGCTTTTTCCAGCCAATTCTTGGCATCTTCATATTGCTTGATTCGAAGCATGAAAGCGGCACCATAATAAAGGAGTAGGACATCAGGTTCCTGGTGTTCAAGAACGGGAATAACGACGTCACAGACCTCTTTGTCAGAACATGTCTTCAGCCATTGAGATTCTTCTTGCGAGGACTTTGCCACTTCTCGTTCCGCTCGAATCATGACTTGAAGAAGCCCCTCCAAAAGGACAAACCGCAGTTCGGGGGCGACCTTCTCTAGCGCTTCTCGGAGGATATCGGCCATTCTCCGCGAGTTCCCGTTTTTATAAGCATGAGTAATTTGTTCAAGCCATGCTTCTACAGCTCCAGGATACGCCCGAATAGCATGGCGTAGCGAACGATGTGCCTGCGAATCCTTTCCTTCGCCAAAAGAGTCCATGGCGAGGCGCACAAGACTGTTGGCTTGTGCCAATGGTTCGCCTAATTGTCCATAAAATTCAGCAGCTTTCGCAAAGTCTCCGCGTTCTATTGCCAAACGGGCCATCTCGACTTGAATTGCGGTTTGATCCTGACCACAACTCCGCGACTCTTCAAAAGCCTTTTCGGCTCTATCAAGAAATCCCCCTCTCCTGAAATCCCGGCCAAGCTCAAAGAGGGCGCGGGCCTTGAATTGGCGATCAAGGCCCGGCCTGAGGATGAGACTATTTCTGATCTGGATGGCGCGTTCAATCTCTCCCTGGGAGCGATAGAGGCTCCCGAGAGCGAGGTAAATCTCCACAGCTTCAGGGTCGTTTTTCACGACCTGACTGAGTTCTTCAATGGCTGCCCGTGTATCTTGGACAGGGAGGGTTTCACCTCCGCCAATACTTTGGGCAATTTTTGAGTTCACATCTGTGCCAGTTGATTTATTCCTACTGAAAAACTTCCAGATCATACAGGGACCCTATATCTCTTTTTTCTCCCCAGAATCGTCGGGAGTGCCATACGGTTGGTCGTCTGTGATAGGCATGGTCCGCAGGGAATTCAATTCCTGCTCAAGGCTGGCCATTCGAGTTTTGCATTCTTTGAATTTTGCACTGGAACGAATTTTGTCTACTGCAAAATAAATCATCGTTAACAGAGAACCTGCAACAAATGCAGCAAGAATCAATACTCCAAATGGAAGGGGGATGGAGTGCAGAGTCATTGCATAAGGGATTTCAAGTTTCAGGACTAACGCCTGAAGCAGGATGTCATTGTTTTGTGAAAAGAAAAGAATGGAAAACACAAACAGTGCCAGCAGGAAGAAAACTTTGAGAAAACGCATGAAACAAACTCCTTAAAATGTGATTTCATCAAACAGCGGTTTGAGCCTGCTGTAAGTTGAAGACAAATGTTCGGGTATGACGGTTGTCTCTCCAAAAACCGCCATAAAAGAGGCATCACCATTCCAGCGAGGAACAATCTGAAAATGCAGATGTTGAGCAATGCCGGCCCCTGCGGCCTCTCCAAGGTTTAACCCCATGTTTACCCCTTGAGGATGAAAGGCCTTTTCCAAAATAGATGTAGCGTGTCGAATCCAGAGCATGCAGTCGTTGGATTCTTCCAGAGTCAACTCAGTGAGTGTGCTCGTATGACGATAAGGCGTGACCATCAGATGACCATTATTATAAGGGAACTTGTTCATAATGACAAAGCAGTGTTCACCTCGAGCGAGAATGTATCTCTCTTCATCTTCGTCAGTCTCCCGAGGAATACAGAATACGCACTCTTCAGGTTTTGGTCCAAGTATATAATTGAGGCGCCATGGTGCCCACAACACTTCCATAAAATCACCGTGTAGAAAAATGATTAAAATATGAGTCTCGGGTCAATAGCCATACCGTGTTAACGGCATATCAGATCAATTTCTCGATCGCCCTTGAGCAAGGATATCCGAGAGATACTATCGTATCACCACTAAACCAAAGCAACAGCAGTATATCCACCAAGAGATTGAAATTTCTACACTGCTTGTCGTCTCAGGGCAAGTGTCAAACCATCAACTCTCATCGGCTTTATCTTCTTTGGCTGATTCTCGCGCATAGCATTCTTGTGCCATATCAAGTTCATCCTTTTTTGTTTCAACCTGGCCATCTATCTTTGCGGCCATGATTTTCTCCAGTATCGTCGAGTAAATTGGTCCCGGTTCAATTCCCAATTCATGCAGATCATTGCCGGTAATTTCTATTTCCATATCTCTGAGTCTTGCAAGATATTGAGATATGTTCCGGCGTATATGTTCCTTGCGGCTCTTTCCCATAAGGAAAAGGACGCCCTCTACAGGCAAGGGATGCAGAATTGAGTAGAGACGGCTGAGCTTGGATTTTCCTTCACGCCAACTCATAAGCTGTATCAAGGCTTCATGGATCATTTCTCTGAGTTGCAGGAATTCACGTTCTTCGCGTTGGGTAAAATGAAATCGGTCAGTAACCTGTTTGATTTGGGTGTTTTTTATACCCATGGTCATACCAAGGAAGTAGAGTTTCCATGGCTCGACCGACTGTTCAAGGTAAAGAAGTTTGTACCAGTTATGCACTTTGGCTAGCTCAATCAGGACTTGGATTCTTTCTTTGTGGAGTTTGAGAAGAGGGTGAATAGCCTCCATGATTCCGAGTTCTTGCATCCGGTTGAGGCAAGCCAGCGGGTCTTCTTCACTGACAATCAATTGTAATTCATGCATGACGCGTGTGCCGGAAAGCTTGCTGAAAAGTTTGAGGTTGAGCGCATTCTTTACAAGTCGCATTGTCTGGCCGCCAATCTGGAAGTCAAATCGACGTTCGAAGCGGATCGCTCTGAGGATGCGGGTCGGATCTTCAACAAAGCTTAGTGAGTGGAGGACCCGTATCGTTTTATTTCGAATATCGCGCTCTGCACCAAAAAAATCGACCAGTTGTCCAAAACGATCGGGATTGAGTCTGAGAGCGAGGGCATTGACGGTAAAATCACGTCGGTACAAGTCCATTTTGATTGATGATAACTCAACTGTAGGCAGTGCAGCTGGATACTCATAGTACTCCAGTCTTGCCGTAGCCACATCAACTCGCTGACCGTTTTCCAGGATGACAACGGCGGTTTTGAACTTGTTGTGCGCCTTGACTCGTCCACCAAGTTTTTTAACCAATTCCTTTGCAAAGAAAATTCCATCTCCTTCCACCACCAGATCAAGGTCGAGGTTGGGACGACCGAGCAGGATATCTCTTACAAATCCACCCACTGCATAAATTTCCCACCCGAGTTTATTGCCGAGTTCTCCCGCGACATTCAATAAATCGAGCATTTTTTGCGGAAGTCGATTAGTGACAGTTGATGCTATGTTTTTCTCTCGGCGGCGGTCGGGCATGAGCGAGTCAGGGATGCGCGCCGGTTCCTCTATAAGCATGTTCATGAGGTCGGTTCTGGTAATGACACCGATGATATTGTTATCTTCTAAAACCGGGAGCATTCGCTGACGGTTGCCAAGAATTATTTCCATGACTGTATAGAGGTCTGTTCCTGCCGTCACTGTATCGAATTTTTGGCTCATATATTCGCTTAAAGGCATTCCGCCCAAGCCGTGTGAAGCAGCCTTGTCAGCAATGGCATGTCCCATAATTCCGATGCAATGCATGGTCTCCTTTTCGACGACGGGGAGGTCTTTGAGGCCATAGCGGGTCATAAGTTCGACAGAATCATCGACAGTCTTGTTGCCTTCAATGGTCACAGGAGGGCCGGACATGAGTCCTTTTACGATGATTTGCGGATTAATTTGCGAATAGAGGAGAGCGAAGAGGTCATCGCGCACTTCCGCCAGTGTCTTGTCTTTGACCGTGGCTGAAGCCGCGACTTCGTGACCTCCGCCACCCATTGTCGAACAAATCTTTCCGACATTGACATCCGGGTTTTTAGATCGTGCAATAACATGAATACGGTCGCCCATCCTGCCAAGGGCAAAGACCACTTTGATATCTTCCATATCCATAAGTTTGTGTACCAGAAGCGCGAAGTCCGGGACGAACTTGTCTGTTGAAATCTCCGTAATGAGTATCTCTATTCCATGGATGTCATAATTGTTTGCATTTTGGAGCAGTTCTCCCAAGTTCGTAATTTGTTGGGCAGAGAGTTCGTGCGAAAGGAGGTCTTTGATGACTTCAATATCCATTCCCTGGCTTTTTAACCACCCGGCAGCATTGAAGTCATGGGGCGTTGTGGTGTTAAAGCCAAATGATCCCGTGTCTTCGTATATACCAAGCCCAAGCAACGTGGCTTCTTCACTGGTCAGTGTCCCGTGTTGTTCCATTATCAGAGAGGTTATGATTGTCGTTGTGGACCCCCATTCCCTGACAATACTTTTCTCAGCAACAAGGTCATCGTCTGTATCAGGATGATGATCGTAGAGGTGGACTCTGAGATTTGGATTATCCAAAAGAGGGCGAACATGAGGAATACGGGCTTTTTGCCTTGTGTCACAGACGACCAGGAGTTCAACAGAGCTCGGATCAATATCTTTGAACGCCTTGAAATTGAAGAGGTATGTCGTGGATTGTATGAAGAAGTTGCGAAGATTTTTTTCCTGGCTACCAGGGAATATTAATGTGGAATCAGGATAAATTTTACTGGCGGCAACCATACTGGCCAAAGCATCAAAATCTGCATTGGCGTGTGATGTAATAACTGTCTTTGTTCGAATTTTAGATGCTTTTTGTTCTTTGTTCATAAATTATAGATCAGATCTCGGGTGAAATTTTTGATGAATTGATTTGAGCTTTCCAGCAAGAATGTGAGTGTATATTTCTGTTGCGGCAATATCCGCATGACCGAGAAGAAGTTGTACAGTTCTCAGATCGGCTCCTCCGTCAAGTAGGTGCGTGGCGAAAGAGTGACGGAAGGTGTGCGGTGATATACTTCTTTTTATGCTCGCTTGAGCCGCATATCTTTTTATCAATTTCCACACTCCTTGCCGTGTGAGTCCCTTGCCGGATCTGTTGAGAAATATGAAATCGGCTGTTGGTTTGAAAAGGGGCCGAGTCACTTCCATATAGCAGGAAAGGACTTCCTGAGCCATAAAATGGATAGGGACCAGCCGTTCCTTGGCCCCTTTGCCAAAGATTCGCAGTATGCCTACTTGTGGGTCATAATCAAGTGCCTTTATTTGAATCAGCTCTGAAACTCTGAGCCCGGCCGCGTAGAGTAGTTCCAACATGGCTTTGTCGCGCATACCAAGTTTTGTTTTGGTATCAGGTTGAGCAAGCATACGTGATATTTCTTCACGAGTAAGGAATTCAGGCAACCGTTTTGGGAGTTTTGGATTTGACAACAGATGAGCAGGATCATCCTTGTACCAGTTTTCCTGCATGGCAAAGCTGAAAAAACCGCGAAGAGTTGAGAGGTGGCGTGCCAGTGACCTGCTTTTTAAACCTTTTGAACGAAGATAGGTAAGGTAGAGGAAGAGCGCGTTGTCCGACAAATCTTCCAATCGAAATGATTTTTCTTCTAAGAAAGTCAGAAGTGAGGCCAGATCCTGTGCATAACTGCTCAGGCTGTTTTCCGAGAGGCCTTTTTCAATGAGTGTATATTCCAGATAGGCATCTATCCATGGATGCGAGCGGGAAACTGAGGGGGATTCGAGAACATCGGTGCCCTTAGTCATGGTTGAATCGTGTGCTCCGTTTTTATGGATTGTCATCATCGTGTTCGTCAAGAGAGTCCTTGATTGCTATCAAGAGGTTGAGGAAAGAGCAACGGTTCGCATTGACAGCCGCACAGTGCCCAATTATGACAGTTTCTCCATAGAACTTGTGAAGGAGAGTCTAATTCATGTCAGATTTCAAACTTGCCGATCGTCTTTCGACGCTTCCTCCGTACCTTTTTGCCGCAATCGACAAGGCCAAAGCAGAGGTCGCAGCTCAGGGAATGGATATCATCAGCCTTGGCATCGGCGACCCGGATCTTCCAACCCCGAATTTTATTATTGAAGCCTTGCATGAGGCAGCAAAGAAACCCGTCAACCATCAGTATCCATCCTATGTTGGTATGCTTGGTTTTCGTCAAGCCGTTGCCGATTGGTACAAGGAACGTTTTAATGTCGACCTTGATGCAGAAAAAGAGGTCGTCAGCCTCATCGGTTCCAAAGAAGGAATTGCTCATTTCCCTCTGGCATATATAAACCCGGGTGATATCGCCCTGATTGCCACTCCCAATTATCCTGTTTACGGAATAGCCACGAGTTTTGCTGGTGGACAGGCTGAATATCTGCCCCTGCTTGAAGAGAATGACTTTCTGATAGATCTTGATGCTGTTTCTGATGATATGTGGGCAAAAGCCAAGATGATTTTTGTCTGTTATCCGAACAACCCGACAGCAGCAACCGCCACCAAGGAATTCTATGAGCGTCTTATCGAAAAAGCACGAGAATTCAATGTGATAGTGGTGTCTGATGCCGCCTATACTGAAATTTATTATGATTCTGAGAACAAACCTCTTTCCATTTTTGAATGCGAAGGGGCCAAGGATGTTTGCATTGAGTTTCATTCCTTATCCAAAACCTATAATATGACCGGGTGGCGGGTCGGTATGGCTGTTGGAAATAGTGATCTTATTGCCGGGCTTGGAAAGATTAAGGAAAATGTTGATTCCGGTATTTTTCAAGCTGTTCAGGAAGCGGGTATTGCGGCTTTGAAGCAGGGCGAACCGTATGCTGAACAATTCCGTGCTATCTATAAGGAACGTCGAGATGTCGTGAGTGCCGCTCTGACCAAGATAGGGATCAAGCATCGTGTTCCTGATGCCGCGTTTTATATGTGGTGCCATACCCCAGAGGGCTATACTTCCTCGGAATTCGTTACCAATGTTTTGAAACAGACTGGTGTTGTCTTGACACCTGGACAAGGGTTTGGTGCTCCCGGTGAAGGATATTTCCGTATATCTTTGACAGTGAACAACGACCTACTTGAGGAGGCAGTATCCAGAATATCGAAACTGTAAATTGTTACGTCAGTCTTGGGTCGAATCAGGGTGATACAGAGGAAAATCTGAACGATGCACTGACGTTGCTTGAGACGTATGGGGATGAAATAGCACTTAAATCATTTTCGAGTACCTATCTGACAGAGCCTCAAGGTGAGATCAAGGATCAACCTTGGTTTGCCAATCAGGTCGTTAAACTCGAAATTGACGCTGAGATATGGGCACCATCAGGTTTCTTGTCCACATGCACCGCTATTGAGGCGCAGATGGGCAGAGAGCGTCAGGAACCAGGCGGCCCCAGACCGTTGGATATGGACATTATAGCTTGGGGCGACACTGTGATGCAAAGTGACTTTTTGACACTCCCGCATCCACGCGCGTTGAAAAGGGCGTTTGTCCTTATCCCCTTGAAAGAAATAGAACCGGACTTTGTTTTCCCGGATGGTACAACCGTTGACGAAGCACTCGCCAACATAGAGTATCGCATCGAAGGTAACAGGATCTGGCAGGATTCATAAAAGATTCGGAGCGTTTTCATGTTGAAATTCTTAGTCATCGGTGTTGCCTTGTTTCTCGTTTATAAGCTCTTTATGGGTGATAAAGCGAAGCGAGAAATGGACAAAGCCAAAGTCGTCAAGAAAAAGGCTGCTTCCGGAGAGATGATCAAAGATCCCATCTGCGGTACATATGTTGAAAAAGATGGTAACATACGGGTGAAAGAGGGAGACAAGGTACATGTCTTTTGTTCGTATGAATGTCGAGATAAATACTTGAAGCAGCTTGAAGCGACAACCGTCAATTCAGACGATAGCTAAGTGTCGATATGAGAAACGCCTCGAGCCGGTATGTGTTGTTACTTGCTGATTTGATGCAATGAATACAGTTCGTTGAATTAATAGAGAATCCCCCTGTTCATACTCTGGCAGGGGGATTCCTTTTGTCATGAAGAAAGTTGTCTAATTCTTCCTGAATACCCATTCCCCACATGCTGTGCCAAGTAAGCCTCTACAGGGCTCAGTATTCTTCTTTGATACAAGTGAGAACCCTTGATTTCCCATAAATAGTTGCAATTCCTGGTCTGAGACACTTTGATAGGGGTACCCACCGAGCCAGTCACGGATATCCGTGAAAAAATTCATTCCTCTTTTAGACTCATATTCCGAAATATATTTATATGGGTTATTGCCAGCCAAAAGCCTGCGTAAAGCAACTAGAGTGATCATAAGGCCATCCAGCAGAGGTCTTATCAATTTATATTTACTATATATTTTTTTTCTTTTTCCCAGAATTGACAAAAGGGAGTTTTGACATAGAGGGCCACGGAAAAAAGACCACCATTTTTGCAATAGGCACACGCATTTTCGATGGCTTTCCACATGTCTCCTGTGTGATGGAGTACTCCATATGAATAAACCACATCAAATTTTTTTTGGGATTTTGGTTTCGCCAATATATCGGCCTGCGAGGATTTCCATTTTTTTTGAGGAACGTGTTTTGATAGGAGTGTGGTTGTGGACTGGACACTCATGGTGTCATAATCAAAGGCACAGACCTCTGAAGCTCCCAAGTTGAACGCCGCAAGACTGTGCAAACCTGACCCTGAACCTATGTCAACAAATGTTTTCCCTGTGAGATCACCTGTCAGGAGCTTTTATTCTTCCGTTGCAATGTCAATTTTCCGTTGATCAAGTGTGTTGAGAAAATCATACCAGTTATTGCCAAAATCATAACGAGTTTCTTTCATGGATCAGTGTATAATTTTTTTGAAATAAAGAAGCAAACGAAAGATCAGTGCAGAAAAAACATGGAGTGATTTTCAAAGAATTTTTGCTTTTCTTTTAATCATGAAAAATCCTTATCATTTTATTCTTTGAGGTCAAACAGGGTAAAGTCCCGGAAAAACTTATCTCTTTGTCGTGTTACCTCATCAGTATTGGTCATTATCATGTCGAGTTGGCGGGTGTGGGTAATCAGGTAACCGAGAATTTTCAGGCGATGCTCCATTTGGGGACGCCCAAGTCCCTCCAATCGCGCAAAGAGGGTATCTTCTTTGATTCGGACACGAAAATCGAACTCCGCCAGGATATCACCAATAAAACGGGCGCGCAGGATTCGGCGTTCAAGGTTTGCTGCCCCTCCTTTAAATTGGAGACTTGCGTAGTTTTCGGTGTTTCGGTCACTCACCAGGGCTTCAACGCCACAAAAATGGAAACCGAAACGGGACTGTAGAATGCAATAGTTTTCAGAAATCATGAAATAATTTTTTTGAGAAAACCGTGATGGTGCAGTTGGATTCAGGTCAGTATTGACCGTTGCTTCAAACATGACAGACATCAGGCCCTGTGTGTGAACAGGGGGAGGGCCCTCCCATGGGATGGCATCCATACCCGCCCATAGCGCACACATGGGGATAGAGCGAATGTGTTCAAGCAAAACACAGCGGTCGGCACGATGTTTCCCTTCAGGTGCAATGCCGCTGTCAAGGTTGAGAACCCAGAATTGTTTGGGAACATTACAGATAAGTTGTCTGGAAGCCCCTTCGATGTAGTCTTTATTCATGCCAAATTCGAACATTTCACGCACAGCCATTTCATGGCAAAATCGCATTATATCATGAAGTGTTTTACAATTCCCTGGCTTGAAACTGAAGGCATCAGGATCAATGAGATGAAGACGAACAATATACTTGGCAGCTTTTCTGAGACTTTTTTGGACAGGGCTTCCACGCATTATCCGTTCTCTCGGTTTTTTTTCAAGGAATGCTTCGACTCTTCCATTATAAACGGCACATCCTTCAGCATCAACCGTCACGATCTGACCATGAAAGAGCTTTTTTTGTGCATTCTTGAGCCCAAATAATGCAGGAATGCCAAACTCACGAGCAACATTTGCTAGATGTCCTGCGGCCCCGCCTTGTTCTGATATGACAGCACTGCATCGTCCAAGGAGTGCCGCTCGATTGGGAAGAGCCTGATTGAGTACCAGGACTCCACCGTCCGGGAAGAGTAATGTATCCACATCTTTGGCGACCATATAGACAGGGCCTGTCCCTATGCCTGGGCTGGCTGTGCGCCCGCCTGAGAGAATGGGAGGTGGCAGTGTGGAATCTGGTGGAAGGAGTCCACGTTTGTGCTCCGCCAAAAGGAGCGGACGACATTGCAGTAAGGAAAGCTGGCCAGATTCGGTTATTGCCCATTCAACATCCTGCGGCAAGCCAAAGTACTCTTCTATACGCATGGTTGCCTTTGCAATCAAAAGAATCTGTTCGTCTGTGAGGGATGGTTGAGTTCGATTTTTCTCAGTTAGCGAGATCCGGCAGAGGCCTTCTTCCTTATCGCAGACATAAATTTCTTTTTTGTCAGCAATGTGTCGTTTGAGTATGCGGGGAGCGGGGAGACGTGCTACAAGAAATTCATCTGTATCCATAGAGCCATTAACAACAGCTCTTGGCAGACCCCAGATTGAATAGAGGGAAAGAGTCTTATCACGAATATTTATTGGATTGCGTGAGTATGCGACTCCGCTTGCATGGGCTTCCACCATGACCATGCATCCCACACAAAGAGCGACATCGTCATCTCGTATGCCTCGGTTAAAACGATAAGCCATTGCTTGTTGTGAATATTTGGATGCGAGAACCTCTTTATATGCTGGGAGGAGAGATTCTCGATCCACATTGAGGATTGAGCGATATTGTCCTGCAAAGGCGGCTCCTTCCAGATCTTCGCCAAGGGCGCTGGAGCGAACGGCAATCTTGATCGCTTTACCATGGCGTTCACATAAGTCGTCGTAGGAATCAAGGATGGATTGTGACAAACTTTCAGGGATGGATGTCTCAATAATCAATTGCATGATTCGGGATGAGAGGCGAATCATGGATTCCATGTCTTCAAAGTTCGTCCCTTGGATTTGGCGGTCAATCTCCTCGTTCAGCCCTCCTGATTTCATGAAGAGACGGTAGGCGGCAGCAGTGACAACGAAACCGGTCGGCACTTTCATATTCAGATTATTTGCTGCCTCCCCAAGCATTGCCATTTTGGGGCCGCACATGTCTGCGTGATCACGGCCTATCGAATGAATCTCGAGAATTAAATCATTCTCCTCTGCATGCGATACTGGTGAGATGTGCATGTGTATGGTGCTTTGAAGAGTATCGAAAATATCGAAGAGTTTTTCATATGTTTTAGGATTAAGGCTATCCAGATGCTGGATCATTTGAAATATTGATGCAGAGAGACGTGTGCATAAAGCCCGGACATACTGCATGCCGTATGGTTGAAAACCGCGAAGCGCTTCCTCGAGTTCCGCCATCTGTTCGTGTGCACGCGTATTGGCTTGAATAAGACGTTTGAAATGGTTAATGCGGGTTGCGAACGTGCGGCGAATCTCAGCCAGTTCTTCCTGGGTTTTCTTCCCTTTGTTTTTTTTGAAGGAGAACCAATCCTGTATTCCCATGTGTTCACAACCCGCATTTTTATTTTTAGATATTTCCCAGCCGCTACATTTCCTGTTTTTTGCCCGCCTTCATTTCAAGCCCCAGTCCCTCACACATGAAAAAAATACCATACCCCCACCACAGAGTGTATACAACATAGAAGAGCAGTGAGAAGAGTAAAATTCCCCACCTGTGCGCTGCATCCTGGCCTTCAATTCCATAGTAGTTATATCCGACTTCTATGGCTCTTTTTATGATGTTTTTATCAATAAAAACAGCAGCTCGAAAGGACTTTTGCTGATCAAGAGCACTCTTGATTTCTTTCATGGTTTTCCACCACACATACATGGCTTGTTTTTCATCCATGGCGTACTTGTTCGAGAGAGTTGGACCCGCATTTTTGAACATTGCATCGGCATCCTCAAGGACTCGTGCCATTAATGATCCCAGATCACCTGAAACGAGGATACCCTTGGCTGTGTCAGTAATCTTGAGTCCATTTTTCATCAAAATAGTTTTGGCATAGGGGATTAAACGTGTCTCATCTTCAAATATGGTGGTCTGAAATTGTTTTCCGTCAAAGAGTTTCGCGTCTTCCGCTACCTGTGGGATGTAATAGGTTGATCCCTTGGATATGGAATTAAACAGATTATCAGAAGCATGGAACGCATTGGTTCCATTAAAATTCGGAGTGAACATGTAAGAAAGAACTATCAGGAATGCCACCGAAAGTATCAGCCCTAGCAAAAAGAGTTTTTTGTGTCTGACTATCATGATTTATCCCTCTCTCAAAATGTTGATTTTTGTGAAGAATGTTAGAATAACCCATACAGCAAACACCCCAATGACAATAAAAAAAAGCCAATTCCCGATATTCGTCAGAAATAGAGCGGTTTGTGCATTCAGAGCAATATATTTCATCTCCGCAAGTTTTCCGGGCATGGCGAAGAGTCTGTTTATGAACCCTGCGAGAATAGCCATGGCATAGAACCCTCGGATGTAGATACCGGGGACGAGTTTGGTGACAAAGGCACCGATTTGGATTCCTACGAGTGATCCAAGTAACATACCCATGGCGAGTGTATAGAAGATGAAACCATAGATGGCATACTGGCTTATGGCTGCGAATCCTGCCGTAAATATGATTTGGAGAATATCGGTCCCAACTGTGGTAAACGAACTGACACCCAAGACATAGACAAACATCGGGAAAGTCAAGAATCCGCCGCCGACCCCCATTATAGCTGCCATAAACCCGACAATAAGCCCGCAGGCCGCGACAAACCAACCGGATATCTTTTTGCCGCCAGGCATAAGATCTTTATCAAAGGTAATCATGGGCGGTATCTTGGCTCGTTGGAGAGCCGCTGGAAGCCCCCCGGAATTGTGTTGTCCTCCACCATGTGCGTCGATTTTGTTTCCTGCTTTCCTGAGGCGGAGAAAGTCGACCATGGCATATGTTCCTAAAAAACCGAGAAGGACGACATAGATTACTGATATAAAAGCGTCAGATGCGACGGGGTTGGCCTCATATATAAGGCGATTCAAAACGCCACCTCCGAGAACTCCGACTCCCGAACCGACAAGAAATGCCAATGCCAGAGACACTGAAACATTACCTAATTTCTTGTGAACAGCAGTTCCCATGATCGCTTTGGCAAATATGTGGAACAGGTCTGTACCTACAGCGAGAATTCCTTTTATTCCTGCGGACATTAGGGCGGGAGTAATGATAAATCCACCTCCGGCACCGATACATCCGGTGATAAGCCCGGCACAGAGGCCTATGGCGATGGATGCGACAAAAATGCCAGTGGTATAGAATGCCGGGGTGTAGGCACTTTTCCCTCCAAGCATGGATGGCAGGTCGAGGTCACTTGCGAAAGCCAAAGAGCCGAGCAGACCAAGGGCAGTCATAACGACGAGGAGCCACATCTTGCGTTTGTCTTTTATGATACTCGTGGAGACTTCGATATCCCATTGAGCGTGAGCCCTGGCCGCCTCCCGCAGTGATACATAGAGCTGTTGAGCGAATCTCATAATTCCACCTTCATATTTTAACGTTAATAAATAGGGATTTTATTGGGTATTCCCATTGGTTTTTTCAAATTTTTTCAAGCCATGTTCATTTATTTGAAATGTCTTTCGCACGCAGGCATCTTCCAGTTTATAAAGGAGTTCCTCAAAATCCACAGGCTTCATCAGATACTCGAATGCTCCAAGCTCTAAACCATGAATAGCAACTTCCTGGTTTGCATGGCCTGTTAGCATTATGACTTCGACGTGCGACCACGTACGTTTGATCTTGTGAAGAGTGGTTAACCCGTCCATGCCTCGCAGTTTGACATCCAGGAGCACCACATCAGCAGGAAAGGTTGCTAATTGTTTCAGTGCTTCTTCACCGGAAGTCACAGCACAAACTACGAATCCCCGCTTCTGAAGGCGTTTTTCCAATGTGCGCAGGTAATCCGTTTCATCGTCCACCAGCAGTATCTTGATGGCAGTCATGACTTTTCTCCTTGGTTCATTTCTTGACAGCCTGATGGATGATTTCGAGGACCGCTTCCATCGCGCAGGGTTTCAATAGATAGTCGTATGCTCCTGCTTTGAGGCCTTCTTTGGCCGCTTTTTCAGAGCCGTGTCCCGTCAGCATGATCACAGGCATTTCAGGGACCATTTTCTTGAAGATCTGCAAGACTTCAATTCCATCCATATCTTCCATCTTGAGATCCAGGATCGCCACATCGAAATCGTGCAATCGAAGTGTCCGAATCGCTTGGCTTCCACTTGTCGCACTGGTCACCGTCAAACCTCGCTTGGCGAGACGCTTGTGCAGCACTTCAGTAAAACCGATCTCGTCGTCCACTATAAGAACTCGGATGGAAGGAGGTTTCATGGTTTTCTCCCTAGTCGCCACGACGGAGAACTATATGTCGGGCTTTTGCTTCACTTATTTTGTCTTCATGGGACTGTTTTTTTTGATAGGCTTCATCTATCTTGCACAAAAGCTCCTCGATCTCACATGGTTTTAACATGTAGTCGAAAGCCCCAAATTTCATTCCTTCAATGGCACTTTCAACGGTCGCATGTCCGGTAAGCATGATCACTTCGATCAAGGGATATGCAGATTTGATTTTCTTAAGTACTTCAATGCCGTTCATACCGGGCATCTTCACGTCCAGAATCACCACATCCATGAACCCAGAGTCCTCAAGGACCGCCACCCCTTCTTCGCCTCCATAGGCGGTGCTCACCGCCAGGCCACGTTTAGCCAAGCGTTTAGCCATGGTGTCCACAAATCCCGATTCATCATCAATGAGCAGAATGGTTGCTGGCATTTTTATCTCCTTTTTGTTCGGATTGTTGCTGATGCTTTTTACTGGTTATGATCTGTTCTGGTGGGAATTTTTGTTCGATTCCACCGGCTACAGGCAAGCGGAGTGTGAATACTGTCCCTTTATCCAGAGCTGATCTCACAGTTATCTCTCCCCCCATTTTATTGACAATGCCGTATATGATGGAGAGTCCGAGACCGGTTCCTTTGCCAACAGGTTTAGTCGTAAAAAAAGGATCGAATATGCGAGAGAGATTTGCCTTTGGGATGCCACATCCGGTGTCAGCTATCGACACCACGACCGTGCCATTTTCAAAGCGAGTGGTGATGTCGAGTTCTCCTCCTCCCGGCTCCATCGCATCAAGAGCATTATTAATCAGATTCAAAAAAACTTGCTGTAATTCCGATGGGCTTGCTGCAACATCAGGGATGTCATTTCCCAAGCTTGTTTCAATAATCACATTAACGAACTTGGCCCTTTGTTCGCAGAGAATAGCCATTTCCCGAACGAGATCATTGAGTGCTACCTGCTTGACTGTGGGATCGATTTTACGGGCGAAGCTGAGCAATTTATGAGTGATGTCTTTGCAGCGTGTCCCCTGATTTCTTATTTGGTTTAAGGCTCGTTGGACTTCTCGAGAATTATCCGATTTTTCGAGTCCTTCATCGAGTAAATCTTGAATCCATCCCGCTTCTTCCACCATGATTGCTACGGGATTATTTATTTCATGCGCAATTCCCGCTGCTAATTCCCCCACCGATGCGAGCTTTCCTGCTTCAATGACCTGTTCATTCATCATGTCTTTCTCCAAGTCCGACATCTCTACCTTCCTTGCCATGCGTCTGGACATGAGTAGCGCCATAATGGTGATACCTATGCCACCCAGCAGGAGGATTACCGCTGCCAGATTCCTCGCCTGGTTCAGGTCGGAAAAAGCATCGGCAGCCTCCTGCTGATAGACCATGAGCCATTCTCCATTCTTGATGGGGCTGGTGACGAAGATGGTTTCATGACCGGTGGCTGGGTTGATTTCGGTCGTCATGGTTGCGCGTCCCCGAACAAGGTCAAGATTGTCGTTTCGGTGACCGAGCATCTTTTTGAGGAATGGTATTTCCGCAGTCATATTTCTGCGAGGTGTGGTCTGAAGGTCTCCATTTCTGTTGATAAGGAAGGCCATTCCGGTTTCCCCAACCCGGATATTTTCTACTCGTTTGTTAAATGAGATAAAGTCGAGGGTGGTTCGTAAAACCCATTCCTGCCCGCCTGATTCAAGTTGGAGTGCAATGATAAAATGAGGGACTCCTCGCAAACCAAGAAAAACGTCACTGATATAGACTTGACGACTTTTAGCTGCTCGAAACCATTCGGCTTCGGCATAGTTGGCATCCTTGAGTTTGAATGGGCCGGAGTAGGCTATTTGGACGCCCTGGCTATTGATAAGTCCAAGGTCAACAAAATCAGTACCATGATGTCTTACGAGCGATGTATGCAGGGCAGTGAGACTTGGTTCATCCCTCAAGCGAATCAGGCCTTCCATATCGGTGAGAACCTGGATTTCAGCGATTTTTTCATCCAGGAAATAATCGATGCTCTGCCCATGCTTGAGAACGATCTCACGCATGTGGGCAATGACTTTTTCCTTGTAGGCAAAGCTGTATTGATACCCGGCAATGAGCGTAATCAGGAGAAGTGGCGTAAATGAGACCAGGATGATTGTGAACATCATGGTCTTAGCCAGCCCTTGGTAATATTGAGGACTAGACATTATTCTTCTCCCGGCCGTTGTCAGCATTCAACTCTGGGTATAGTTCTGCAAAAACAGCTGTTACCATGCTGGTAAGTTTCTCAGGGTTGCCATTTTTTTCTACCATGGCAGTCACTTGGTAGAGAGTTGTATCGTCCGGCAGATCTTGAAGGTAGGTGTGTAGTATGAGAGGTATCTGTGGGAATCTCTTTTCCATTTGGTGTAGCAAATCTCGTCCTGAGCTTTCGGATGTGTCGATATCAAGGATCACCACATGGGGCAGGGGAGCCGTTTCAAGTTTGAAGAATAGTTCAGTGACACAGGAAACGCCTTCGATTGCAAAATTTCGTTTGGCAAATTCGCGACGGAGGAAATCACGCATTCTGGGGTTGCGATCCACGATAATAATTTTGATATCTGCGTTTGCCATTCACTCCTCCGAGTTCGTGTTCTGACAATGCATAAGGCAATAGTCATGCCAGCTTTGGTGTGCTTGCTTGTTTGTTAACTGTCTGAAATAATTTTATAAAATAAAAAAATAAAAGGCAGTAGAAATTGTGGCGAAGGGAGGACTGTCTGATTTTTTTACGAAGTGAAAAAAAAGCTGTCGTCCAAGGGAGGATGACAGCTTTTAAGCTTCAGGACGTTTCGTATCGCCTGATTTGCGTTTGTTCTGTGAAAAGGAGAGATGTCAGGAAATGATAGTATGTGTTTTTAGACCGTACTTTTCAATGCGAGCCAGTAGGGTTGGGCGGGACATGCCAAGGAGACGTGCTGCTCTTGTTCGGTTACCGTCAGTGATCGCTAGGGCCTCGCCCACGACGAGCCGACCGGAATAGTCCATGAGCATTTCGAAACAATTTTCTCCGGCGTATTGGGTGAGTACTCGCCGAATTTCCGATTTGAAGGACTCGTCTGATTTGTCTGCCAGGGAGCTTTGGGCCGTGGAGAGTCCCACCGCCTGTGTTAATTCGTCTCGAGTAATGGGGGCACCCCGGTTGAAGATGAGTGCTTTTTGAATGATATTAACTAATTCTCGGACATTTCCTGGCCAATCATGAGCGGCCAAGAAGTCTTTTGCTTCTTGCGCTAGCCCAGGGTTTGTCATTTCCATTTCAGCGCTCAGGCAGGCGAGGAAATGATCGGCAAGTTCAAAAACATCTCCCTCCCGGTCTCGTAAGAGTGGCAATCCAATTGTCACAACGTTCAATCGATAATACAAATCTTCGCGGAAGACCCCATCAGCCACAGCTTGTTCCAAATTTCTGTTTGTAGCAGCCAGGATTCGTACATTTGCGCGAAGAGCTGTACCTCCGCCCAACCTCACAAATTGTTTTTCCTGTAGTAAACGGAGAATCTTTGCTTGAATGTTCAGCGGCATATCACCAATTTCATCAAGAAAAAGAGTCCCGCCGGAAGCCTGTTCGATTCGCCCGGCCTTGCTCCGGTTGGCTCCGGTAAAGGCTCCTTTTTCATAGCCGAATAGTTCTGATTCGAGCAAGGTGTCTGGTATGGCGACACAGTTTATGGGGCAAAATGGCTTGTCATGTCGTTGGCTGTATTTATGAATTGCCAGGGCTACCAATTCCTTTCCAGTCCCGGACTCTCCTCGAATAAGTACAAGAGCATCGGTCGCGGCCACGCGGCCTATGGATTTATAGACATCCTGCATGATGCGACTACTTCCCAGCAGTTGATCAGGTTTTGTCAGGACCGCAGTGGGAGCGGTTGTTTTTTCTTTGCTGCACCGGGCTGTCTCCAGAGCTTGGTTGATGAGAGTCAACATCTCCGGAATATCGAATGGCTTGAGAATGTAATCAAACGCGCCCATTTTTGTTGCTTCGATGGCAATTTCCGTTGTTCCATATGCTGTCATGATGATGACTATCAGGCGTGGATCAATGGTCCGCATTTTCTGGTATGCTTCCAAACCAGTCATTCCGGGCATACGCATATCCATGATCACGAGATCTGGTGATGATTGTTTGACGGCTATGACACCTGCTTCACCAGAAGAAGCCACATGAACGTGATGACCTTCCTGGGTGAGCAGTTTCTCAAAGCTTTGCCGGAGTTGTGAATCGTCGTCTACAATCAGGATCTGAGCCATTCGCTTGATTCCTTTAGAGGGATGGCAAGGACAAAGGTTGTCCCATCCGAACCGGATGATTTGAGATGGAGCCACCCACCGTGTTCGGTCATGATACGGTTGGCAATGGAAAGTCCGAGACCAGTCCCTTCTTCCTTGGTGGAGTGAAAAGGTTTGAATATCTCATCCTTGAACGCGGGAGGAATTCCGGGACCATTGTCCGTCACAGTGAGAATTGCCATTTTCCCATGGGGCACGATGGTTGCGATATCTTCAGTGATAGATATTCTGCCTCCATTAACCATGGAATCGCACGCATTGAGGATAAGATTCATAAGTGCCTCCTTGAATTGTTCAGGGTCCGCACTGACATCCGGCAGTCGTTTCTTGCGGCAAATAGTGACAATGACATTGGAAGCTTCCAGACGATGGACAAGGAGGGTCAGAGTACTTTCCACAAGGTCGGATGGCGAGACTTGTTGAGGCCGAAGTTTTGGAGGGCGGGAAAATTCAATAAAGTTGCGTATGATGGTATCAAGATGTCTGATCTCTTCGGATATGACGTCAAAATCTTCTTTTTGAATGGCATCCAGATCAAGGCTACGCTCCAGCGAAAAAAGACGCATTTTGACGGAAGTCAATGGGTTTCGAATGGAGTGAGCAACTCCGGCAGCCAACTTTCCCACAGTTGCCATTTTTTCGGATTGTACTACTTGGTCTCGACTGTGCTGAAGCATCTCATAGGCATGTTCCACATCATCCATTAAGGTTTGAATACGGTCGGAGAGTGCTCCCATTTCTCCTGATAAATGGTCAGGGAGTGCCTCTTCCAGTCTGGCGAGTTTTCTAATGGGGTCCAGAATACGCTTTACGAGGATGAATCCAAGCCATATGGCGAGCAGGGCCGAAACTGGCATAGCCGTGAATGAGAGGACTGTCAGCAGTTGGGCCTTTGCCTTGTAAGAGACCGCAGCCAGAGTTATTCGGTGCTGATAGAGAGCTTTGTATTCTTCGCAGAGATCATAGAGAGTTTGGTATTTTTCTCGTATATTTTTGTGTTCTTGGAGCGCTTGTTGTGTGCGCCCTTTGCGATAGAGATTAATAACATCGTTTCTGGAGTAGACATATCGGAGATAGCCAGAATCAATGTTATTGAGAATTTCCCTTCCTTTTTCAAGATAATTGGACAGTCGTGCCTGTTTGAGAAAAATCTCGAATTGCTTGTGGTGTCCATTGAGACGCTGGAGCCATGTTTCATCATGGTCCAGCGAATAATACGTGGTCAGTCCCTGTTGGGACATTAATTCTTTTTGCAGACTCTGGGCGGAAAAAAGGGCTTGGATATCATGGGTCGCCATTTCCTGGAACATTTCTTGTGTCGCTCTGACATACCACAATGTTAGAGACGCTCCTGCAAGAGTTGCCACGACAAGACCTGTAAGTAGCAAGAGGAGTTTTGTTCTTAAAGGAGAAAAAGGCGAAACAGCCTGGCGGTTTTCAATCATGGTCCGTACTTATAGTTTTTTTGTATACAGAGGAATGCTAATTCATTTGGCTCTTGCATATACCCTTACTGCATAGAATCTGTCTTGATCAATACTCTTTCGTGGAATATCGCATTTCTGGCGCATTCTACTGAGAATTATCACGAAAAAATGGAGATTTCCCAGAGATTAGGGATAAGAAGAGAGTATGCTTTACCACAAGGTAAGTATGATGTCTTGAATGGGAAGGAGAAGAGCAGGGGGGGGGGACCTATCTCTTCAACTGGAGAGTTGTAGACTCTCCAGTTGAAGAGATAGGAATAGACTTAGGGTGTTTCGTATAATCCCAGCAGGGTATAAACGAGTTGTGCTGCTGCAAAGTCTGAAGCATGATCACCAGATTGTGGAGCGAGTTCGACAACATCGGCACCAATAAGTGTTCTGTTCTCCAGAATACGCTCCAAAAGTGTCAAAGTATTGTGCCAATTCAGGCCACCGGGAACCGGTGTGCCTGTGGAACGAATCACTGAGGGATCCAGTCCGTCTACATCAAAGGATATATATATCCTGTCCGGAAAGTCCGAGGGAAGGATG
This sequence comes from Pseudodesulfovibrio piezophilus C1TLV30, assembly GCF_000341895.1. Classification (NCBI taxonomy): domain Bacteria; kingdom Pseudomonadati; phylum Thermodesulfobacteriota; class Desulfovibrionia; order Desulfovibrionales; family Desulfovibrionaceae; genus Pseudodesulfovibrio; species Pseudodesulfovibrio piezophilus. Next base: position 721,782 of record NC_020409.1, on the reverse strand, counting down.
TGCGTCGGGATACCTTTGAGATGAAGTTGGCGAGCATCAAGATGTGGTATTTCGTTTTTTTGGCGGTACACCGCTTCTTCTTCACACAGGGCGCGTACTCCAATTTGGAAAACGGGAATGTTCAGGTCTTCCGTAGCCCGTCGCATGACACAAGCGTGGCTGTAGGGTGAACCTTCGTAAGTATCTCGAAGGTCTGCATGTGCATCAAATTGGACTACTCCAAACTTGCGTCGAGCCTGTTTCATACCGCGTAATGCCCCCAAGGTCACGGTGTGCTCTCCGCCAAGGACAAGTGGCATGGCTTCGCATTCCAGAGCATATGCCACGGCATCTTCAATGCGGTCCAGTGTTTTTGCTATCTTCCCGGAACAGTCCACCGGATCAGCTGTGTGAATGCCAAAGTTGGCAGGGACGCTTGTGCCGTCCCATAATTCCAGTTGTCTTGAAGCAGTCAGAATTCCTTCGGGGCCTGCCGCAGTCCCTGCGCCATAGGAAACCGATGCTTCAAGGGGAACTGGGATCACATGGAAAGTGGCGTTTTCTGGCTTTGCATTTTGAATTTCACCAGCGAGAAAATGTGATGCCATGAGTCATCTCCTAGGAAAGTCTGTCACGGAATTCGGCATAGCCGAATTGACGGACAAGGGTGAGAAGATTTTTTTCGGGAGCAAACCGGTATATAGACGGTAATGGGATGCCGTTGAATGTATTGGTTTTAACCATCGTATAAATAGCCATGTCGGTGAATATGATTTTTTCTCCGATACTCAAGGGAGTATCAAAAGAATACTCTCCGGCAATATCTCCGGCAAGACAGGATGGTCCGCCTATTCGACAGGTCCAGGCTTTGGCATTGGGGGGTGCAGAGTACACGATATGCGGTCTGTATGGCATTTCAATCACATCGGGCATATGACAGGGGACAGCGGAATCCATAATGACCACAGGCATATCTGCTTCGATAATATCAAGGACTGTCGTGACAAGATATCCCGTATTCAGTGCGACGGCTTCGCCTGGTTCCAGATAGACTTCAACATCCCATTTTTTTTTGAAGCGGGATATGAGTTCAATCAGGAGTTCAACGTTATAGCCAGGGCGGGTAATATGATGCCCACCACCGAAATTGACGTAGCGCATAAGCGGGAGAATGCCCGCAAACTGTTTTTCTACGGCGGTTATTGTGCGCTCTAGGCAATCCGCATCCTGCTCGCAGAGATTGTGCCAATGAAGACCGGCGATTCCGTCCAGATTTTGTGAGTTGAATTGATCCCGGCGAATGCCTAATCGAGAGCCGGGAGCGCAGGGATCATAAAGAGGTGTGGTTCCTTCTGAATGTTCTGGGTTGATGCGCAGGGCCAGTTCTATTTTTCGACCGTTGTCAGCTGTGATTTTTTTGACCAGAGGGCGGAATCGGTCGAGTTGAGCAAATGAATTAAAGACAATGTGATCACTGATAGAGCATAGAGCATGGATGTCAGCTTCAGAATATCCGGCAGCGAAGGTATGAACTTCTTTGCCAAATTCTTCATGTCCCAGCCTTGCTTCATGTGGAGAACTGGCGCAGACTCCATCGAGCGTTTTCGCCAATATTGAGAATATGTCGTGCATCGCAAAGCACTTGAGGGCGAGCAAAATTTTACACCCAGCCCTTTCCTTGACCGAGGAAAGGATTGCTAGATTATCTCTGAGCAATCCTTCGTCGATAACATAGCTTGGCGTTTCGACCTCGGTGGGGGCAAAACGGTATTCCAGGTGTCCGTTCACTACAGCTCCACTTCCTGCCACGGTAACCCGTATTGATTCAGAGCAGTCATGAATGGATCAGGGTCGAATTGTTCCATATGAAAAACGCCGTTGCCGGTCCACTTGCCAGTGAGCATCATCATGGCACCTATCATGGCCGGAACACCCGTTGTATATGAGATGGCCTGAGAACCGACTTCTGCATATGCTGCTTCGTGACTGCATATATTGTAAACATACATCTTCTTTTCCCTGCCATCTTTAAGACCTTTCATGACATTGCCTATGCATGTCCTGCCCTTGGTCAAGGGGCCAAGGGAACCTGGTTCAGGCAGGATAGCCTTGAGAAATTGAAGTGGCTGGATTTGTTGCCCATTGTAATTGATCGGTTCGATAGACGTCATGCCAATTCCTTCCAGCACACGCAGATGGGTCAGATATTGATCCCCAAAGGTCATCCAGAAGCGGGCTCGTTTAAGACCTTTAATATGCAGTGCCAAGGATTCCAATTCCTCATGGTACATTAGATAGCATTTCTTTTTGCCGATCCCCTCTGGGAATTCATAATCCATGGACCAAGCGAGGGGATCTGTCTCTACCCATTCACCGCGTTCCCAATACCGGCCGCGTTGCGTGATTTCCCGGATGTTGATTTCCGGGTTGAAGTTGGTGGCAAAGGCCTGGCCGTGATCTCCGGCATTGCAGTCGATGATATCCAACTCATGGATTTCATCAAAATGATGCTTCATGGCATGGGCAGCAAAAACATTGGTGACACCTGGGTCAAATCCGGAACCAAGCAGGGCCATGAGGCCGGCTTCCTTGAAGCGCTCCTGATAGGCCCATTGCCATTTGTATTCGAACTTGGCTTCGTCCGGTGGTTCGTAGTTGGCAGTATCAAGGTAATTAACGCCAGCTTCAAGACAGGCATCCATGAGTGGAAGATCTTGATATGGTAAGGCCAGGTTGACGAGAAGGTCAGGTTTGACTTTTCGAATGAGTTTGACTGTCTCATTGACATTGTCTGCATCCAGCTGCGAGGTCGATATATCCATACCGGTCCGTTCCTTAACAGACGCAGCAATGGCATCGCATTTGGATTTGGTTCGGCTTGCGAGGTGGATATCGGAAAAAATCTCAGGGGCCATGGCACATTTGTGTACCGTCACGCTGCTGACGCCACCAGCGCCGATGATCAGAACTTTGGACATTGTCGTATCCTCATATATCTCTTGAAAGAGTATGCTTATCGTTCGAAGTAAGTGTAACCCTGAAGCCCATTTTTGTAGGCCCGGAGAGTTTCACGCCTCTGGATAGGGGTGATGCGTCCTTGTCGAACCGCTTCTTCAGCAGTTTCACGAAATCGATTGAACAGAGCTTTGGTATCATATTCCACATAGGAAAGAATATCTTCTACCGTATCTCCTTCCAATTCGCCGACAAAGTCAAATTCCCCATTCTCCTTGATCCTGACTGTGACAATATTCGTATCACCAAGCAGGTTATGGAGATCACCAAGAGTTTCCTGATAGGCACCGACAAGAAAGGCCCCGAGGTAATACTCTTCGGATTCTTTCAATTCATGGAGGCGCATGGTCCGTTTGACTCCCTGGCTATCAATGAAACGATCAATTTTTCCATCGCAATCACAGGTAATGTCTGCCAGCAATCCTTCACGTACCGGTTTCTCATTGAGCCTGTGCACAGGCATGACAGGAAAGAGCTGTCCTATTGCCCAGGCATCAGGAAGAGATTGGAACACGCTGAAGTTACAATAATAAATGTCAGACAATGCTTCTGTAATCCCTTCCAATTCGTGAGGGAGGGCGTGAAGGTCTTTGGCCAATGAGGCGATTCGATTAATAGTTTCCCAGAAAACGTTGTCACCAAGAGCGCGCTCTCGGAACGTCATTTTTCCGTGATTGAATGCCTGGCGTACTTCATCTCGGTAGTAGAGAATATCGTTAAAACACTCCTGAACATTACGGATATTGAGGACCTGCAATGTTTCAAAGAGGTGTTGAATATGAATATTCGTTCCTTCCGGGAGACTCTCCGGCAAGGGCTCAGGTTCAAATCGTGCAGAATCAAGCACATTGAAAAGGAGCATCGAATAATACGCAACCAGAGCGCGTCCAGATTCGGTGATGATGATTGGATGGTCGATTTTCTGTTCATCAAGGACGGTCATGACACCTTCCACTACATCGACGCAGTATTCATTGACCGAGTAGTTGCGACTGCTCATAAAGTTGGTTTGGGTACCATCGTAGTCAACAGCAAGCCCACCCCCCAAATCAAGATAACGCATTCCTGCGCCTTCCGCTACCAGTCCGGCGTAAACGCGGGTGGCTTCAGCCACGGCATTACGTATCTCTCGAATGTTCGGGATCTGTGATCCCAGATGGTAATGGAGCAGTTGCAGGCAGTCGAGCATATCAGCCTCTTTAAGGCTGTCGATGACGTCGATGATTTGCGCTACATTGAGACCGAAAATAGACCTGTCGCCACCTGACTCGGCCCATAAACCGTTCGCCTGGGAGGAAAGTTTGACTCGCACTCCCAAGATGGGTTTGATTCCGAGGGCTTTTGAGCGTTCGATGATCAACGGAAGCTCGCCCGGCATTTCCACAACAAGAATGCACTGGAAACCCAGTTGGGTCGCATGAAGGCCAAGGTCGACAAATTCTTCGTCCTTGTAGCCGTTGCAGACGAGGACTGCTTCGGTATCGCCAAGCATACCCATGGCTGCTATCAGTTCGGCCTTGCTCCCGGCTTCCAGACCATGGTGGTATTTTTTGCCGTGACGAGTCACGGCTTCCACTACCTGCTGCTGTTGGTTAACCTTGATAGGGTATGCACCAAGATATGAGCCTCGATAGTCGAGACTCTGGATGGCAGCCTGAAAGCTGTCGTTGAGCAGGGAAATTTGTGTGTCGAGGATATTCTCGATGCGAAGCAGAACAGGCATATCAAGCCCGCGCTCCTGAACTCCAGCGATGATCTCAGGAATACTGACCGCATTGTCAAAACATGCGGGAGATGAAGTTACCTGAAGTTCACCTTTATCGGAGATGCCGAAGAAACCAGCGCCCCACTCGCGGACGCCGTAGAGTTCTGCGGACCGTTCAGCGGTCCATCTTTCCAGTGAAGGGGTCACTCATAAATCCTCCATTTAATTGGAATTTTTTCGGTTTATAGTCGAACCTGTCAAATGAAGAGGCAAAGCCTGTCACCGACCGATGGCGGGATTTATGTTTTCGTTTCGAAAAAGTCAACACTAAAGAGGAACTATGTGTCAAACTCGATTGTTTTATCTGATTTAGCGGTGGTCATCAGGGTCAGGACGTTTGGGTTAAGCGATGTAGAGGATAATCGGATTTCACAATTCCCTTGGTATTGTTCTCTGGATCGCCAGGAGGGATCAAATTGATCAAAAATATCGAATCAGAAGATCTTATTAGCTGAGGGGGAGTTCGATCTGGTAAGGGTTTCACAATGCAAGGCAGCACCAAGAGCGCCAATCATATCTGGTTCATCAGGGACAAGCAGTTCTTCCCCCAGGGCCGCTCCAGTTTCATGAGCGAGTAAGGAGAGAACACAGAGATTATTTGCTACACCGCCAGAGAAAACAATTGGGGTTTTTAGGCCGACACGGCGCATCATCGTAATGGTTCGTTTGACGATGGCTTTATGTAATCCCAGTGCAATACTTTCGGGAGATTCTCCACGAGCCATGAGGGATGTGGCTTCCGTTTCTGCAAAGACTGTGCAGATAGAGCTTATTTCCGGGGGATTGTGTCCTTTCATGGCATAACTCCCAAAGTCTTCAACCGGTATCTGAAAAACTCCGGCTGTGTATTCCAGGAATTTACCGGTTCCGGCTGCACATCGATCATTCATTTCAAATTTTAAGACTCGTCCTGCGGAGATGGAGACAGCTTTGGTGTCTTGTCCTCCTATATCGAGGACTGTCCGTACTTGGGGAAACAACGAGAATGCCCCAATGGCATGAGCTTTGATTTCCGTGATTGTGTCGCATGGGCATTCCAGCCCCAAACGTTGGATGAGATTGCGTCCGTAACCGGTCCCGACCAAGGAGGCTGGGCGCAATCCATCCAACAGTTTGGAACACTGTGAAATTGGGTCGAATGTCGTTGGAACTCGCGCAGAGTGGCAGAGTTTTCCATCGCGAAGAGCTACCAACTCTATAGAGCGGGAGCCGATGTCGATTCCGATTTTCACGCAAGAGTCTCCATAAAGGCTTCCACCCGAGTCTTTAATTGTTCGACATCCTCCATGGAGTAGTCGGTTTCAATGGAAAGCATTGGAATGTTCTCAGCCTGGAGTGCTTTGTCAATTTTAAGGGCTTCGTGGGCGTAGGGTTGGCAGAAGAGCAGGCTGTAATGGATCACTCCATCCGCATTCATGTTTTTTGCGAGGGCCGTTACATTCTCGAGCCGTTCATTGTTTGGAGTAAAACAGGCACAGTCGATTTTCATGTAACGTTCCACGAGAGCGTCTATCATTTCTTCCATGGTACTGGCAGATTCATCGACCAAGTCACGAGAATTGCGGGTCCCTATGCAGGACTCTTCGCCAACTATGACCGCACCCGAGCTCTCTATGACATATGGGAGCTTCCAGTTGGGAACGGCCATGGGACAGCCGGAAAGCAACAATCTCGGCGCGTTGGATGGAGCGACTCCCACCTGATCGTTGATTCTTTGTTCGAGTTCTTCACAGAGTTCATTGATTTTAGTCGTAAACCTGATTGGATCATCATAAAAACTGATTTGGTTGATCAGCAAGGCATCGCGACCAGAGATGGGAGCGGGGGAAGCTTTTCGCAGTGCAGTAAGGCGTTGAAGAGCACGGCGTTTATCGTTCGTAATACTGATTCCCTGCTTGAGCTTTTCCGTCGTAATGGTTTTCCCTGTGAGTTTTTCCACCTCGGCCATATATCTGAGAATTTCAGATTTCCAGAGGGCTTTGGCCGCATCCGTTTTTGTCTGCGGGACTTCCATGACATATGTCGGGGCTATTTCATTGAATGTTTCATAAGCCTTTTTCTTGCCATCGCAGGTGGTTTCTCCAACGATCAGATCGCTTGATTCAATAAAAGGACAAATCTTGGCCATTTTAAAGCCGATGAAAGATTTGATCAAAGCGCATGTGTTTCTGGGAACAAGCTGCTCTGCCAAATCCGTTCCAGCCTCGGCTCCTGCACAGAGACCAACATGGACTGCATCTGCTGCGAGGGTTATTTCTTCAGGGACAAAGACACAGAATGATCCAATGACTTTTCGTCCTTCCGCTTGAGCATCCTGCAGTTCCTTAATGCGAAGGCCATGAACCTCTGATAAAACAAAATCAAGATATTCAGCACCCTTGAGCCTGTTCTCTTGGGACATGTATATATCCCCGTAAAATTTCCCCAGGACTCCGAGCAGGGCATCGTGCGCATCAATATCAAGGTTGAGTTTTTCCCACATTTCATGATGTGTTTCAGACATGCTGTCTCCCTTTTGGTGGTCAAACACGGGTTTTGTATCGAATGTTTCTATGTTTTACTATTGGGTTTGTCTATGTTTTCAAGTCGTATTCGTGCAATCTATATGAACTTGCTGGCGATTTGGCACTATGGCAACAGGTTGTGAGATACACAATCATAAGAAGAGTGGGAGCAAAAAAGGCAGTTCAAAGAACTGCCTTTCACATTATTCAGAAAGCCTTGTCTGTTAGACAAAACGTCTTCTCAGGATACCGCACATATAGTCGATCAGTGTCACCGATACGATGACCATGATCATCATGGTGCAGACTTCGCGGTAAAGGTAGCCGTTTATCTTGTCAAACATCAGAAATCCGATGCCGCCTGCTCCAACAAAACCGAGAATGGTGGCTGAACGAACATTGGCTTCAAAGCGTAAGAGTGTGTAGCTGACAATAAGAGGCATGACTTGGGGGATGACGGAAAAGGCCATTATCTGAGCTGGTCCTGCGCCGGATGCGGCCACGGCTTCCACCTGTCCAGCCTCGATTTGCTCAATTGCTTCTGAAAAGACTTTGCCGAGAATGCCGAAGGTGTGAATGGCGAGGGCGAGGACTCCGGCGTATGGGCCAAGCCCTATGACGGCTACAAAGATCAGTGCCATGACAAATTCATTGAATCCTCGACAGAAATCAAGCATGCGTCGGGCTGTAAACTGTCCAAACCATCGGATGATTCTTTGGTGGGTTCCATCACCCTGAATCATCAACTCCAGGGTGTTTTTTGCTGCAAACATGGCCATGGGGATGGCGGCGATAAAAGCGATGAGTGTTCCCCATATGGCGATGGCCATTGTTTCTATAAGTGCAATTGTATATTCCTTTATATGTGTCCGTGCTGTTTCAGGTGGAAAGTACCCGCCAGTCTTTTCATCCGAAATACGTGTGTATTCCTCTTGAACTATCGCTTCTCTTTCTGCCGGAGAGACTGCTGCCATGCGAGTCTCTGCAATCTTCCGTGCTTCTCGCTGCATGGCGACTGGGTCCAGTTTTTGCCCTTGGGCCAGATGTCTTTTTTTGACTTCCTGATAGGACTCTTCGAAGGCGATAATCTCGGGTAAACGGCGGGCCTGGTCCAAAGCGGATTGTCTGTCTACCTCGTTCAGTTCTCTGCCAAAGAGATATTCAAAGGCATTGTGTCTTTTTTCATAGAGTTTGAACGGGTCAATATCCGTGGAAATGTATGAAGCGACGAGCACTGCAAAAATAAGTGTCATAAGGCCCCCCAGGGCGAGCTTCTGGATAAAGCTCTTCCTGGGAGTAACCTGTTCGAGTGTCAGATCCTGGCTCATGGCTATTGCTGAGCTAACTGCTTTTTGAGGCGTTTCAGATATCGAATGATGTCATAGTCGGCGTCGTTGGTGTGACGGTAGCCACCGTTTTGAAGTACGTTAAGTGCTTCCGGATCATCATTAATCTGCAACAGAGCTCCGGCAAAAGCTGCTTTGAGACTTTCCGGCAGATCTTTTCGGGCGGCCATGGGAGCACCTGGGATCAGGTCTGAACGTTCGATGATAGTGAAGTCATCAAGGGAAACGGATCCTTTTTCTATCATACGGTCCAAGTCAATATTATTGGTTGCGGCAACTTCGATGGAGTGGTTTTTGACAGCGAGGATTGACGCACCGTGAGATCCGGAGAAGCGAACTTCCTTGAAGTATTTTTTGGGGTCAACCTTCATGTCTCGAGCAAAAAGTACGTTGGGAACCAGGAATCCTGAAGTTGAATTAGGGTCAGTGAAAGCAAAGGTCTTTCCTTTGGCCTGATCCATGTTGGTGATACCGGAATCCTTGCGAACAATAATCAGACCGGTATACCCAGGTTGCCCTTTCTTGTTCAGTTCCATGACGAGGGCTTCCGCATTGGCTTTTTCAGCTGCTTCTGTATAACTTTTAGGGCCGAAATATGCAAAATCAATGTGCTTGTTTGCCATGGCAGTGATAATACCATTGTAATCAGAAGCTGTGAATATTTCCACTTTCACACCGAGGGCTTCTTCCAATTTTTTGGCAATAGGGCGAGCGCGTTTGGCAGAGTCGGCAGCCCCTTCGGTAGGTATAAATCCTAATTTGATGGTTTTGGGCCATGCAGAGTTGTCGGCACGCGACAAACCGGGCAAGGCAAAAGTCAGTACAAGAGCTGTAGCCATAAAGATTTTGAGGAATTTACCAAACATTGAGACTCTCCTGGGTTCTGTTAAAATTGTTAGCATGCTGTCATGGCAGAGTGAAGGAATCGTCTATTGATCACGCTGCGGACAGCTCTTCCAGAGCTTCATCAGCTTTATCTCCGTAGATGCAAGAGACCGTTGTCGTGTCGAGGTCCCTACTTGTGCCGTCAAAGATCAACTCTCCTTTGGACATGCCAAGGATGCGTTTGCCGTAGCGTTGGGCAAAGTCAATATGATGGAGGTTGACCAGGACCGGGATGCCTTTTTCTTCATGAATTTGGGAAAGAATTTGCATGACTGTTTCAGAACTTCTAGGGTCAAGGCTGGCAATGGGTTCGTCTGCCAGAAAGACCTCTGGTTCTTGAGCGAGGGAACGGGCGATCGCCACGCGTTGTTGTTGACCACCCGAAAGAGCATCGGCTCGACGATAGGCCAGATCGGCAATACCGACTTGCTTGAGGCACTCGAAGGCGAATTCCCGTTCATGCTTGGGAAAGATCCTGAAGATGGAAAGCCCCCGATTGATGGGACCTGCATTGAAACGAAGACGGCCGACCAAAACATTTTCTAGGACAGTCAGGCGGCGAACGAGATTGAATTGCTGGAAGATCATGCCTACACGGCGGCGGACCTGTTTCAATTTTGTTCCGTTTACAGTGGTAATTTCTTCGCCAAAGAGTGACAACTGTCCCGAAGTGGGACGGATAAGTCTGTTGAGACAACGGAGCATGGTTGATTTTCCGGCTCCGGAAAGACCTATGACGACAACAAAATCGTTGTCGTTGATGGTAAGGGAGACATCTTTCAAGGCCTGTGTTCCGTTCGGATAGACCTTGCATAATTTTGTGGCCTGGATGGCTTGTGCTGTCCGGTTATTGGGCAATTCAAGAGATTTCATCTGGCGGCTCCGTAACTGCTATAAAAGATCGGGTTGGATTATAGTGGATGACACTTTTCTTCACACATTGTGTCAGCATATCCGACTTCGGCTACGGTGGTATTGAGGTTCTGTTACTGTTTGATGTGAATTACGCGCGATGTTGTTGCACTTACGCCGCATTTTTTTGGTTTATTTCAAAGGACGTTGGAGAGTCGGTAGACCATGTTTGTAACACTGCGGGGATATTTTCCACTTCTCGGGCACGAACAAGGTCGGCCCGTTTGCCGAGCGCTATCTCTCCTCTGTCATGAAGCCCTGTCACTTGGGCTGGATTCAGGCTGATAAGTGCAATTGCCTGGTGCAGCGGAATGTCCATTTCTCTGTTCAGTGTGAAGGCACCTGAAATGAGGCTGGTCGGTACATAATCCGAGGAGAGAATGTCCAGCAATCCTTCGGCGGCGAGTTGCCTGGCAGAAACATTTCCGGAGTGAGAACTGCCTCGGACAACATTGGGCCCCCCCATGACAATTTTAATGCCCGCTTTGCGGGCAAGTGACGCTGCCAGAAGTGTCGTAGGGAACTCAGAGAGGGTAACTTTTTCCATTTTGGCTTGGGTAATATGTACGGCCAGCGTATCATCATGGCTGGCCAGGGGGAGAGCTCGTTGTTGGCATAATTCAACTATCATCTGCCTGTTACCTTCCGCGCACGATCGTTGAGTCGTAATAAGGCGCTGGGAAACTTCATCAAATTCTTTGTCACTCCATCCTTGCTTATAATATTTACGATAGACGTCAGTGTCCGTGAATTGGCGTTGTCCTGGTGTGTGGTCCATGAGCGAGACAAGCATCAAGACTGGATCATTTATGTGGGGGCTAAGAAAATCCATGACTTTTGGGTCCGAGTACTCGCAACGTAGATGGAGTTTATGGTCTGACTTGAGGATTCCTGTAGAACGGGCTTTGTTTAAGGCGTGGATACTCATGTCGAGAATTTGTGTTCGTTTTGGCCCGTCATGGTATTCCCCTAATGAGACAGCATCAAAGACTGTGGTGATGCCTGCTGTGAACATGTGCGCATCGTGGGCGAGCACGGCGCTTAACGGGTCAGGCCAGAAGACTCCCGGCCGCGGTTCGAGTTGTTGCTCAAGATTATCTGTGTGGAGTTCGACAAAACCAGGCAGCAGGTAGTCTCCGTTGAAATCAACGGCTGATTTATGTGAGCATGGGCCTGTATCAATGGCATCAATGATGCCGTTACAGACGCGGAGTGCGCCAGTCACAATCTCGTCGCGCAGGACGATACGAGCATTCTTGATGATAAGATTCATTTATGCAGCCTCCTTGAAGCTACTCATGTGAAACAGTCTGTCCGCGATCAAATTGCGGACATGTTTATCATGGAAAATTCCAACAATCGCAGTCCCTCTTGATTTGGCTTCTCTTATCAACTCAATCACTCTTTCGCAGTTTTCCGCGTCCAGTGAAGCCGTTGGTTCATCCAAAAGGAGGATGGGATATTCAAGGCTGAAACCGCGTGCTATATTAATGCGCTGCTGTTCTCCTCCTGAGAACGTGGCAGGTGGAAGGGACCAGAGTGTTGCAGGGATGTTGAGTCGTTTTAAGAGAGACGCCGCACGCTCACGCGCAGAGCTTCGATCACTTGTAAGATTGAAAAATGGTTCTGCAACAACATCAAGAGCAGAAACCCTTGGGACCACTCGCAGGAATTGACTGACATAACCCAGAGTCTGTTTTCGTATTTCAAGAATTTCTCGCGGATTGGCTGTCAAGACATCAACATACTGTTTGTTATGGAGTATTTTGAGGCTTCCCGATTGTGGCTTGTAGTTGCCATAGAGGGAGCAAATGAGTGAGGACTTTCCAGAACCGGAGTGGCCCGACAGGGCGACGCATTCTCCGGCTTGCACATCGAGATTAAGAGCAGAGAATACCGGAATGACAATGCCTCCTTGAGTATGCAACGTGAATGTCTTACTCAGATTATTGATGGAAATTCTGGTACACATGAATCAATTCCCTATGCTTGGAGTATGGAAGAAACAAGAAGTTGAGTATATGGGTGCTGTGGGTCATCAAGCACTTGATCCGCGAGTCCGGTCTCGACGACTTCACCCTTTTTCATTACCATAAGCCTGTGTGCCAGCAGTCGGGCTACAGCAAGGTCATGGGTGACTATGACCACGGAGAGGCCGAGCCGTGTCACCAGGTCGCGCAGAAGATCAAGCAGGCGCGCCTGCACTGAGACATCGAGTCCTCCAGTTGGTTCATCCATGAATATTAATTTGGGGGAGGTCACAAGATTGCAAGCTATTTGCAAACGTTGCTGCATCCCTCCCGAGAATTCTCTTGGAAAATGATCAATTCGATCGGTTTCAAGCTCGACTTCTCTCATCCAGTAGAGAGCTTTTGATCGTATCTTGCTATAGTTGCGGAGTCCGGTGCTCATGAGTCGTTCACCTATATTGGCTCCGGCAGTCACTCCCAGTCGGAGGCCATCGCGTGGATTTTGGTGAACGACGCCCCATTCGGTGCGCATCAATTTACGTCTGATCGGTTCAATAACGGAATGAATATCTATAAGTCCGAATTCCGTGGATTGATATTCAATCTTCCCGGATGTTGGACTGAGTTTTCCGGAGAGACATCCCAGAAGTGTTGACTTCCCTGACCCTGATTCTCCGACAATCCCCAGAACCTCTCCGGGCCAGAGTTCCAGATCAATATTGTGACATCCGATCATTTCACCATAACTTTTTGAAAGTCCGCTCGTTGTGATCAGTGGATGGGGTCTCTTAAACATGAGGAGACTCCGGAAAGTTTTTTTCTTTTTTGAGTGTTATTATATCTGTCCGATTGGCCATGGAACCAACATATCCTTTGCATTGGCGTTTTGAGCAGTAATCAGTATCTGAACAGACGAACATTTTTTCTCCATTATCATTGAGGATAACTTCATCCAGGTAGCTGTCTTTGGCTCCGCAGAGCCCGCAGCATTCTTTCCATGTTTCTACCGAGAAAGGGTGGTCCTCGAAATCAAGGCTTTTGACATCCGTATAGGGTGGGACTGCGTAAATTCGTTTTTCCCTGCCAGCTCCGAAAAGATGAAGGGCTGGACTCATATGAAGTTTGGGGTTGTCAAATTTGGGAATGGGTGAGGGGCTCATGATGTACCTGCCGTTAACGGTCACCGGGTACATGAAGTTGGTCGTAATGCGGCCGTGTTTTGCAATGTCTTCATAGAGTTGGACATGCATGATCCCATATTCCTGGAGGGCGTGCATGGTTCGGGTTTCAGATTCCCTCGGTTCGACCCAACGTAAAGGTTCAGGTATAGGCACCTGGTAGATCATGATCTGGCCTTCGGAAAGCGGCGTCTCCGGGATTCGGTGACGAGTTTGGATTATGGTAGCTTTTTCAGTCTGTTCAGTGGTTTTGACCTGTGCGACTCGAGAAAAGAAGTGGCGGATGGAAATGGCATTTGTCGTGTCATCCGCCCCTTGATCAATGACCTTGAAAATATCATCGGAACCGATCACGCTGGCTGAGAGTTGGATGCCGCCTGTTCCCCAGCCATACGGCATGGGCATTTCTCGTCCGGCAAAAGGAACCTGATAACCGGGGATCGCCAGAGCCTTGAGAATCGCACGGCGGATCATTTTTTTGGTTTGTTCATCCAGATAGCAGAAGTTGTATCCATCATCAGGGATTGGAGACGATGTGGATGATCTGTCATATGTGGGCTTCATGCTTACTCCTCGTTTTTATCTTGCGCTTTACGAGCAAGAACTGCATCGCGCATGGAGCGAATCATGATTAAATCTGATTGAAAATCAACATAGTGGGGTAATTTGAGGTGTTGTACAAAACCTTGAGCCTCGACATTGTCACTATGGGAGAGCACAAATTCTTCATCGTGTGATGGAGCCGAAATTTCTTCGCCTAATTCTCGTGCCTGCAGAGAGCGGTCTACCAAAGACATGGCTAAAACTTTTCGTTCATTATACCCAAAGGAAAGTCCATATCCTCTTGTGAAGTGTGGAAGTTCAGATTGAGAATCAGTGAAACTGGTCACCATTTCGCATTCAGTGATAGTGATTTCGCCTATTTCGATCTCAAAACCGAGTTCGTCAGGAATAATGGCTATTGGAACTTCTCCCATGCGTATTTCTCCGACAAAGGGATGATTATCTCCAAATCCACGTTGGCTGGAATATCCGAGAGCGAGCAGGAATCCTTCGTCACTTCGAGCGAGGTTTTGAAGCCGGATATCTCGGTTTACAGGGAAAGATATGGGATCACGGGTGATATCACCGACAGTCTTTGGAGTCTCTTCCAGTTCTCCCAATAAGTTTTCAATTTTCAGGATATCCATGACTCGAGGCATAGGGTTATCAGGCATCTCACCAATTGAGGTTTCAGGAGCTTCAGACTCGGCCGCGAGCTTGAAATCGAGTAATCGGTGGGAGTAATCGAACGTGGGACCGAGTATTTGCCCCCCAGGAATATCTTTGAAGGTCGCAGAGATACGACGCCGAATATGCATGGATGTGCTCTCTATCGGATTGGAAGCATAAAAACGAGGAAGGGTGGTTCTATAGGCACGCAACAGGAAGATTGCCTCGACCAAATCTCCTCGTGATTGCTTGATTGCAAGGGCTGCCAGTTGAGGATCGTACAACGACCCTTCGCTCATGACCCGGTCCACAGCGAGTGTCATTTGTTCCAGAATCTGTTTGACCGTCAGCTCTGGTATACTAACATTCCCACGTCGTTCCTCGGCCATGAGGCGATGGGCTTTTTCGATGGCCCGTTCCCCTCCTTTGACGGCGACGTACATACTAAGCTCCTACCTGAACTGTTCTGGGGAGTGATACTATTTCTGTGCTTGTAGCCAGAATCACATCATATCCGAGTGGGAACCGTTTATTGTTTATTTGGAGATCATGCCAAAAGGTCGAGCTTAATCCGCCTACGCGTATCTGTGTTGAATCCTTGATTCCTGGTCCGGTCAAAGAAATTCCATTACCGACTTCGATGGCCCCAACCTGAATGATAAGAGTCGCTGAGCGGTCTGGATATTCAAATTCTCCAGGATTGAACTTCTCGAGGTCTGGGATTTTTATCCCGTCCAGAATAATAGCAAAGGCAGCTGCCTTTTGGTCGCTTATGATGGGAGTGCCACAGTGGAATTGAAGGTAGGAGCGAACTTCTTCCGGGGCGTCTCGATCAATCCAAAGAGGTGTTTCCATATCTGTCAGGGCCAGGCAAACTGCAGCAGCGGCAGGATGCAAGAGAGCTGGTGGTTGTGGCCAATGACCGAGGGCTGTCACTGTCCCCGGACTGGACATGGTTCTCAATATGGCTCTGAAAATTCTTTGGTTATCCTGAGGAGAGTTCGTGTAACTCTGATCAGCTGTTTTGAGGGGAGTTTCTTGCATATGTGTGCCTCAGTTCTCGCCGCGAACCATGGTGAAAAAATCCACTTTGGTTGCAGCAGTTTTTTGGGCTTGGGTTCGCCACTTCTTTTCGATTTCAGCTTGTAAGGGAGAGAGTATTTCTCGAAGAATGGTAGGACCATATTCATCGGACTGAAGCAGTGCGTCATAGAATGCTGCCAGTTCCGCGTGACGTTTATCGCGCCCAATGACATATCCATGTCCTACAAGGTGAGCGCCCGTTTTTATGGAACAGCGTGTCATGGTCATTTCACCAAGATTGAATTGCTGCCCCGTTCCATCGGCTTTTCCGCGAATCATGATCATACCTGTTTCCGGGGTTCGCAGGTAGACGTATTCAGGTAGACTGCCTAAGCCTGCAAGAGCATCCTGTAAACATTGTGGGTGTGTTCTTGACAATATTCCCATCCATTTCTTCCGGTTTATCTCAAGACCATCTGCATTGTTGGTGACTTTGTTCTGTTCCATTTCAGTGACATCCTTTCGGGGTATCTGGACATCCATTGGAGCCTGTGATTCTGCTGGAATCAGCATGTCTTTTCAGGAGGTGAAGGTGATGCTCGCTCGTGGGACCGGTATTGCTTTGTGGCGACAGATTTGTTCGAGGTTGGAGAAGGATATTGCGTCCGCCGTCTTTGCTCCGGGTGACCGTCTGCCCTCTGAAAATCATCTTGCTGGTGAATTCGGTGTGAACCGACACACTCTGCGACGTGCTCTCGCTTTTTTGGAGGAAGAAGGGCTTGTCAGGATAGAACATGGACGGGGGGTATTTGTTCGGGAGCCGATCATTCATTACCCTGTGGGGCGGCGAACTCGGTTTAGTGAAAATTTGTCCCAACAAAGGCGTGTTCCCGGAAATGTATTTATTTCCTCCGTTGATATGGAAGCAGATGGAGTTGTGTCCGAGGCGTTGGAAGTCACAACAGGTTCTCTGGTCACGTGTATCACAAGCGCGGGAGAAGCCGATGGGCGTCGAATTAACTACTCTCATTCCTATTTCCCTCGGTCGATTTTTCCCAGGATGGCAGATGTCTATGTGGAAACAGGGTCGATTACCCGGACCATGAAAACTTTTGGGGTGCACGACTATTTTCGCAAGAAAACGCGGATAATCAGCAGAATGCCAACAGCGGAAGAGGCAAGGGAACTTGGCCAGCCCAAAACGAGGCCTGTATTGATCACTGAGAGTGTCAATGTCATTGGTGATGGTAAGCCTATCGAATACGGGGTCTGTTTGTTTGCCAGTGATTGGGTACAGATTGTTGTTGAATCCTCTGCATGATATCATTGGGTCAAATCCTTGTTTGTCATTCGAAATGTCATATGCAGCGATATCTCGTGAGTCGATGGATACTGCAGGATCAAAAGACAGGCATTAGACAAGTTTTGTTTTTGTCTATTTTTCAATATAATTTCAACGAGTTGTAACTTTATTGTCATTTTTGTTTCAAAAAAGACTTGGTTCTGTGTTTTTTCCAATCAAATGGACTTGTATTCATGAGTTACAAAAAATGATTTTCGATCGCCGGTATAATCAAAGCTGGGCGTCTGCGATTTGATTGGTGGGATTGGTCTTCGGGGTGTATCTGAGTGGCCTTCGAATATTTCAGAAGACTTTTGTCGAGGATTTCCACGACAAGTATGAAAGGGAAGCTAAGGTAATGTGATGGAAGGACGGTTTGCGGTCTATTTCTCACCTGAAAAAGACAGCGATCTTGATCAGTTTGGAAAATGGTGGTTGGCACGATGTGCTGAATCCGGACAGTGTTTCGAGTCCCCTCGACTCCGTACAATCAGTTCGGAAGACATTCTTCGCTTAACGACTGTGCCGCGACAATATGGGTTTCATGGAACTCTTGTTGCTCCATTCATTTTGTCATCATCCTGCACGGAATGGCAGTTGATCCGTCATGCTACGGAGTTTGCCCAACAGCAGAAGGCATTCTTTCTCGAAGGTTTCAACATAATAGAAATCGGCAATTTTTTAGCGTTGGTTCCTGAGGATTATGAACAAATAAATTCACTTGCAGATTCTTGTGTGCGAGCTTTCGATTCTTTTCGTGAGCAACCGACGCTTGCCGAGATGGAGCGAAGGAGAGCCAAGGGGCTTACCCCTGTCCAGGAGCGGCTTCTTGCTCGATGGGGATATCCATTTGTTTTAAGCGAATTCCATTTTCACCTGACTCTGACTGACTCCATACGTGACCGGAAGATGCGAAAGAAGCTTATCAGAAGCCTCAACGACCATACTTGGAGGTTGAGAAAACAGTCTCATTTCGTCAGTGAATTGTGTCTTTTTTATCAACAGAGCAAAAAGACACCTTTTATGCTCATTCATCGTATTCCATTTGGCAAAAAAGAGGTTGAACAGTGAAGAATGGACGATTGATTTATGTTGTCGGACCGTCTGGTTGCGGAAAAGACAGCGTCATAAATTATGCAAGGGCACGATGCCCTGGAAAAGAAGCAATCTTTGCCCACAGATATATAACCAGACCCATTACCCTTGGGAGTGAGAATCACATTTATTTGCACCCTGATGAATTTAAGGCTCGATTGGATAGGAATCTTTTTGCGCTCCAGTGGGACAGTCATGGATTTCGATATGGGATCGGCGCGGAAATTGATTTGTGGATGGATGCCGGATTTCCCGTAATCATGAATGGTTCAAGGGCATATCTTTCTGAAGCATCATCACGGTATCCGAATATTGTACCGATCTTGGTTACTGTTGAAACAGAAATTCTCCGCCAACGGCTTTTGGCCCGAGGAAGAGAAAGTGGTGAGGAGATTGAGAGTCGTTTGCAACGGGCAAACGCCTTTGGGGTTGAACATCCTTCTCTTCAAACCATCGATAACAGTGGAGAGCTTGTTGAAGCTGGTGAATCCCTTCTCAAATTGGTCAGGGGAAAACTGACTCGTGTCAGACATGGTGATCAAAACAAAATTTCTTTTTCCCATTGAGGCCTGAAACTTTTTAAGACTTTTCTTATATCCCGATTGCGTTCGCAACCTCACAGCATCGTTTCATGTGGAATGATTCTCTTTAATAAAGAAAATAAATGCATGAATGCCATATCTCTCGTAAGCTCAGCTGAAGCTCGACTTGTGTCGTGTGTGTTTGGATCATGAAGAGAGGGGATAGAATGGTTGGCCGCAAACGTCGATTCGCATCACTGGCTTTGATAATGGTCCTGCTGGTGGGAGCAGTGTCCATGTTCAGTACATATTTGTTGTATGAAACATCCCTTAATGAGCAGAAAGTTCGCCTGCATGAACTCGTACAGAGCCAGGCTGCATTACTGACGGAATTAGGACAGATTGCACAGGGTGTTGAAGGAGATGGGGTTGGTGGCGTTCCTTTGGATACTCTTTTGCACCACCTGAGTCATGCGTATACAAAATTTCAGATAGAGAGCGATGCTGGCGAATTGACGATCGGTCGAAAGTCTGACGAGGATGTCAGCTTTCTGGTTGTGAATGGCAAAGCAGTAACGCCAGCCAATTCCAACGCGCAAATCTCTTACGAGAATCACTATGCTATCCCAATGAAGGCTGCATTGGAGGGGAAAACTGGAACTGTGATCGCCCTTGATTACAGGGGAATAGAAGTTTTGGCAGCTTACACTCCTTTGTTTTTTCAGGATGAAACCATGGGGTTGGTGGCAAAAATTGATATTGATGAGATTAAGGAACCCTTTATCAGAGCCAACCTCATTATTTTCGGCGTAGGAGTAGCGTTGACTCTTTTGGGGTTGATTGTCTTTTTCAAACTCAGTGAACCGATCATCAGGGATATCCAACTTCGTGAACAGAACTATCGTGATTTGGTCCAGGGGGCGAATAGCCTGATTATTAGGATAAATGAAGATGGGAAAATTACTTTTGCCAATTCTTTTGCTCGAAAATTACTAGTTGGTGAGGAAGGAGAATTGGTCGGTAGGGATTTCATGTCATTTTTAGGAGCTGCACAGGGACATGGGGGGCTTGATGTTGTTCTTCAATTCTTTGAGCAGGGGGAAAACTATAGTGAGTCGGCGTTGACACTCTATAATGATAGCAATGGTTGGGTCTCATGGACTGTTCGTCTTATTGAAGAGTATGGTCGCCCTCGTGAATTGCTTTGTATCGGGAGTGATGTCACCAAATTGCATCGTGCCAATGAGGCTCAGCGAGAGATTGAGGAGCGTTTTCGTGCCATAGCCAAGGCTTCACCTGTGGGGATTGCCATCACGGACATGGAGGGAAATCTTATTTACGCCAATGAGCGTATGCATGAGATGACCCAAACAACAGCTGTGGACCTCGCTGGAAAAGGGTGGCTGGATCGAATCCATGCTCATGATAAGGCTGTTGTCAAAACTCAGTGGCTTCGGGGGAAATTTGTTCATTCCAACCAAGTTGAGATGCGGTTGGTGACCAAAGAAAACCTCGAAATTTGGGTCTTGGGACAGATTGTCAATTTACGGAGTATACAAAAGGAAATTGTAGGTAAGGTCCTTACATTTACAGATATAACGCCCATAAAAGAGGCGGAGCAGGCCATGCGGCAACTGACGGCAGCCATGGAACAGGCTGCTGAAGTAGTGATTATTACAGATATCAAGGGAATCATTACCTACGTCAACCCTGCATTTGAAGTGATTACGGGCTTTTCTCGGCAGGATGCATTAGGAAAGACTCCGAACATCCTCAAAAGCGATGACCAGAACGAGGCGTTCTATAAGGAGCTATGGGAAACTATAGCTCGCGGTGAGGCTTGGAGTGGGCGTTTTGTCAACCTGAGAAAGAATGGTCGACGGTATACTCAGGAAGCAAATATCGGCCCTATCCGCAATCATGACGGACAAACCACAGGGTATGTCTGCGTGGCAAGGGATATCTCTGATCAACTTGTCGTTGAAGCACAATTGAGACAAGCTCAAAAGCTTGAATCAATAGGGGAATTGGCGGCAGGAATTGCACATGAGATAAACACGCCAACGCAGTATGTCACATCGAATCTTCAATTCTTGGGTGACTCATTTGATTCTTATTCAAAGATGATGGAGCGGAGTCGGGAGTTGGTTCATTATATATTGGAGCGATGCAAAGATACCCCGGATGAGGGTTTGCAGGCTCAAGCCGAGTCGACGCTTGATCTTAAAGAAATAGAATATCTTTCAGAGGATGTGCCTAATGCATTGAGTGAATCCGAAGCCGGTCTTAAAAGAATTGCAGAAATTGTTCAATCTGTAAAACAACTTGCTCACCCCGGTGAAGTCTCAAAGAGCTATCACAGCCTCAATAAAATAGCCCAGGACGCGGCAACTGTCTCCACTAATGAATGGAAATATATTGCCGATATTGAATATTATCTTGATGATACCCTTGCGAGTATCTTTTGTCTCAAGGGAGAGGTGGGGCAGGTCGTTTTGAATCTTATTGTCAATAGTGCCCATGCAATTGAAACTAAAGGGGCCGGAGGGGAAGAGAGAGGGACCATTACGCTCAAAAGTTATCAGGAAGGGAGTATGGCTGTTCTTGAGGTCAGTGATACAGGAATTGGTATGTCTCCTGATATAATGGAACGTGTTTTTGACCCATTCTTCACGACCAAGGATGTGGGCAAAGGGACAGGGCAAGGATTGGCTATTGCACATAATGTCGTGGTGAACATGCATGGCGGCATAATGCTTGTTGAGTCCAAGCTTGGTATAGGGAGTACGTTTATAGTCAAGTTGCCTTTTGAAGAACAGAATTGATATTGAGTGGTTTTCTCTTGCAACAAACCGGCAGGGCAGAAGGTTTTATCTCCTTCACTCCCGGTTTGTTGTTTTTGTTACAGTACTAATTGGTTTGTTCTTCAACTGCCTGTTCAGCCTCTTCGGTTTCCTGTTCAGGAACCAGGACAGTTATCTCATCATTGATACCGACTTTTTGGGCGAACATTTGAATATGTCCAATTTTGTCTTTATCAAGCTCAAGGCTTTTGCGCAGAAGCATCGCACCTTGATTCGAGATGACATCTTCATGGAGGACCATACCAGGCTCAAGCTCAGTAATTCGGATAGTCTTAATGGCGTACCGTGCTTCCACTCCAAGCATTCCTTCAAGATAATACATCAACTCGGGATCGTAGAAATCACTGTTTTTTTCCAGGCTCAGGAATGCTTGCTGGGGATTTTTTTCAAGCTGAAGGGCCAGATCGTAATCCAGAGCGATTTTAAGGATACGTCCCCCGAGTGGGATATCATCTTCCTTTTTGGCATCTCTTGGGGTTCCTGATCCATCAAATCCTTTGAGTTGATAGGCAATCATATCAGCAATTGCGCCCATACGAGGCAGTTTGGAGAGGAGGCTCTGGGCAATTCCAGGATGCATTTCGTACATCTGGGTCTGTTCCGGGGAAAGTTCTGCTCCGCTGATAAGGGCGTCCAGTGTGCCGGGGGGTAATATAAGGGTTCCTAGCTGACAGAGCATGGTCGCAATATCATATCGCCATAAATCCTTAACTTCTTTTTTCATTGCGAGATATTTGACGGAGCGTCTGACCCGGTTTATCTGCTCTCCGGCATGGGGATTGACCATGGATGTAATTTCACTGAGCAGTTCAACACTTCCTTTGAGAGTCTTTTCTAGCAAGACTCGTTTGGCTGTGACCAATTCATATTGCTTGACGGCTTCGTTGACGTGCTGGAGCAATGTTTCCTTTTCACATGGTTTTGTGAGAAATCGAAAGACATTGCCATCATTGACAGCTCGGATAGCGTTATCAAGATCTGCATATCCTGTGAGCATGACCCGAGTTGTTTCAGGGCTGAGGCGCTTCACTTCATTGAGAAATTCAATGCCATTCATTTTTGGCATTCGATAATCTGACACTACGGCAGCAAAAGGATTACTCCTATCCAGCCGTTTGAGCGCCGCTTGAGGGTCTTGTTCCACTTCAATTTCGTATTTGTCACGCAACTGGCGACGTAACGCTGAGAGCACATTGGGTTCGTCGTCTACGAGAAGTACGCGGGCGCTCATTCTTTACTCCTTGTCAGCATATTTTTTATTGATTCAGGGTCTGCACTATAAAATTCTCCAACTCCAAACCAGTGATCCTCAAGGTATTTGAGCCACTTTAACATCTTGGATTCATCATGGATAATGGGGGCTAATCCTGATTTTAATTTGATCTTGACGTAATCATCATTAAAAACCACAAAATTGTGATCAATGATATTTGCCACTGAAAGGTACATGGTCAGGCTTCTGTCCATCTTGTTGTGAGAGTGATGGTAACCGATCCCGTGGACAACTTCAGGAGAGACTCCCCACAAGCCCATCAGATAGGCACCGACCTCGGCATGGGAAGTCTTGTATACTTTCCGCTCCAAGTCATAGACGGGGCCCCCTTTGGTCGCGGCTATATTGAGTACCGCACCATATTTATCAGGGAAGTAGCTTGCCAGAATTAGTTTCCCTACATCGTGCAGCAGACCTGCCATTCTGCATTGCGTAACTAGCCTTCTGTCCTCCCCTTCGCATTCTGCTATCAGTCGTGCGATATTCGACACTCGAAAACAGTGCTCCCATAAAAGGGTCAGATTGAAGTTGGGGAGTGTTGATTCATCATACATTGAAAAAAGGTGTGTGGAGAGCACCAGGGATTCAATCGTTTCCAATCCAAGCATGGTAATAGCTTGATGCACTGAGGCAATATGTGATGGCAGACCAAAAAAGGGAGAATTGACTAGATTAAGAATTTTAGCCACCAATCCGACATCCTGAGTAATGAAGCTTGCTATCTTGTCGATGGAAGGAGCTTTGCTGTTTAATTCAAGTTGTATTTCTTGAAAAACTCTTGGGATGACTGGGAGGGATTCTATTTCAGTAACAAGGTTGAGCATGGTTTCGTCAGTCAGAACTGAGCGGGAGAGGAGTGCTCCTTCTATTTTTTCTATCAAATTATCGGCTTCGCACGGTTTGGATATGTACTGGTGAACTGCGCGAATACTGCGAATGACTTCATTGAGATCGACCTGACCGGAGAGTGCTATTCGAATGATTCCCGGATATTTTTCTTTGACTCGAGTAAGAAGTTCTGCCCCATCCATACCAGGCATACGTATGTCGGAAATGATGACATCATACGTTTTTTCTTCAAGCATTCTAGTTGCTTTACTACCTGATTCGATAAAATCCATTGCCCATTCATCGTGTTTTGCTCGCAGCATGCGTTTGAGAGCGGCGAGAACGTTCGGTTCATCATCAACAAAAAGAATATGTATCTGACTCTGCATCAGGCTTCTCCGGATTTGCCAAGTGGTAAACTGATAGTGCAATCAGTGCCGATTCCTTCTCGACTTTGTATTTCAATAGTGCCTTTGTGTCGATCCGTCACGATACCATAGCTTAAAGCGAGTCCCTGACCAGTCCCCACTCCGACATCTTTCGTCGTAAAGAAAGGATCAAAGACTCTTTCTAACAGTGCTTTGGGAATGCCAATACCATTATCACTAATCTGAATAATAATATGATCTCCTTTGACTTCGGTATGTATTGTTATTTTCCCTTTTCCTTGAATTTCTTCGTATTTTTTTTTGACTGCGTGAGCCGCATTTATGATCAGATTCAGAAAAACCTGATTGATGTCATTGATGAGACAAGGCACAAGAGGAAGATTCGGTTGAAGGTCAAAAAATATTTCTGAATGATATTTCCATTCATTTCTACAGACTTCACTCGTGTTCTTTAGTGCTTCATTGATATCGGCGAGGCGTAGTGAGTCTGACCCAGGGTGCGAGAATCGTTTCATTGCCTGGACGATAGTCGTTATCCGTTCGATTCCTGCTCTGGATTGGGCAATGGCCAAAGGTGTTTCTTCGAGCAGAAACTTGATATCAATAGTTTCCTGTAACATATTCATTCTATGGGCTATTCCCTCAATATCATGGCCATTCGCTTCAGATTCACAGATCGCGGTGCTTAGTGTCAAAAGCTTACTCAGCGATTCGTAGGAACTACTGATAAATCGCAGATTATCCGCGATAAATTGTGAAGGTGTATTGATTTCGTGTGCGATTCCAGCTGCAAGACTCCCTATACTTTCAAGCTTTTGGGCATGCGCCAATTGCCGTTCGATGGCTTTGCGTGCGGTTATGTCGAACATGGTCACGACATAGTGGGGGCGATCATGTATTTCCAGTTCAAGAACAGTTTTGATCACCGGAATGATACGATTATCTTGCCTATGCAGTTTGAATTCTGCATGCAGATTATTTGTTTCAAGGGCAGAGCATTGATGTTCTTTTGTCCCTTCAGTATGAGGGCAGAGGTATTTATAGCAGGAATCTCCAATGATAATTTTGAGTGGAACACCGAAGATCTGTTCTGTAACGGTATTTGCCCAAGTGATAGTTAATGTCTCCTTATCAATAAAGAGAACTGCAGCTTCAATGCCTTCGAGAATAGCTTGCAAAAGCTGCTGATTCTTTAGGAGAGCCTGTTCGTATTCTTTTCGACTCGTAATATCCTTGACCATAATAAAGAAAATTACGGCGGTGAGAACGAGCGCACTCATGCCAGCTGCTATCCACCAACGAAGATTGAGAACAGGTTCGAAAAGTTTATGGTAATCGAGGTGTAATACTAGAATCCAAGGGAAATCACGACTGTGATGATGCAGATGTGGTTTGGCAATGATCAGTTCTTTAAGCCCTGATTTTGTTCTATGGACAAAGGAATTTTGACCATTCTTGATTTTATTGAACAACGCTGTATCAGCATAGTGGGCAAAAGTTCTATGTAGGGCTGTAGAGTAAAGGAATTCACCTTGAGGCGTCAGGAGGTCTATTCGGCGTGTCGCCATTTCGACTTTTTCCATTCCTCCGCCTCTGACGAGTGCTGTCATTGTGCAATTGGCTCGAACCACACCTTGTGTAACCTTTTTGTTATCAACAATGCTCACGGCAAATGTGAGAAGTTTTGCACCACTCCTTTGTTTGGTAAAGGAAAAGGCTGTTCCTTTTTCTTTGACTTCTTTCCACCAATCCTGGTGAGCGATATTTTCGTTGACTGGTGCTGTGGATGCGACAACATTTCCTTCATAGTCAGTCAACTGAATATCGCGGAACAGGCGATAACCGAATTCGGTTTCAAAAAAATTAATGAAGTATTGTCTTAGCTGATCTGAAAGTTCGTCATATCCGATATGCTTGGCGGACGAGAGCATGTCCGCTCCTTTCGTAATGGCGAAAAATTTGATGTATTCTTCAGTAAAAATGAAATTATGGTGCAGTCTGTCAGTGATTTTGTCTCCCACCAGGTTACTATCGAAAATGATGCGATCCTTCAGTGCATTATAGCTTTGCTGGTAAACAAAGGCCGTAATAACGAGGAGAAAAAGTGCGAATGCGCTGATCAGAAGAGTAAGGCGGGTAGTCAAGCGCATTTTTACCGTCCCATGTATTTCACATGTTTGTTGACAATCTGAGCAGGGTACATTGGAAATCCAAAATCATTGGAACCAAGTTCATTGACAACATCACCAAATATCCCAGGGTAGACGAAGCCGGCGCGCACTGTTTCCATGATGGCATCAGGTGTGGGACCGGCTTCTTCTAAAATCTGAGCCAGGAGGTTAATCATGTCAAAACCTATGCCGGAGTAATGGCTGAGCGGGCGGGAAAATTCTTTTACGTAATCATTTCCGACCTGTACTGCATAGGGATAAGAAGGATTATATATGAGGGGGGCAGAAAGGTGAACCCTGTCCAACGCTGGTAACTGAACAAAATGAGGACTGGCTATACTGTTCGGTCCGATAAGAGGTGTGTCCGGGCGTATCTTTCGCAGAATCTCAGCAAGTTTTCCGATTTGCTGGGGGAAGCAGGTAAAGTGGATGGCATCACATGGCTCCATAAGGCTGAGTTCTTTTTCCAGGGTTGCGTCTATTGTTTTGAAAGGTATTTGTTCAGTCTGGACTCCTTCTTCTCGTAAGAGCTTTCCCAGAATTCCAGCAACGGAATTGCCATATGTGTTGTCGATATGGACGAGACATAGCTTTTTTGCCTGCAATGACTCGACTATGGGGAGGACTGCACAGCTTTGAGCTGTGGCATTGGGCCAATAGCGTATTGAGTAAGGAGCATTTTCCACCAGTCCATCAGCCGTGGCCAGAGTTGCGAGCTGTGGGACTTGTAGTTCTGTAGCCAAAGGAACTAAGGCTTCTGTTATGTGGCTGTATATATTGATAATTGCAGATGGAGAAACTGTTGCAAGTTCTCGAAATTGTCGCTGAGCCAAAGCTGGGTCACCTTTGCAGTCGCGATAATACAGTTTGATATGCCGTCCGTTAATGCCATTCCCGGCATTCAGTCTCTGGATCGCGAATTCCATTCCGTTAAGGACTTCTCGTTCAACTTTGAGTGGAAGTCCTTCTTCAGTAGAAAGAATGATAACTGCACCGATAATGATGTCGTTATCCCGCGAACACCCAGACAGGAGAGGCGCTGGAAGTAGTAGTATGACAAGAAATATCATGGTGGTAGATATTCTCAACCCCATTTCTCCCTCCTGTTCGTTTGGAGTGGGTGAATGGTTCAAACCATATCATACTTGGAGATCATAATGTCTTATTTTTTCCCCATCCATTATGGTGCTCATTGGGGGATATTTAAACGTAATTGTCTTCGTTTGTGCATTATCAAACTCCTAACAATTTTTGGAGATTTGCTACAAATCCAACTCAGTGCTCATGGAATTTGACGTCAGAAGGGCATCCCGAAGGATGCCCTTGATTTTTTCTTTATAGTTTCAGGATTACTTGGCTTTGCCTGCCTTCCATGCTTCTATGAGTTTGTCGTAGTCGACTGTTTCACCCTGAGGTTTTTCATTGGCCAATTTGGCTTTGGGGGATCCCGGTTGGTTCAACCAGTAGGATTCATCCCGTGGTTTATTCAGTTTGGGACCGCATTCGCCGAGGATGCCTGCGCGTTCAAGTCGCATCATTATCTTGTCCTGTTCCTTGGCCAAGTTATCCATGGCAGTGGAAACCGTGACTTCTCCAGCAACGGCTTCACCTATATTCTGCCACCAAAGTTGCGAGAGCTTTGGGTAGTCGGGAACATTGGTACCGGTCGGTGTCCAGGCAACGCGGGCTGGTGAACGGTAGAATTCCACGAGGCCTCCCAGTTTGGGAGCGCGTTCGGTAAAGGACTTGTCTCGAATGTCCGAGTCTCGGATTGGGGTGAGTCCGACATGAGCCTTCTTCAGGGAAACAGTCTTGGCCACGCAGAATTGTGCAAAGAGCCATGCGGCCTGACGTCGTTTGATTGGTGTGGATTTCAGCAGAGTCCATGCTCCACAATCCTGGTATCCAAGCTTTTGCCCTTCTTCCCAATAAGGGCCATGCGGAGAGGGGGCCATACGCCATTTGGGAGTGCCATCGGCATTGACAACAGGGGTACCTTCCTGAACCATAGAAGCAGTGAACGCCGTGTACCAGAATATTTGCTGGGCGACATTCCCCTTGGCCAGGGAGGGAAGTGATTGATAGAAATCCATGCCTAAAGCGCCTGGGGGGGCATATTTGCGGAGCCACTCCATATATTTACGCAGAGCATATTTCGCGGCAGGGCCGTTGGTTGCTCCACCACGAGAGACAGAAGCACCGACAGGGACGCATCCGTTGACACGGATCCCCCATTCATCAACGGGCTTTCCATTGGGAATGCCTTTGTCTCCGGCTCCGGCCATGGAGAGCCATGCATCAGTAAATCTCCAGCCCAAGTCAGGTGCTTTTTTGCCGTAATCCATATGGCCGTAAATGGCGACACCATCAATTTCCCTCACGTCTTCCGTGAAGAATTCTGCAATGTCTTCATAAGCAGACCAGTTCACAGGGACGCCAAGATCATAACCATACTTGGCTTTGAATGCCTTTTTGTATTCGGGGTTTTGAAACCAATCATACCGAAACCAATACAGATTCGCGAACTGTTGGTCAGGCAACTGGTAGAGCTTGCCGTCCGGGCCGGTAGTGAATGATTTTCCCATGAAATCGTCAATGTCGAGTGTCGGCAGGGTCACGGACTTACCTTCCCCTTCCATCCAGTCCGACAGATTGACAACATGACCACCACGGAAGTGTGTCCCGATCAAGTCGGAATCATTGATGTACGCATCAAAAACATTTTCGCCGGATTGGAATTGAACCTGAAGTTTTTCAATGACATCACCTTCTTGAATCAGGTCATGTGTGACCTTGATGCCGGTAATCTCATAAAAAGCTTTTGCGAGTACCTTGGATTCATACTCATGGGTCGGGATTGTTTCTGAGACGACCTTGATTTCCATACCCTTGAAAGGGGCTGCGGCTTTGATGAACCATTCCATTTCCTTCATCTGTTCCGCTTTGGTCAAGGTCGATGGCTGGAATTCGCTATCGATCCATTTTTGGGCAGCCTGCATATCTGCCATGCCGATGCTGGCCAGGCTGAGGAATGCCACTGTGAGCATCCCCGTCATCAGTAATCGCCGCAACTTCATACGTACCTCCGTATGCTGGTTAAGAACAATACCTTACCTCTCGTACCACAAAACCGCTGTTTTCCTCGTGCCATATAGGAATTGCCTATGGACTACCCCCACCGCATCATGATCACGAGAAAACAAGCGGCTATTACCGTTGCGATCCATAGGGGGAAATCAGTCAATCCCACCCATGTCAAATGTATGTAAGCACTGCCAAGCAGTCCAATGAACAGGCGATCTCCTCGTGTGGTGGTCAATGGAAGAAAACCCCGGCGAGCGACACATGGGGAAGCTATTTCCCAGATGGTCATACCTATAAGCAACAGGATGATGAAGGTGAAGAAACCAGCAGTGACCGGTGTCCATGCCATCCATTCCAGATTCATATCTCAGCCTCCCGTTAGACTCTACCAAGGGCAAACCCCTTGGCGAGGTGATTGCGGACAAACCAGATGACAAGTGCACCAGGAACGATGGTCAGGATTCCGGCTGCTGCCAATAATCCCCAATCAAGACCAGTTGCGCTGACTGTCCGTGTCATGGTTGCGGCTATGGGCTTTGCCGCAGTGGTTGTGAGCGTCCGGGCGAGTAACAGTTCCACCCAACTGAACATGAAGCAAAAGAATGCAGTCACACCAATTCCTGCTCGGATGAGGGGAATGAAAACCCGGATGAAAAAGCGAGGGAAACTGTATCCGTCGATGAATGCGGTTTCGTCTATTTCGCGTGGAACACCAGACATGAATCCTTCAAGAATCCAGACTGCGAGAGGTACATTAAACAGGCAATGCGAAAGAGCGACGGCGAAGTGGGTGTCGATGAGATTGAATGTGGAATAGAGTTGGAAGAAGGGCAGCAGGAAGACAGCAGGCGGGGCCATTCTATTTGTCAGAAGCCAGAAGAAGACATGTTTGTCGCCTATGAATTTGTAGCGTGAAAACGCGTACGCGGCAGGTAAAGCGGACAGAAGAGAAATAACAGTGTTGATGGTTACATAAATGATCGAGTTGATATAGCCGGAATACCATGAAGAATCCGTAAAAATCTTCATATAGTTTTCAAGGGTCGGGTGACCTGGGAACAAGGCAAAGGTGTTCATTATGTCAGCATTTGTGCGCAATGACATGTTGAGCATCCAGTAGATGGGCAAAAAAAGCAGGATCAGATAGAATAACAGTCCTATGTGGCGTTTTTTGAATGTCATGATTTGTCCCCCGTACCAACTGCCTGCAATGCTTGATAGAAGAGCCAGCAGAAGAGTAGTATTATGAGAAAGTAAATGAGAGAGAATGCTGCAGCCGGACCGAGGTCGAATTGTCCGACCGCAATTTTGACCAGATAAATGGATAGGAATGTTGTTGCATTCCCCGGTCCCCCACCAGTGAGGACAAAAGGTTCGGCATAGATGAGAAAGCTGTCCATGAAACGAAGTAAAAGAGCAATAGTGAGTACTCCACGCATCTTTGGTAATTGGATAAAACGGAAGATTGCCCACGAGGAAGCTCCATCGATTTTGGCTGCCTGATAATATGCTTCGGGAATGGCTCGAAGTCCTGCATAGGCTAGTAGGGCAACAAGAGGTGTCCAATGCCAGACCTCCATGAGCATCAGTGTTATCCAGGCATCAACGGAACTTGCAGTATGATCGAAGGTAATTCCTGCGCTGTTGATGAGAGCGCCGAAAAGTCCGATGTCGGGTCGAGTGAATATTATCCATATAGTTCCGATTACATTCCAGGGAATGAGGAGCGGAAGGGCAAGGATGACGAGACAGGCTGATGAAGCCCATCCTTTCTTGGGCATCATCAGTGCGATAATGATCCCAAGGGGCATTTCAATGAGTAATACCAAACATGAGAAAGCGAGTTGTTTGAATAAAGCGTCATGAAGACGTTGGTCGAGAAGAACTTCTTTAAACCACTCTATGCCAACGAAAAGCCGTTGGCCTGGCCCGAAAATATCTTGAACGGAATAATTGACGACCGTCATGAGTGGTATAATTGCACTGAAAGCGACAATGACGAAGACGGGAAGGACGAGGAACCATGCTCTATTGTTTTCCCATTTATTCATGATTTCCTCTCTTTATTTGATCAGACGTTCGTCACAGTAGAGTTTTGTTTTTTCCGGCGGAAAGAAAAGACAGCAAGGACCTTTTGAAAGGATTCTGTTCTCATCAACACGAGCTTTGACCTGATTTTCACCGAATTGGGCTGTAATGATTTTGCAAAATCCCTGATCTTCAATGCTTATAATTTCAGCATGGATGCCGCCTTCGATAATGTTATCAAAGATTTCAACATACATGGGACGAACGCCTATTTTGATTTTGCCGCCTTTTTTCGTAGCCTTCTCGGCATAGGCAGGTAAGAGAGGGATGACGGTTTCTTCGAGTTGAGCTGAAGTACCATCGAGTGTACATTCAATAAAATTCATTCCTGGACTGCCGATGAAATACCCAACAAAGGTGTGCTCCGGGTTCTCAAATAATTCTTCAGGGGTACCCATCTGAACGATCTCACCCTCATACATGACGACTATCTGATCTGCGAAGGTCATTGCTTCTACCTGATCATGGGTGACATAGATCATGGTAAGCTTGAATTCTTTGTGTATCTCTTTGAGTTTGCGACGAAGATCCCATTTGAGATGTGGATCGATCACTGTCAGAGGTTCGTCGAATAGAATTGCGGCAACATCTTTTCTCACCAAGCCCCGGCCAAGCGATATTTTTTGTTTTGCATCAGCGGAAAGTCCCGCTGCCCTTTTATGAAGGTCTTGTGTCAAATCAAGCGCTTCTGCTATTTCCAGAACTCGATTGTTCACTTCTTCAGAGGGAACCTTTCTATTCTTCAACGGGAAGGCCAAATTTTCATATACGGTCATTGTGTCATACAAAACAGGGAATTGAAAAACTTGGGCAATGTTTCTTTGTTCCGGTTGCATGTATGAGACATCGACATCATCATAATGAATTGATCCATGTGATGGCTTGAGAAGGCCTGAGATGATATTGAGCATCGTTGTTTTACCACAACCGGAAGGGCCGAGCAGAGCGTATGCGCCACCGTCTTCCCATGTTGTGTGGATGCGTTTTAGAGCGAAATCATCTTCATTCGATGGATGAGAGTGGTAACTGTGCTTAATTTCATTGAGTTCGATGCGCGCCATGGTATCCCCTGCTTATGCATTGTCAGGCGAAGTCATAAGCTTGCCTGCTCCGTTGAAGACATAAAAGGATCCGGGGTTGATATATGCTTTGACCCGATTCCCCACTTTGACGGAGTGAATGCCGTTCTCCTGAACGACAAGAGAATCTTTCCCATAAGTAAAATGGATAAAGGTTTCGGAGCCGTTGATTTCGCTTAATCCGATCTCACCAGCAATGGAGGCACATTTGTCACTTGGACAGGTGAGATTCAGTTGGCTTGACCGGATACCAAAAGTATAACTTCCCGGAGGTAAGTCATTCATGGCAGGGGGAGCTTTGAAGCTAAGACTTTCTCCTATATTGACCTGACCTTGATGGATGTCACCATGCATGAAATTGATTGGTGGATCACTGAAAACTTCGGCAACCTGAGTGGTTGCTGGATTTTGATATACCTCAGCAGTAGGCCCAACTTGGAGCACTTTACCTTCATGCATGACGATGACATGTCCCCCGAGCATTAATGCTTCAGTCGGTTCTGTCGTGGTGTAGACCACCACAGAGTCACGTTGGATGAAAATTTTTTGTAGCTCATCACGTAATTCTTCTCGAAGTTTGTAATCTAAATTAACCAAAGGTTCGTCCAGTAAGAGAAGGTCGACATTTTTGACCAGTGCGCGAGCTATGGCTGTCCGTTGCTGTTGACCTCCTGATAATTCCGCAGGGAGTCGGCCCAGCATGCCGTCTATGTGAAGCATGCGGGCGGTATTCCGGACTCGGTTGTCTATTTCGCTCTTATCCAGACCATGAATTTTCAAGGGAGAGGCGATGTTTTCGTATATAGTCTGGGAAGGGTAGTTGATGAATTGCTGGTAGACCATAGCTACACTGCGTTTACGAACTGAGACACCAGTGACATCTTGACCGTCGGCCAGGACTCGACCGGTGCTTGGGCGATCAAGACCGGCCATGATTCTGAGTAAGGATGTTTTTCCAGCGAGTGTTCGACCAAGAATGACATATCGTGAACCCGATTCAAACTCGAGATCAATGTCTTTAAGGTGGACTTCTTGTCCTACTCTTTTGCTGACGCCGTGAAGTTGCAAGCCCATAATTGAGTCTCCCCGATGATCGGTTCTGGTCAAAATAGGAATATGTTTATCAGTATTCGACATATCATTGCTACAAAATGTTCGCAAGCGAATATGCCATATACCTTGCTTCTCGGCTTAAAAAAAGACTACAGGCTTCTCTCACCTGTCCCGACATGCAGATCTATGTCGTGATGCCGCATGACCTCCATCAATTCGAGCGGAGGATGTTTGTCTGTAAACATGGCATCAACTTCCTGGATATTGCCAAGACGAACCATGGCATTTCTGCCAAATTTCGTATGGTCGGTCACAAGGAATACTTTTCGTGAGTTTTCAATGATGGATCTTGCTGCAGTAACCTCTCTGTAGTCGAAGTCCAAGAGAGTGCCGTCCATATCGACTCCGCTGATGCCGATGATGCCATAGTCCACCTTGAACTGGCGTATAAAATCAATTGCAGCCTCTCCGACTATACCGCAGTCTTTGGGGCGAACCAGTCCTCCGGTTACTATGACTTCAATATCACTGTTACCACTTAATGTTTTTGCCACATTGAGGTTGTTGGTAATAACTCTGAGCCATTTATGGTGTATCAGTGCCTTAGCAACTTCTTCGGTAGTGGTTCCCATATTAATGAAGAGGGATGACCGTGAGGGAATGTGCTTTGCCACGAGCTGTGCAATGATTTGTTTTTCTCTGAGGCAGAGAACCTTGCGATCCGTGTAATCCACGTTCTCGGTACTGTATATGGGACCTGCCCCACCATGATGACGTTGGAGAAGTCCTCGTTTACTCAGGGTATTGATATCTCGTCTGATGGTTTGCGGCGTGACGGAGAAGTGGCCTGCCAAGGTCCCTATGGCAATAAAACCCTGTTCCCTGACAAGCTCTATTATCTGGTTGTGTCGGGTGCGAACTGAGGCATGCTTTCCCCTGTGCTCCTGCTTCTTGTCCATATATGACATGGAGATTTTTATCCTTGAGAAGGTTCGTTATTGAAAATAAAAAGGCAGTGATTTCTGATCGAAAGTGAAAAAAATAATGACGCAAAGTTTGAATTTGAGTAACATTTGGATATTCTCTTCATTGGAATATACAAAAAAGTCTTTTTTAGAATATAGCATTTCAATTTTTTTGCTACAAGAGAAAAGAAAAGTTTGCCATAAGGCAAAGCTCTTCCGAGCATGATTGTATGCTGGTATCATTGGAATTAATATTATGAAGATTTTGCAGACCACGGTTCTTATTTTGGGTGGCGGAGCCACTGGAACAGGTTTGGCTAGGGACCTGGCTCTGAGGGGTGTGCAGTGCCTTCTCGCGGAACGTCGGGATATTAATTCCGGTGCTTCCGGCGGCAATCATGGCCTTTTGCATAGTGGAGCGCGCTATGTCGCATCCGACATGGAAGCGGCTGTTGAGTGTGCAGAAGAAGGGGCTATAATGAGGAGACTGGCACCTCAGTGTGTGGAGGAGACCGGAGGGTTGTTTGTCGCGGTACAAGGGGATGATGAAAATTATATAGCTGACTTCCAGGGTATGTGTGATCGAAGTTCCGTCTCGGTTCGCGAAATGGATTTGGCAGAGGCTCAAGCTCTTGAACCTGTTTTGTCCGAACATCTGATCGCGGCATATGAAGTGGAAGACGGTGCGATCGATCCTTTCATGCTCTCTCTCGACAACCTTTCTCAGGCTCAGGAGTTGGGGGCACGGTTTCTTCGAAAGGCTCAGCTTATCAGTTTTATGATTGAGAACGGTCATATTCAACGCTCACGATTCCTTAATGAAGCCACAGGCGAGTTGTTTGAAGTTGAAGCATCGGTGGTCGTCAACGCCACCGGAGCTTGGGCAGGAATTGTCGCTGCGCTTGCAGGAGCCGATATCCATATATTGTATTCATCAGGGAGTCTGCTGGTGACACAGGACAGGCTTGCCACAAGGGTTATTAACCGTCTGCGACAGGCAGCTGATTCCGATATCCTTGTGCCGGGAGGGACTGTGTCCATTTTGGGGACGACTTCGATCACTGTGGAGAATCCTGACTTGTGTCGCCCTACGGTTCAGGAGGCTGATGCTATCATCGATGATGCTCGGGCCATGATCCCCATGCTGGAAACAACTCGCTATATTCGTGCATATGCAGGTGTTCGTCCTCTGGTTCTTTCAAGTGAGCATGGTGATGCTCGAAGTGTCAGTAGGGGGTTTTCGCTCATAGATCATAGCCGTGACAACGTGGAAAATTTCGTGACTATTACGGGGGGAAAATTGACCACGTATCGCCTGATGGCAGAGCAAACTGCCGATATGGTGTGTGCTAAACTTGGTGTGGATGTCCCTTGTCAAACCCGTTTTGAACCATTGCCTCCTTCCACCATGGGGCGTTGGACAGAGGCTGGATTTGCGCCAAAATCGTGGATTGGCAATCGTAATGAGGATGATCTTATCATGTGCGAATGTGAAATGGTGGCAAAGAGTGCAATAGATACCATTGTCGAGAATATGGGCGCGATGCACGGCGAATCCATGATGCAGAGTGTGGGAGTTCGGAGCCGGGTTGGCAAAGGTCCATGTCAGGGAGGGTTTTGTGGTCTTCGAGTCACAGGGCATCTTTATGACCAGGGACTGCTGCATGGACAATGTGGGTTAGATGAATTGCGGCAGTTTGTGGATAGGCGATGGCGTGGCTTTCGACCAGTGCTCTGGGGACTCGGAGCCATTCAGGGCGATTTGCAGGAGGCTTTGTATTGTGGGGCATTGGATTTGGAGCTGGATCAGACCACGGCCCAATGCGGAGAGGATGAATGACACAGGAGCATCAAATATATGATGTGATGGTCATAGGAAGCGGTTTTGCCGGGATGGCTGCCGCTCTTTTTGCTTCGAATAGGGGGCTGAGCGTTGTTCAAGCTGGCTCGACCGGTGGCATTGATTTCAGCACCGGGTTCATCGATTTGATGGGAGTCCATCCCATCGAAGAGGGAAGACGATGGAAGAATCCCTGGAAAGCGATTAAAGCTGTGGTTCATGATCGGCCCGACCATCCGTACGCTTTGCTCTCTGATGCTGAGATTCGCAACGGTATTGATGAGTTTACTGATTTTTTAAATGAAATGGGTTTGGATTATGTAGGGGCTAATGATCATAATATCTGCGCCCTAACTCCCGCCGGAACCGTGAAAAGAACGTACCGTGTGCCGGGCTCAGCCTGGAAGGGAACAGAGGCTCTGACAAAAAGATCTGCGACATTGATAGTTGATTTTCATGGGCTCAAAGGATTTAGCGGAACTCAATTAGTTGAGTCCCATATCCATGATTGGCCAGCTCTCAGAACTGTGCGGCTTGATTTTCCCGGGAGTCGGGGAGAACTTTATCCGGAACACATGGCCTGGGCTTTGGCTGATCCAGTGAATCGAGTCAAGCTTGCCGAATCAGTTGTTCCTCACATCCATTCAGCAGAGTATATAGGGTTTCCAGCGGTTTTGGGCCTGAATGATCCTCGTATGGTCATCCGTCATCTTGAAGACATGACAGGAAAGCAGATTTTTGAAATCCCAACTCTCCCTCCCTCCATTGCCGGGCCTCGCCTTCGGGCAGTTTTTGATCGAAGTCTTCCCCATCGCGGAGTCCGTACCTTGTCGCAAAAGATGGTTGAAAAAGTGCAGGTTCGAGAAGATGGAACTTTTCTACTCGAAGCAGGCAAAGGAGCGGCCATCGTGACCGTGGCGGCTAAAAATGTTATTCTGGCGACAGGGCGATTCTTTGGAAAAGGGCTCAAGGCTCAAAGGCATAATGTGATAGAGGCTGTTTTTGGTGTTCCTGTTATTCAGCCTGAAAATAGAAATAATTGGCATGGCGATACCTTTTTTACAGCCAAAGGCCATCCGCTTAATATGGCTGGGGTCGAGGTTGATATACACCTACGTCCTCTTTCCGGTGGAAGAGTTCTTTATGAAAATTTGTACGCCGCAGGGACCATTCTCGCACATCATGATTGGATGCGCATGAAATGTGGTGCCGGGCTTGCCATATCAACAGCATATAAAGCTGTTCAAGAGTTGCAATTGTAGACGACCGTTCTATTGGCAAAGAGGGGAGGCATGACGTTTTTCAATCTGGGATTGATTTTGGCGTTGACTATCTGTGCTGTAGGCTTGGTCTTCCGTTTCGTGCAATGGGGGTGTGTCAAGCGTGTTTTTGAGGATGCTAAATGCCTGGAGCAACCTCCCATACCGCTAAACTGGCTTGGCGTAATCGGGAAAGGGGTACAAGACATCCTTATGCTTTCCCGCACGTTGCGTGGAAGCGGCGTTCGTTGGCTTGCTCATTGTCTTGTTTTTTTTGGTTTTATGGGATTGCTTTTCTTTCACGCTCTTGACGATTTGGTCACTGCCCGGTTTTTCCCAGCGTACGAGTCTCCTCTTGATCCATGGCAATTGTTGCGGAATCTTTTTGGGCTGATAACCTTGGTCGGACTTGGGCTTATGATTCTACGTCGGGTAATATTCCCCCGCTTGAGAAGTTTGAGCCGTACTCAGGATTGGACTCTCCTCTTCGTTGTTGGAGGAATAATTCTTTCAGGTTTTTTACTAGAGACATCAAAGGTCATTTCTCCCGCCGTCTTTGATAGGATGACGAATGAATATTTTATCGCAGAGGAGGGCAGTGATTTAACGGCGCTGAAAGCATTTTGGAGCAAGGAAAATGGTGTCGTTTTTTCCATTCCCCTTCCGCTAGGGGATGATATGGTGAGCAAAGGAGCGCAGTTGTCCGAGGAAAACTGTTCCACCTGTCATTCTCCGACCGAGTCGGCTTTTGTTTCTCGTTACATGGCATCTGTTTTGGGACCACTTGCTCAGGCATTAAACAGAAGTCGAGCGGATCAGGTCTTTTGGTACTGTCATATTATCTTTTGTTTTGTCGGTCTTGCGGCGCTTCCATTCGGAAAATTTCTGCATCCTCTCTCTGTTCCCATCAATCTTCTTTTTAGGCACGGGCGTCGAGACGGTAATACCGAGACAAATTTTATTGCTCAAGGGGTGGGCATGGATGCGTGTACTCGTTGCGGAATATGTAGTTTGCATTGCAGTGTCGCTCCCATTTTTACCGTGTTGGGCACTCCAGATATTTTACCATCTGAAAAACTGGTCTCTTTAAAACGATTTGTTCAGGGAAAGAGGTTTTCCTGGCAGGAAATGAATCATTTTTCCGAAGGGAGCAGGATCTGTACGGAATGTCTACGATGTACGGATATTTGTCCGTCTGGCATCAACCTTCAGAATCTTTGGCTGGCATCCAAGCCACTTGTTTCCGAACAATTCCCTGACTCCAACCGTGCAATACGTCAAATGCGTAGTGAGGAACGAATCGCAGTCTATGCGGATTCGAGTGCTCCTTCTTCGTTATCGGGACTTGCGGATAACGCCGAATCCTTTTGGGACTGTGTACAGTGTACTACCTGTACCAGCGTGTGTCCGGTCGTGGCGGTGAGTGAAGATCCTTCGCGAGATTTGGATATGACTCCACAGCAGATAATGAATTTGTTGCGCATGGGATTGAAGGATCAGGCTCTGGGGGTGCGGATGGTTTGGAGCTGCACCACGTGCTATAAATGTCAGGAACATTGTCCTCAGAATATCAAAGTTGCTGATGTGTTGTATGAACTGCGAAATATCGTTGCAGCTCGCAAGCGAGAAAGAAGCTGAGGAGAGAGTGTGAAGTTTGCTTATTTTCCCGGGTGCAAGATTGCCCATCATCTTCCTTGGTACGGATCTTCTCTGGAAGCTGTTTGTGCTGCTGTGGGCATTGAGTTGGTCAAGTTGGAGTTCTCCTGTTGCGGTTGGCCTGTTCGGCATGAGAGTGAAGTGGCGTCTCTTTACTCGGCTGTTCGCAATTTCATTATTGCGCACCGGGCGGGACTTCCTATTCTTACCCCTTGCAAGTGTTGTTTTGGCAATCTCAAATATGCTCAGTCCCGGATGCAGGAGGATGTTGAGCAGAGAACACGAGTGCTTCAGATACTCCATCGGGAGGGGCTTGTTTTTCCCGAAGCGGTACCAGTTTTCCACCTTCTGAATGTGTTGGAGAGCCATGTGGGATTCCAAGTCCTGACCGGAATGACGAAAACCCCTCTGTCAGGAGTGCGGGTGGCCTGTCATTATGGGTGTCATGCCTTGCGTCCCGGTATTGTCACCGGGTTTGATGACCCTTTGGCTCCAACTCTTTTTGAACGTCTCGTTGAGTCGATTGGTGCTGAAAGTGTTAAATGGGACCTTCGTCTGGAGTGTTGTGGGCATCCACTTCGAGGGCGGGATGACAAAATTTCGGACGCTCTCATGCGGAAGAAGTTGGAAGATGCCGCCTCTGCGGGAGCGGATGTACTTGCAACTGCGTGCACCTATTGTCAATTGCAGTTTGATCGTAGCCGCGCAAAACTTCCGGTCAATGCCTCTTTGCGTTTAGCTCCTCCTGCTGTTTTGGTAACACAGTTAATTGGAACAGCTTTGGGATTGGATGAGACCGTTTTAGGGGTGAAGGAAAACAGTATCCCGTGGAGGCGGCCTGTGTTGTAGTGAAAAATTTTACGATAAGGGTACACGACTCTTATGGTAGCTATTCGATAGGGTAAGGAAGGAGTCTGTCATGGTAAAGTATATTGGAGCAGTGGATTCGGGGACAACTAGTAGTCGTTTTATTATTTTTGATGAAAAAGGGCGTATTGTCGGTCTTGATCAAAAAGAGCACAGGCAGATTTATCCAGGGCCGGGATGGGTGGAGCATGATCCCATGGAAATCTGGAATAATACTCAAGAAGTGATTCGAGGGGCACTCACTAAATCCGGGATCAAAGGGAAGGAACTGGCAGCCATAGGTATTACGAATCAGCGGGAAACAACTGTTGTTTGGGATCGTTATACAGGAAAACCTTTTTATAATGCCATTGTTTGGCAATGCACCCGAACTCACGACATTTGCAAGGACCTGACAGCCGAAGGTGGCCAGGATTGGTTTCGGTCCAAGACAGGGCTTCCCATCGCAACATATTTTTCCGGGCCAAAGATAAAATGGATTCTGGAGAATGTCCCGGAAGCAAAGTCTGCGGCAGACCGGGGTGAAGCCATGTTTGGCACTATTGAAACATGGATTATCTGGTGGCTGACTGGGGGGCCACGGGGGGGAGCGCATGTCACGGATGTCACGAATGCCAGCAGGACCATGCTCATGGATTTGGAGACATTGCAATGGGATGAAGAGATTCTTGGTATACTGGGAATCCCTGCTTCCGGTTTGGCTCGGATCGTGCCTTCGTCAGATGAAGGGACATGGGGACCAACTTCGGAGAGCGGCCCTCTTCGTGCTCGAATTCCTGTTTGTGGTGCTGTTGGAGATCAGCAGGCAGCCTTGGTCGGGCAAACGTGTTTTGCTCCGGGGCAGGCCAAAAATACATACGGGACCGGGTGTTTCCTCTTGATGCATACCGGTCACGAGCCAATTCAGTCTCAACATGGGTTGATTACAACTCTGGCGTACCAGTTTAGCGGGCGTAAACCGTCATACTGTCTTGAAGGTTCCATTGCCATTGCCGGTGCTTTGGTACAGTGGCTAAGAGATAATCTCAAAATGTTTCAATCCGCCCCGGAAATAGAGGCCATGGCTAGCAAGGTTGAAGATACCGGTGGCATGTATATTGTCCCGGCTTTTTCCGGGTTGTATGCTCCATACTGGCGACCGGATGCTCGTGGTGTCATGGTGGGGCTGACACGATATATTAACAGGAACCATATTGCACGTGCTGTCCTTGAAGCCACAGCCTATCAGACAAAGGATATCGTTGAGGCAATGAATAAGGATTCGGGGGTAGTTCTTGAAACTCTCAAAGCTGATGGGGGCATGGTTTACAATGAGCTTCTCATGCAGTTTCAGTCTGACATCCTTAATGTTCCGGTTGTTAGACCCAAGGTTGCCGAAACAACCTGCCTTGGGGCGGCATATGCGGCTGGGATCGCGGTCGGCT
Source organism: Pseudodesulfovibrio piezophilus C1TLV30 (assembly GCF_000341895.1). Taxonomy (NCBI): domain Bacteria; kingdom Pseudomonadati; phylum Thermodesulfobacteriota; class Desulfovibrionia; order Desulfovibrionales; family Desulfovibrionaceae; genus Pseudodesulfovibrio; species Pseudodesulfovibrio piezophilus. The sequence goes on along the minus strand of NC_020409.1, from coordinate 680,195 downwards.
TTTGGTCAGGGCGTGAAGAATTGTATAATAATTGGGAAGAGGACAAAACTTGGCAGCCGGATATGAATGAAGAAAGACGAAGTTCTGGATATAGAGGATGGGGTAAAGCTGTAAAGAGAACGCTTGATTGGGTTGAGTGACTGTGGCTGTTTTAAATTCTTTGGATGATCAAAGGAATTTTTCCCTCAAGGATTGATTATGCAGTTTCATACCACTTCATCCCGGCGTATTCCGGTGCTGGACGTTGCCCGCTTTATTGGCATAACACTTGTCTACTATGGTCATATTATTGAGCGGATTATGTACTTAAATAATCCGATTGCCAGCTCTCAATACAAATTCATTTATTCATTTCATATGCCATTCTTTTATATCTTGGCAGGTGTTACTCTTGCTCCTGAAAAGATATTGTTGCCGGTAAAAAAATATTTGAAGAGATTGGGTGCTTCCCGATTGGTTCCATATTGTTTTTTTTCTCTTCTTATGGCTTTGGCAAGTTTTGTTATTCCAGGAGATTTCCCACTCACAGATCTGTCTTCATTTTTTGGTTATCTGGCGGCTTTTATTTCGACTTTGCGAGGATTTCCTCTCTTCAATGTCCCTCTTTGGTTTCTTGCTTCTCTAGTAACAGTGGAAATCCTGCATTATTGTATAGGGCGGTTTTTGAATTCCACACCACGACTTCTTTTGGCTGTAGTGGTTTTCTATCTTACAGGATATTTTATCACATTGTCTTTCCGATTCTTTCCGGAATATAATTTCTGGGTTCTTCATGAATTACCGGTTGTGTATTCTTTTTACCTGGTTGGTGTCATTATTCGGCGAGAATCTGTTTTGCTGGGAACTCGGCCACGTTGGAAGCTCCTGGCAATGTGTGTGCTATGTCTGCTGGGAATTATTTTCACATATGACGAAAATACCGGCCCCTTCAGAGTGTTTGATGCTGTAGTCATCCTTGCATCCGGCCATGGTCATATTTTCCTTTTTCCACTGACAGCTCTCATGGGAAGTTTCATGGTTTTTCTTTTGGCAAAGAGTTTTGGAGCAAACTCTTTCTTCATGTTCATGGGAGAGAATGCTTTGATTCTTTTCTGTCTTAACGGCGTTTTTTATCATTTTCTGAATGGGCCATACGCCGCATGGGTCCATACTACTCTTCCTGCCCATTGGTTCTTTGTGACCACCGCTGGAATAGGGTTTACGGTTGTGAGCCTTGTCTCTTGTATTCCTTGTATTTTTCTGCTGAATAAGTACGTTCCACAACTTGTGGGCAAACCCACCCGACGAGGACCTCTGCTTTCGTCATTTCTTTGATCAGGCTGCACTCTCAAGAATTTTAATCAATTCTTCATGGGTTAATTCTATCGGATTCCCTTTCATACTGCTGGTTTGGGCGGCTTTTTGAGCCAATTTGTCAAAGTCTTTTGATGGTACACCCAAGCCTGCCAGTGAAGGGATTCCCAACTCGGAACATAAATTTTGAATCCAGTCAGCGCCATCTTCTGCCTCATTGGTAACGTCACCAGTAAGCATGACCGCTATTTCAGTATACCTGAACAAAGTGGATGATTCCGGTGTTCGCAGACGAAGAGCTTGGATATTTGCACGTATGACATGAGGCAGGAGGCTGGCACAGATCATCCCGTGGGGAGCTTTGAATTCTCCTCCCATAGGGGCGGCGAATCCGTGCACGGCTCCAAGCTTTGCATTGGCAAGAGCGATCCCGGAAAACAGACTTGCGATGCACATATCCTCACGGGCGGCTATGTTTTTTCCGTCTTCACATGCCGCATGGAGGGAGGTGGCGGCGCGCATTATGCCTTCTCTACACAGAGCGTCTGTAATGGGATTCGATTTGTTGGAAACATAGGCTTCAATCAGTTGGGTTAAGGCATCCATTCCGGTTGACGCTGTAACTGAGTGGGGCATTGAGAGTGTCAATTCCGGGTCAATGACTGATATGTTCGGAATCATTTCAGATGAGCGAAGACTGACCTTGACGCCATGCTTGTTTGAGAGAAGAACACCATTGGCTGTAACTTCCGAACCAGTACCGGCTGTTGTGGGAACTGCGATCATAGGAAGAGGTGGATTCGTCAGTGGCGTGCCTCTTCCAACGACTTCAAGATACTCAAATATATCTTTTTTATTCGTAGCCAGTGCCGACAGGACTTTGCCCGTGTCAAGAACACTCCCCCCGCCTAAAGCAACGACCACATCACAGTTGCCATCACGTACCGCAGCCACGGCTTTGACCATGCTGTCAGTATCCGGTTCTGTTGCCATTTGAATGATCAATGGAGGCTCGTTGAATGCATCGCGAAGCCATGCAGTCCTGTTCGGATTACTTCCAATAACCAGGCATGGTCGTTCTCCGAATTGGGCTGCAAGAGCTGGTATTTGCTGGGAGGCTCCTTGTTTGAAAATGATTCTATGGGCTGTGCTGAATTCGAAATTCATGATTGTACCTTGATAAGTCTGTCTGAAAGTGGGGAGTTCTTTTCATTAGGGGAACTCGCAAATTGTTTACGCAACGAAAGTTTAAATGAGCGTAAAAAATATTCTGAATCTGCAAAGAATGAGCATGTTTTCCAAAGTTGTGATTCTGTATATTCCCTTCCATCCTTTACAATTGTTTTGCCAAAGCAGCAACAGAAAAGCCCGGAAAAACCGGGCCTTATAAAAAGAATACAAGGGGGGTATCATTTAAGATTCAAGAGAAATATCAAGCGCTTTCCATTGGGTCACTGCTTGCTTTTCACCTTGCGAGATCTCTTCTTGGGACCACGGTTCAATAATCAGTGCTTCGGCAACCAACTGCCATATATATTTGACTTCAAATTCACATCCCTCAAAATACCTGGGTATACGTTTCATGATTTGATCGCGACAGTTGGAACACCCCACGACAACGACATCTGCTCCACTTTCTTTAATCTGGCGACGTTTGTATCGGGCATGCCATGCTGACTGCGCCTCAAAGGGCATGGGCCAGAGACCTCCACCAGCTCCACAACAATAATTCTTTTCACGATTGGGAGTCAGCTCTACGAAATTATCCACACATTGGTTGAGAATCCACCGAGGCTCATCAAAATAGCCTTTGCCATAGGTCCTGGCCAACTCACGACCATGTTTGCACGAGTCATGATATGTAAATTTTTTGCCACTATGGACCGATTTATCCAGTTTGATACGGCCAGTCTTAAGTATTTCGATGAGATAGTCATACAGGTACAAGAAGCCCACTTCATTCGCTGGGTCCAGTGTATTCAGTTTGGACATTCCTTTCCGGCAGCCGTAGGACCCGCCACCACAATCGGGCATAATCATCTTTTTGATGGAATGATCCTTCATGTAGGCTATTTTTCGTCTGGCAAGCTCCTCATTTGCTTTATCGTTCCCTGTGAAAAGAGCCCAATCAACCGCTTCCCAATTGTTTCCAGGAACCGTCCAGTTTTCCTTGGCTGCGTAAAATATTTTCCACCACCAGAATTGATCCTCAAAATCCCCATAGACTTCTTTGGAGTTGGGGAAGAAAAGTATTTCGGCATTGTCTTTGTCAACAGGAACATAGAAGCCGGGACATTCTTTTGCCAAATCGTGGCCAAGTTCAGCCATGCCTTCAAGGTAATCTTTGGGGGAAATAGCCAAATTGTTGCCGGTTTCGAGGTTGTTGATCATACCCTGATACAGTGTGCCGGGGATATCCTCCTTCGGCCGCAGACTCTTGAGGTGTGTCATGATCGAGGGTATATCAAGACCGCCAGGGCAGGTGCTGGTACACCGACCGCATCCGGTACAAAGCCAGGGGAACTTTGATGCAATGACCTCATCAATAAGACCATTTGCCAGCATACGCATGACTTTCCTCGTGTCCCAGCCTGCTAAATCAGGTGCTCCTGTAGTCGGGCAACCATTGGAACACGCTCCGCAGACGAGGCAATTGGAAAAATCGCAGGTATTCAGAAATTGGGTGTGCTGTGTTTCTTGTTTTTTCTTCATAGTGCCGGTGTCTCTCGTTTCTCAGTAACTAACCATTTGCCATCGATTGGCAAGTTTCGTACCCCGTAAGGGGATGACTCTTTTTCAGAAGGTTGAGTTAACAGTACCTAAGGTAATGCGAGCCTGCTCATTAAGACATCTCATTGCCAGCATGCTAACGACTTGATATCTATTGTATTGACTGTATGACAGATTGTTTTTATTCGAAATCATCTTCGATAGTTTGCTGTGAGTGCCCATTATTTATAACTATTTGAACTTTGGAAGTTGTTCTTATGTTGGATTTTACTGCTCAACTTGAATATTTGCGTGATGTCCAGCGGACATTCGGCAGTGGGTCCGACCGAATTGATTTGGTTGTTGTTTTTTCCAAAATTCTGTTGATTACAGTGCCCCTTATACTCGTGATGGCGCTTTGGCACTATCGTCATATTATCGGTTTTACCATTCTCAGACTTTTTTATCGTGTTTTTGCCCCTCGTACTCATAGTATTGTCGAAAATTACCTGATTAAAAAAGGTATTATCGTTAATGTGTATAAGTATTCTACAGATGGGAGCGGGCGAAAAATAGCGACTGCGCGTGTGGAAGAAGTTGTTAATGGCATGATGAAATTGCAGCTAATTAAAGTTGAACCTACTGCATTGAATCTTAAGAACACCCGTGTGATCTGTTATACCAACCCTTTTACTTATTCCGGCAAGAAGTTGAATTCCTTTTCTACTTTTGTTGCATCGGTGAGTAAACGAGGTTCGGTTATCAAAGCATTGTCATTGATGACTCCGGTTCGGTATCGATTTATTGTCAGACGAAAACATAGTCGACAGCGAGTTACGCGGGAAGGAGCTATCAGGGTCAAGGCTTGGGAGGGGAACAAGCGAAAATCATTCTGGATGGCAAAACCGGATTTGCAAACTATAAATAATCCAGCACGCTATGGGGAAAAAATGCGATTAAGCGTAGAGAATATCTCTGCGGGTGGGATGCGCATGTTTATTTTACATCCCAAAGGAGGTTTGCCCACTCTAAATCAAGGAAATGAATTGATTCTACGGGTTAGTGTCTGGAACCCAAAAAGTAAAAAATTTTCATATTTTACAGTTGTTGGTGTCATTCGAAGTCGCTTTCGTGGACGGGGTGGGGCTATCGGGCTTGGGATTCAATTTACAGCTGAAGGGGAGAAGCTGGATGGACGGTACAGTTGGAAAAGCCTTCATGGTGAAATGAAGGCTTTAAAACAATTTTTACACGATACAACTCGCTAATAGATTATTTTTTCTTCGAACGACAATCTTTGCAATAACCATAGAGGTACATCTTGTGCCGAAGCAGGGCAAATCCATGCTCTTGCGCCAACTCTTCCTGGCGTTTTTCAATCATCGTATCGAGAATTTCTATGTTTTGCCCACATTGTTCACAAATGAGGTGGTCATGGTGAGTTTCACCATATGATAGCTCATATCTGGTAACACCGTCTGCAAAGTCCAATGGCTCTATAAGACCTGCTTCATTGAGTAGCTTGAGGGTCCTATAGACCGTTGCTTGCCCAACCGATTTATCTCTTCTTTTGACCTTGATATACAGTTCTTCAGAAGAAAGATGGGCATTTTGTTTAATGAACGTGTCCAAAATGAGTCGCCTTTGGGGGGTCATCTTGAGACTCTTGTTCGAAAGGTAGTCTGCAAAAACATCTTGCGGATTTTTCATTCTCTATCCAATCGGTTTGTATGAATAGTTGCTCATTTTTCACTTACGATATGCCATGAAACATGTCAAAGGGGGGGGCTACGAGAAAGGACGTGATCAAGTCCTTTTGAGGTCGCCTAGATTCGAACCTGCTGACATGTTTAATGGAATATTCTCTAACAACTAAGATCGGTTTTGTTAAGACAATTATGTCCATGCTCTTATCATGGATGAATGTGTTCATATTCATCTAGAATTATGAACTTTCAGGACCCAATAGCGTGTCTCTTCACTCTTAGTAGGTGTTATTTTGTTCAAAAGAAGTTCTGAGAACCCAATTCTTATACCCCCAAGCATTTAACATGGTTTTCATCTTGACAATTCTTGGAGTCACTCCTACAAAGTTTCTCCCGGATTCGATTGTAACAAATAACAATCAGTTCACGGAGAGGTGGCAGAGCTCGGTTTAATGCGCTGGTCTTGAAAACCAGAGGCGGGGCAACTCGTCCGGGGGTTCGAATCCCTCCCTCTCCGCCATAGAATAAAATCACTTTGGTTCATAAAGTGTCATAAGCCCTCAAAATGAGGGCTTTTTTGTTTCTTTTTGTGTGCCTTGCGGTGTCATAGGGTGTCTTGAGATGGCTGGTATAAAGGTACAAAAAATGGTATAAATCGAAATATACCATTTTTCATTATACCACTCTCAGGAGAAGACTACATGCCGCTGACAGATGCCAAGATCAAAGCAGCCAAACCGAAATCCAAAGAATTCACCCTGAATGATGGTGAAGGCCTATCTCTAGTCGTTAACCCGAAAGGGCGTAAGTGGTGGCGATTTCGCTACCAAATCAATGGCAAGCGGACCATGCTGTCTCTGGGGCCATATCCTTACATCAGTTTGCAAGAAGCACGACTTAAGCGGGGAGACCTGAAAACCCTCATTGCTCAAGGTCATGATCCTTCTCGGAAGCGCAAGGAGGACAAGAGGAAAGCAAGTGCAAGTGAGGCATTTGAAGCCATTGCAAGGGAATGGTTCGGGAAACAGGTAGGCTCAGGGTGGAGTGAGCGCCACGCGAAAACCACAATGGAACGGATGAAGAAGAACATCTTCCCCTTCATTGGAGACAGGCCCATATCGGAGCTTGGCGTTGAGGATATGCTTGGAGTCGTTCAACGATGCGAGAAACGAGGAGCCGTAGAGACAGCTCGGCGTATTCGTCAAATAATGTCCCAGGTCTTCCGCTATGCAGTGGCTGCCGGACGAGCTGAGCGAGATCCTGCTGCGGATATCAAGGGTGCGCTCCCTCCTGCGAGGAAGGTGAAACATCATCCTTCGATAACCGACCCTAAGGAAATCGGCCCCCTCTTAAGGGCTGTAGATGGCTTCTCAGGGACTTTGGTGGTGCATTGCGCTCTTCGGTTCGCTCCCTTGGTTTTTGTGCGTCCAGGAGAACTCAGGAACGCAGAATGGGGTGAAGTTGATTTGGAGGGGAGCGAGTGGCGGATACCTGCGGAGAAAATGAAAGGAGGAAGTCCCCATATTGTCCCCCTGTCCACTCAGGCCGTGGAGGTCTTAACAGAACTTCATCCACTTACTGGCCCCTCTGGGTATGTCTTTCCAAGTGTGCGAACGTCGGCACGCCCGATGTCTGAAAATACGATCAATGTATCTCTTCGGCGTATTGGATACGACAAAACCGAAATGACAGGGCATGGCTTCAGGTCTATGGCTTCAACACTTTTAAATGAGCATGGCTGGCATAAGGATGCCATTGAGCGGCAGTTGGCCCACACGCCTAAAGACAAGGTGAGGGCGAGCTACAATTACGCTGAGCATCTGCCGGAGCGTAAACTAATGATGCAAGCTTGGGCAGACTATTTGGATAGTTTGAAGGCTGGCGGGAAGGTTGTTCCATTGTTTTCTCAGAAGGTGGGGTGAGTATGAGCGAAAGGTCGAAATTAAATACTTTTGTTGGTCGGAAAGGGGAGTCTTGGAGCGGTGTTAATCTAGACGTCCTTCCTGAGATCAATTTTGAGGCAATAGAGGGACAGACAGGCCTAAAGCTAAACGAAGACATTCGTGAAGGTATAAAAAGGGCACTCGCGGGATATGTTTGTCAGCTGAGAGGTTGTGTGGACAGGCCTTTAGCTGACGAAAGAAAAGAGTTGCTCAAACATGTTGAGAAAGCATGTAGATTACTTGAGTCTTTTCTCGAGTGGGATTCCCCGGGAACCTTAGGCGAAGATGAATATGATCCAATTAAGTTGTATCTGTACGAGCATGTACGTCCATCTGTGAATTGTTTTGTAGATAGGGGTGAAGGGGATGGTTTTCCTCGGTTGGTTGTCAAAGAATGTAAATTATTCGACGATGAAGTCGGAGAAATCGCCCTAGATGGGAAAAATGTCAGCGACTATCTTGCTCTTTGTAGGAAAAAAATCATGGATGAGAGAAGCTTGCCATATCCTTCTGGGCGTCCTGAAAATTTTGCAATTGAACGTTGCTTGAAATGGCTTCAGAAGTATTATCATAAGGCTGGAGGAGAAGGCCGTGGTGCTAAACGTTCAGATGGCGCAGGGTTCAGTGGGCCATTTTTAACGTTTGCTAAACTGTTTCTTGATTACACTAAAAAACCCCTTGGTCTTACTGGTAACCCTTTTGCCGAGTCTACTTTGGGGGCTCTTGTTATAAATAACCTCAAGTTATAATTCTACATTTTAACCACCTCATAATAGAGGTAGTTGTAATGTTACTAATAATCGATTTTGTTCCATAAGGTTTCACCAAGAGTAAAGGCATTCATGTGAATGCCATAATCTATGGAGGAACATATGAAACAACCTTTTCCGCAAGTGGGCTTTGTTCGCCTGCCTCAAGTCCTTGCCGTTATTCCCCTCAGTCGCAGTACTTGGTTGCGTGGGGTTAAGTCTGGAAAATATCCAAAACCTGTGCAGTTGACGAAAAGAACAAGGGCTTGGCGTGTTGAGGATATCCTTGAGTTGATAGACTCCCTATCTGAAACGGCAGCCAGCTAAAGTTATGCAACCCGGTGTGCGCTTTTTGCCTTACAAGCTTTTTGTGGGGTTATTTATTCCTGATATTGTAGCGAGTTTCGATGGGTTACAGCTTTCATCTAAACTTGTTTGGGGGAAGTTAGCACAACATGCAGGTGAAACCGGTGATTGTTTTCCTGGTGTTGATACCATTGCAGAAGGGCTCGGCTGTAGCGGACGAACCGTACAACGCTGTCTCAATGAGTTGATTGAAAAAAAGTTCATTGAAGTTGAGCGTTGCTTCAGAAAGAAAAGTCGTCTGCAGACAACCAATCGTTATTATTTCCTTTGGCATCCAATTTTTGATTCAGCTTTGACTCGGACAAAGCAAGAGTCTGACAGGGTGACAAAAAGTCGCCCTAGGGATGACAAAAAGTCACCCCTAGGAGCGACAAAAAGTCACCCCTCCAACGGTGACAAGATGTCACCCAAAGAGAATCAGTACCTCTTTGAAGAGAACCCCCAAAAGAGAACAAGAACAAAAAAGAGAAAAGGCAGTAGTGGTTGTCTTTCTTCTGAGGTCTTGAGGTGGATTGATATATGTTCGGTAATCAAAAAAGATGCCGATGCATATAAAGCAAAAATGGTGCTTCTTGGCGAACAGGGAAAATTGAATTTGGATTTACTTGAGAAGGAGGCCGAGAAAGTGGCTCAAGGAGAGAGGGGAAGCTCCTCAAGTCAGCATCGAGCAGTGATTGAAAAGTTGATTTCTGAGGGGCGGGGGGAAGACTTCATTCATTTCTTAGACGCAACGAGTACCCCAATGATTACAATAGGCGGCTTAAGTTTTGATACTGATGTAGCTAGAAGCATGGTTGTAAAGACGATGAAGGAGCTTGGTGAATAGTATGGCCATACCTATCTCTCCTGACCTTTCCCCAACCGACATGTCCGCGATCGCATTCTCGAAGATATTTGGAGAGAACTGGTGGGCGATTACAGAGCACGCCTCGGTCAACACCCCCTTTTTCAAAATTCTCTCCGAGATCAACACGCTGCTCATGGCGGCGGTTGTTGGTTGGTCGATATGGACCTTTGTTATGTCTCTGGGTGGAACTGCCCAGGAGGGCACGGTCGGAGGTAGGCGTTTCAATGGTGTGTGGTGGCCGATCCGTTGCATGTTTGGAATGACCATGACGACTCCTATGCTTTCGGGGGGGATTTCCCTTTTTCAAGCTGGAATTCTTGTATGCCTCGGTTGGGCATGCACCTGGGCAAATAGCATCTATTACTTTTCCATGGATCATTTGGCTAAATCCAATTTTGCTGCAGTCACGGCTGAAATGCCTCCACAGATGCAAGAGGAGGCCAAGAATATCGCGCGTGTTTTGATGCAGGCAGGCTTGGTTCAGAATTACATTAGCAAAGAGTCCATTGATGAGAATAGGGAATTTTTGAAACGAGGTTCCCAGCCAATTTCTCCGGTGTGGGTAGGCTTTTTACCGTTTTCCACCAGTGCCCATAGTTCAACCCTTGAGTCCAATGACTTCAGCTTGTTTTCAAACGACAGGCCAAAGTGGATTTTTAAATTCGCGGTTCCTCCAGGGCGTGGTCTAGATTCAGAGGATCTCGGCACTATCGAAATCCCTGGTGATGTCAAAGACCCTATGATGTTGGCGAAAGTGAACGGCATCATAGCTATGAATAATGTGATTTTCCCGGCTGCCTCCAGAATCGTATACGGTGTAGAGCAAACTGATTCCAATTGGCTGATTTCAGCTGTTAATGCGTATCAAAGTTCCGTCATGCCGGTCATTCAAAACTTTGCGTCATACTACCCTCAATATCAGATCACACAAGATTCTCAGAAGTTTGTTGGCAAGACTAAAGAACTTGGCTGGATGGCAGCTGGCGCATGGCCGTTGATGATGTCTCAGCTTTCTAGGGAAGCACGAGATATAGTTGCTAGCCCGGTTAACTTGAGCCGAATGGATACCAAGGCTGTTAGCCGACAAGCCGAAGATTTTCTTTTTGGTGGTCTGGGAATAGCCTTATCCGTAGGCGATGCGAAATTTAATGCGCAACCCGATCCATCACAAGTAGGTACGTCCATCAAGCAAGCTATGCTAGCTGGAGATGTGTCTAGCATGGTTGAAGATGCGTTATATGCTTTTTCTGGGCGTTTTTTCCTCCAAGATCTGTTGAATCGCTTTGAAAATGAAGATCCTACGCTCGTAGTCGCGCAATTTGGACATCGAATAATGGATGCAAGTGCCATGCTTTGGAGTGCAGGGCTGGGATTGCGCATGGCCTCAGGTTACGGGGAGGGCTTTACCGAGAGTTTGTTTGGGAAAGTTGTTGGTGTCTTCACAGGTGGACAGCTTGAAGGAGCTGCTGGAGCCGGTATAGAAGGGGCAAAGTACATAGCCGAATCGGTGGTTAAAATTACTGATGGACTGTACACAATCGGAATTATATTTGCCTATGTAATACCTCTTATGCCTATGTTGTATTGGTGTATTGCTATGGTTGGATTTCTGTTGCTTGTCGTAGAAGTGATGGTAGCCGCACCTTTTTGGGTGGCTGCCCATGCATGGAGTACTCAAGCAGACGGCCTTGCAGGCGAAATGGGTAGTCAGGGATACTACCAATTCCTTGAGATTCTTTTTAAACCACCTCTCTATGTCGCTGGTTTTATAATTATATTTATGATCATGAGAGTGATGGGCTGGATTGTCGCTAGAATATTTGAAGCATTTTATTACAGTTATTCGAATGCAGATATTAGTTCGGTTTCATCCCATACAGGCATTTTAACTAGTTTCTTCATGTGTATTATCATGAGTGTACTTTTCGTCTATATGTTTTCTTTCCTTTGCTCCCAAGGCTATTCTCACCTGCCGCGTAAAGTTATGAGTTGGATAGGTCATCAGGCTTCTACAATGGGCCTCGCAGGACATGCTGATTCTATGAGGCAAATAATTATGGGAGGTGTGGGGAATGTGACGCATAGTTCCCCTAAGCCTAGTAGCAAGCCTCAGAGAGGTGATAACCAAGGTAAGAAGGGAGGTGGTGAATCCTCTGGAGGAAGCTCTGGATATAACCCCAATAGGCCTGGAGAGGTGTCAGAAGTGGTTGAAGGGACGGGAGGGGCTGGCTCGAATTTGCTTGACCGAGATTGAGACTCATAGAATGAAATTGATTTTTTTAACAATCATACGTATACTTTATACGTATTTGAGAGTTCGAAATCAATTCTGAAATGGAGGCCATATGAATTTTAGCACGAACAGTATTCCCTTCAGTCAAGAAGGGGGTAATTCTGTCAAGGATCAGCTGAAGGATATCATTGGCCTAAACCCTGTGGTCAGGGATTTAAAAGGGCTAGGAGTTGTTGTTACTCTACTGATCGTGTCTGCTGCACTCGGCATGAATGATATTGCTGCCTTTTGGTCTCTTATAGCCTTTTGGTTTCTCGTTCCGGTGGGCATTATCACGCTTTTATTTGCATTCAGTCACATATTCGCTGTGCCTACCTACAATAGAATTAAACGAGCGATTGAGTGCGGTGAGATCCAGGTCGATTTCTACGTGCCGGCTAAGTATCGACGTGGAGGCTACCTGGTGATTGATCGTGGGGCCGACGCTATCTATTTCGGCGGGGAGATGTACCGGCTTTCAGATTTGCGTGACGTTGGTGCAGGAGAAAGGAGCCACTCTGTTGGTAGCTCTAATTTTTCCCAAGGAACTTTGCATTTGTTTTTCCGGGCTGGAGCCAAACCTGAACAGGTTTTGTCAATGAGCACTCATGAGCAAGCTCGACAGGAAGAGTTGAGAATTCGCAATTTCATGGGGTGGTAACTTTCAGCGTTGCCCCTTTCTCCTTGAATGGCCCGACACTTGGGGAAGTGTCGGGCCGTTTTGTTTAGGGGCACATAAACGGAGGCGGCTTGAAAGCCGCCTCCGTTTAGTCGTCTTCAGGGGGACACTCCATAGAAAGGGAAAAAACGCACGCTTAGAAAGCGCCCCAAGTGGTTCCCCCTCCTCTTAAATGTCTGACTGTTGTAATAATAATTTCTAATTGCGAGACAGTAAAAAAACGCGATCGTTATTTCTTAATAAATATTTCATACTTCTTGATCTTATTGTCCAACGTCGTGCGCGTGATGCCCAGCAGCTTTGCCGCCTCGCTTTTATTGCCTTCCGTCTGTGTCAGCGTTTCTTCGATGGCAACCTTTTCGATCTCTTGCAGCGACTTGCCGCCTACGTGATGCTGGCCTCCATTGGAGCCACTAACATTTTCGAAATGCTGCGTAAGTGCTGAAGGCAAATCCTTTTCAGACACGTATTCACCAGCGGAAAGAATGACTGCTCTTTCCACTGCGTTTTCCAGTTCACGGACATTTCCGGGCCAATCATATTTCACGAGCACATCCATTGCCATGGGGGTAAATCCCTTCAACTGCTTTCTGTTGAACTCGGAGAAACGCTTCAAGAAAAATGTAGCCAACAGTGGTGTATCCTCTCCACGCTCCTTCAAAGACGGAATCCAGAGGTTCACCACGTTCAGCCTGTAATACAGGTCTTCTCGGAAATTCCCTTTTTCGACTTCAACCAAGAGGTCTCTGTTGGTTGCTGCGATGATTCGGACATCAACCTTCAAGACTTTGTCACTGCCGACTCGTTGGATTTCTCGCTCTTGAATTGCCCGGAGCAACTTTGCCTGCATTGGCATCGGTATTTCACCAACCTCATCCAAGAATATGGAACCACCGTTGGCTTGCATGAAACGGCCATCCCTTTTCTTGTCTGCTCCAGTGAACGCACCTTTTTCATGGCCGAAGAGTTCTGATTCTAAGAGAGTGTCAGTCAGGGCAGCGCAATTGACAGTCACAAGCGATGCCTTCTTCCGGTTGCTGTTTGCGTGGATCGCTTTGGCAAACAGTTCCTTCCCGGTGCCACTCTCGCCGGAGATCAAGATCGTGGCCTCAGTCGATGCGACAGTCTTAACCATACTGATAAGCTCGTTCATGGGCTTGCTGTTGCCGATAATGTCCGTCAGGCTTGAGTCTTCCGATATTCTCTCTTTGAGGGACTGGTTTTCCTTGATGAGCGTCATGTGGTCCAGAGAACGCTCCAAAGTCATATTGAGTTCATCAAAGTTCAAGGGCTTGGTCAGGTAGTCATACGCCCCCAACTTCATCGCCTCCACAGCCGTATCAACGGAAGAGTATGCGGTCATGATCACAACCGGAATGGCCGGGTTATATTCCTTGATCTGGCTCAGGGCTTCAATGCCACCGATTCTTGCCATTCTGACGTCCATCAGAACAGCGTCAAAGGGAGCCTCCTTCACCTTCTCAATGGCGTCTGCCCCATCTTCCACGCCCACAACAGCATACCCCCACCCCGTAAGCATCGTTTCAAGCATTGATAGGTGTGCTTTGTCATCGTCTACAACTAAAATCTTGGCACTCATATTTACGCCGTTCCTTTTGATTCTATCGGAATGAGAATGGTAAAAGCTGTTCCATTTGGCCCGGTATATTCAACTTTGATTTCGCCGGAATGGGCTTCGACAATCTTGCTCACGATGGCAAGGCCCAACCCTGTTCCGGTCTGTTTGGTGGTGAAGTACGGGTCAAATATGCGCGACACATCAGCATCAGAAAGCCCTGCGCCTGTATCTGAAACCGTCAACTGCAAGAAAGCTCCATGCCTGTTGGCATCGACTGCAAGCGTGCCTCCATCCGGCATGGCCTGAATGGCATTGACGTAAAGGTTGATCATGGCTTGCGTCATCCGATCCGGGTCGAGGATGACATCTCCAATGTCTTTGGAGGTCTCCAAGGACACGGACACACCCGCACTTTCGGCCTCCTGTTTAACCAAGCGCAGAGAGCTTTCAAGAAGCGTTGAGACATCCGTATCGCGCAGTTTGACGTCAGCAGGACGGGCCATTTCAAGGAGTTCAGATATGACTCGGTTCAGTCGATCAACTTCCGAGGTCATGACCTCTGCTGCCTTTCGATTGTCGCTGCCTTCATCAAAAAGGGAGCCGAAGTATGTTGCATAGCCCTTGATGGAACTCAGAGGGTTGCGCACCTCATGAGCAACACCTGCGGCAAGATGACCAATAGCTGCCATTCTATCGGCTTTGCGAACCTCTTCTTGGAGTTCTTTGACCTGACTCAGGTCGCGAACCATAAATAACTGGCCAACATTGACTCCCTCTTCGGTGATGATATCAGTTACAACCGCCGCTATAGGCAACTTATGTCCGTCATTCAACGCAAGCTCCATTTCTTTCTCAACTACCTGCTGCTCTGTATTTACTGAGGAGCGAAGCACCCAGAGTTCATCGGGCAAGAGGGTTTTGGCCTGTTGTCCCACAATCCGTGTGATATCATCATAATCACGTGCCAACAGAGCAAGGGCAATGTCGTTTGCATAGGTGATTCGTCCATCAGGATCGCATACAACCAGACCTTCTGGGATGTTCGCTACCATCTCTGCGGTCAACGCTTGAGAGTCCTGCAAAAGCTTCTTGGACCGTGTGTGGCTTTGCATCCAGAACAAAGACACCACGCCACCAAGGCCCAAGAGCAGCAGGATACCTGACATAGTCAATGTTAATGAAACGTCTTCGGCAATGGCCTCTTCGAACGGAGCTACGTCCATACCAATAAATATGGCAGGTCGTTCGGCTGGGTCCAATATCCTGTCCTGTTTAAGTCCACTCATCCAGCCCGGTTGGCACCAATCATCGGACATGCCTCCTGACTGTCTGCCCATCATACGCTGCATCATCTGGCTTCTTCTTTGCTGCATTGCTGCAGGCAGGCCAGACTGAGTGCGCTGTGCCAAAGCAGGAAGGAATCGCTTGAACACCTCGAAAGACTTTGTGCCTTCGGGTTCATCTACGACACGCCACTGAGAATCCTTGGTGACAGCCAACTCGGTCAAATCCTTTTCGGAGATAAACTGCTGACCGATTTCAACTTCATTACTATGCGCCAGAATTTCTCCGGAGGAGTCTACCACGGCAATGTAGAGGATGTCGGGTTGGGTCGCGATTTCTTGCATCAACACTTGCAGGTTGGGTCCCTCACCGAGCATGCCCATCATTCCAGTGCGTGTTCCTGCTTCAAAGGCTTTGATCAAGGCCGAGCCTTTCTCACTGAGCACCCGTCCCATATATTGTTTTTCGCGATTGTAATTCATGAATGCCAAAACGAGCACCACGATTACAAGGATAAGGCTCATCCCGATAACAGCCCAAGGCGACATATTTCCCAAAAAATTGTTGATTCTTTTCTTCATTATTCGGCTTTCCTTTTTCAGATCGAGACAGCCTGGCTAAAATTTAGACACTCTGCATGCCTCATGTGTACACTTTTTAAGCACTCACGCCTACCTTCTCAATCCAGATCACGCGGCGGATTCCGCTGGAAAATACTTTTCTCCAATATTAAGTGCGACTTGTAGAGTTTGTTCATTCTTTGGCATCAGTCTTGCCTTAGTCATTGCAAAGCTTGTTCACAAAACACTCAATAGGAGAAATTATCATGAAGAAGAACATTATCGCTTTGGCACTGGTTATGGCTGTTGGTCTCGCTTTCGTCGCAACCGATGCAATGGCATGGGGATACGGCAACTGCGGAGGTTGGAATGGCAATGGATACAATGCACAATCCTTCGACACCAACAACAAGGCGTATCAGGACTTCCTGAACTCCACCGCCAAGCTGAGGGCAGAGATTGATGCAGACCGCGCTGAACTGGCCGCTATCATGGCCAGTCCTAATCCTGATGCAAAGAAGGTCCGCAGCCTGACAAAGCAGATCAATGAGGGCATCACCACCCTCAATGAAAAGGCTGCTGCTCAGAATCTCCCGACCAATGGCATGATGGGTCCCGGCATGATGGGACGCGGAATGGGCCGAGGCATGATGGGGCGTGGTATGGGTCCCGGTATGATGGGTTACAATGGCTACGATAATGGATACGGCTACAACTGCCCCCGTTGGTAGGTCTGAATCTCGAATTCGATGGGGGAGGAAACTCCCCCTCACCTCTCATGCTCATAAGGAGATTAAATCATGTGGAGTTGTAATTTTGGAATATTGAATGGCGGTGGCCCCGGCTGGTTCATGGGAGGCGGCATGTTTGGATTCATTTGGATGATACTTCTCGCATTGGTTGCGGTGTATCTCATCTCCAAACTCTTTCAAGCCTTCACCTCCCGACAAGGTGGACGACCGGACAGAGATGACTCCCTGAACATCATCAAGGAAAAATTCGCAAAGGGAGAACTCACTGCGGATGAATACCAACGAATGAAGGAAGTGCTGACAAGACAATAAGATATCGCAATAAATGAAGTTGACGACTTATGCATGTGGGGCATGTGGATTTAAAACCTGTATGCCATGCCCCCTTAACGCACCACTTGGACTTACATACCTATAAAGGGTGACCCGTGTTACCCCAAGCTCTTTACAGAGATTCCTCACGCTAGTTGTCTTGTTTTTCATTGCAGCTTGCGCCATTTGTACTTGGGTCTTGTTTAGAGCGAATCGCCGTCCTCCCTTGCGACCGCGAGCGCGGGCGGCTTCAAGCCCTGCCATGGTTCGCTCTCTGATCAATTCACGCTCGAACTCGGCAAGGGCTGCGAAGATGCCAAAAATCAGCTTGCCACTTGCAGAGGTTGTGTCGATATCTGCCCCACGCCCTGTGAGGACTTTAAAGCCAATATCCTTCTCAGCAAGTTCTTGCACCACGCATACAAGGTGCTTGAGATCTCGCCCTAGGCGATCAAGCTTCCAAATCAACAGAATGTCTCCTTGGCGTAGAGCTTTTAGGCAAGCGTCCAAACCTGGACGTTTGCCTTTCTTGCCGGAAGCCATGTCTTCATAAATGCGCTTAGCAGGAACTCCTGCCTTCAGCAAAGCATCTCGTTGGAGATCTAAATTTTGTGAGCCATCAGCTTTTGACACTCGTGCGTAACCAATTTTCATAGGCTGTTCACAAACCCTCGTTTGAGTTACATGTCCAATATAGTTCAGGTAGGTACGATATCCTGTACCTTATTCCGTATCACAAACTATGTTAACAATACGTTATTGATTCTAGAAAAGATACAAGTGGGTTCAAATGCCTCGCAGAACAGTCCTTTCCTCTTCCCAGAGAACCGTTTTTGAAGTCTTACCAAGCGTTCCGGATTTACTCACACGGTACTACGTTTTGGACGAAGACGAACTTGCACTTATTTCCAAATGTAGACGGCCACGCAATCGGCTCGGATTTGCTTTACAACTCTGTCTCATCAAATTCCCTGGAAGGGCCTTACGACCCGATGATGAAATTCCCGATTCCTTGGTCGAATTCATTGCAGAGCAAATAGAAGAAGAGTCGGAAGTCTTCTGTGGCTACGCGGACAGAGACCAGACGCGCAGAGAGCATTTTAAGACCTTGATAGAGTTTTTCCGGCTTTCAAGATTTGGAGATAGTCACTATCAAGAGATGGTGCGCTGGCTGACGCCAATTGCTGTAGACAATCCAAAGAGTACTTTCCTTGTAGGTGCAACCCTAAATGAATTGAGACGTCGCAAAATTCTGCATCCTGCTTTGACAGTTGTGGAACGCCTCGTTGCCCAGGTGAAGATCCAAGCAGATCGCAGAGTCTACAATGAAGTGACCGGCCTGTTGTCCGACAGGCACCAGGCTGATCTTAAATTTTGGCTTAATCCACGAGGCGAGAAATCACAGAGTAGACTTTCATGGATTCGTCAACCTGCTGGCCGTCCTTCTCCTATAAATGTGATTTTGATAATGGAAAAGTTGGCCGCTATCCGGTTGCTTGGTCTTCCTTCCGAGGTCTTGGACGCAGTACCGACAATTCGCCGCAAGCAACTTGCCCAAGAAGGTAATCGAATTGCTGTGCATAATCTGCGAATGTTGAATGAACAAAGACGGTATACGATCATGACCGTATGCTTGCTTGAAATTCAACGCTCCTTAATGGATGAGGTCGTCAACATGCATGACCGCATCATTGGCTCCCTAATGCGGCGTAGCCAACGAAAACAGGCTACTCAGCTACAAGATGATGCAAAGAACATCAAAACAACCGTCAACGTTTTCTCAAAGCTTGGCCAAGCCTTAATCAAAGCGCGTGAGGAGCATTTAGACCCTTGGGAGCTAATCGAGGCTGAACTGTCCTGGGATGATTTTCGTGCAACGGTTGAAGCTGCTGAAAACCTGTCTCAACCTCAGCGGTTCGATTATCTCCATTATGTTGACACGAGTTTCAATCAGATTCGGCGGTATGCTCCAACCATGTTGGAGCATTTTGACTTCCGTGCAAGCTCTGGTGGACGGGATGTTCTTACAGCTATTGATATCATCCGTGACATGAACAAAACGGGCAAACGCAAATTGCCCGACCAAGTTCCTACTTCATTTATCCCAAAACGCTGGCAACCATTTATTTTCGAAACTGATGGCCTGAACCGTAGGTACTATGAA
The DNA here is from genome assembly GCF_000341895.1 of Pseudodesulfovibrio piezophilus C1TLV30. Lineage (NCBI taxonomy): Bacteria > Pseudomonadati > Thermodesulfobacteriota > Desulfovibrionia > Desulfovibrionales > Desulfovibrionaceae > Pseudodesulfovibrio > Pseudodesulfovibrio piezophilus. The sequence goes on along the minus strand of NC_020409.1, from coordinate 660,980 downwards.
CTGTGCGCTTTAAGCGAACTCCGTAACCGACTCCGTTCTGGCGATGTATGGGTACCAGGCAGCCGTCAATTCGAAGATTTCAACGAATACCTCATGGGCCCTTCCGCTTTTCGTCAGCTTCAGGAGTCTCGTGAAATACCTGTAGCGGTCGAAACGGATTGCACAAGATACATCTCAGAGCGGAAAGAACTCCTTGAAAGTCAGTTGGAAGAATTCCAAAGGCTTCTCAGAAGCAATGATTTGGATACGGTTTGTCTCAAGAATGGTAGGCTTTCAATGCAACCATATAGGGGTAACTCTGTTCCCGATGAAGCCAAGCAATTCAGCCGGCGCGTATATGCAGAGCTTCCTCGCATTAAAATTACCGATCTCCTCATTGAAGTAGATCAATGGACAGGTTTCACCGAACAATTCACTCATTTGAGAACTGGCCAACCATCTCAAGACAAGGAATCTCTTTTGTCAGTGATTCTCTCAGATGGGATTAATCTTGGACTGACAAGGATGGCAGAGGCTAGTTCCGGGGCCTCGTATAAACAGTTGTCTTGGGTTTCGGATTGGTATGTCAGAAGCGAATGCTATTCCAGAGGGTTGGCTGAGATAACCAATTACCACCACATAATTCCACTTGCAGGACAGTGGGGCGATGGCTCCACCTCGTCTTCAGACGGGCAGCACTTTCCTCTTGGCAGTGTTGGTCGAGGCCTCGGAGATGTAAATGCCCGATATGGGCGAGATCCCGGTGTGATTTTCTACACCCACATCTCGGATCAATACACCCCATTTCACAGCCAGCTCATCAACGCAACAGCACGCGATGCAACCTATGTCCTGGACGGCTTGCTTTACCATGAAAGCAATCTCAATATTGAAGAACACTACACTGACACCGCAGGTTTTACGGACCATGTGTTTGCTCTTTGCCATTTGCTCGGATTTCGTTTTGCTCCCCGAATTCGCAACATAGGTGACGTAAAACTATACACCTTTGGCAGCGCAAAACGCTGGGCTGACCTGGAGCCGTTGATAGGATCAAAGATCAAGCAAAAGGACATTGAGAACCAATGGGAAGAGATATTGAGGCTGGCAAGCTCAATTCGATTGGGAACCGTTACGGCATCCCTCATAATTCGTAAGTTGGCCTCCTATCCACGGCAAAACAAATTGGCTTTGGCCATACGCGAGCTTGGGCGTTTGGAAAGGACTCTTTTCCTATTGGATTGGGTCAAAAAGCCAGAACTCCGTTCTCGTGTTCAAGCCGGTCTGAACAAAGGGGAGTCCAGAAACGCACTTGCTCGTGCAGTGTTTTTCAATCGACTCGGAGAAGTCCGAGATCGTTCTTTTGAAAGCCAGTGCTATAGGACTTCTGGTCTAAACCTTGTCGTAGCTACGATAATCCTCTGGAACACGGTCTATCTGGAAAAGGCCGTGAAAAAAGTACGAGAGGAAATGGATGTTCCGGAGGAGTTTCAGAGCTACCTTTCTCCGCTTGGATGGGAGCACATCAATCTCACAGGAGATTATATCTGGAATCTTGGCCAAACGCCTTAACGTGCAACTTTGTCCGCTCTATGGAGTGCCCCCTTCAGGGAGACGCGTGTCTTGTGCTATGTCGTCCAATTCGTCCGGATCTGCGGTAGCCACGAGGAACGTTAGAGAACGATCCACGACAGTGAACAGGCTGGCCTCTGGGAGGTTGTCCAGTTCGTCGAAGAAGCTGCTCATAGTCATGTCCTGGAGAGGGACGTAGCGGCTTTCGCCATTGGGGAGCTGTATCAGGTTAGCAAATTGTCCTGGCTCCGGCATGAACAGGCGGCGGTTTCCAACGGGCAACACGGCGCCAGACTCGACAGCACGCACGATAGTGCGTAATTGGTAATCAAAATTTTGCAATTCGGGATGCATTTCCGAAAGCCTCCTTGAGGGGTTTTAGGTTTAGGCCTGGCAGGGTGGTAGGAACTCTGTCAGGCCGTTTTTGTGGCCTTGCCTTAAACCTTCTTGCGAAGGGGTTTTTAAATATCCACACTGACAAATTGACTATAAGTTGTATAAAGTTTACATCTTTTAACAACTATATAGTCTTATGATGAAAAAAGGAAGTCTTTTCTAGGAGGTTAAGTGCTTACAATATCAGTATGGAATCCAAAAGGAGGGGTTGGGAAATCTACCCTGGCTTTGAACCTTTCAGCCGCAGTTCAGGCTAAAGGAAAGAGTGTGGTTTTGGCAGACCTTGATCCTCAGGGAACCGCTCTTGCGATTGCCGCCGATGGGAACCTTCCGTTCGAGGTGACTGATAAAATCCCACGCAATGGTTTTGATGTCGTAATAGTGGATCATCCTCCAGGGTTTTCAGAGGTTCCCACTTCACAGGCCGTAGTTTTCCCTATGCGTCCATCCCGTCCTGACATGCAAGCCGGAGTCAAAGCTTTGCGTAGTCTCGTGGCTTCGGGAGTGAAAGTCGTTGTCGTATTCAATGATGTGAAGAGACAGCACAGGGTTGAAAGGCAGACCATGCAGCGGGCTGTCAAAATGAAGCTCTTTGCAGAGCCTAAGATCGTGAAGAGCAGAACTGTTTATCGGGTGGCAATGGATCAAGGAAGGACCATCTTTGATGTTGAGTTGAATAGTGCCTATGCAGTACAAGATGCGCGACAAGAGATTCAAAATGTTCTAAAAAAATAGATAAAGATTTCAACTTTACTCACATTAGCGGAGTGTGCTGCATAATGTCTAATAATGACGATTGGATGAATGAATTAGATAAAGACGAAGCAACCGACATGGAAGTCCTCAAAGAAGAGGAAGAAAAGAGGAAAAGCAGTACGAAGCAAAGTCGCCCAGGGGCGAGAGGAAAGAAGCCTGTCAAACGTTTGGAGGTGGAGGTCGGAGAACGCCTGGGCAAGCGGGGGCCATTGGTTTTGATGTATGGCCAAGGCCCAAAGCCGAGGACGTCCGTAAATGTGCCAATCTCAGCAGAGATCCGGAACAAGCTTGAGAAGAAAACTGTCGGACCTAGAGGCCAGGTTTGCGCTCTTCTTATTGAATGGGCGCTCGATGAGCTGGCCGCTCAGGGTAAAAGCATAACGGCAACGCCTGTTAAGTAGCAGGAATGCCCTTAACAATTCTCGCTAGTTCGCGGCATTGGACTAGGCCGGTCTGAGCCGGTCCAGCTTGGTGCGAACCAATGAAGTAAATCTGTGGTGTTGAAGGGGAACTGAAATGAAAAGTACTCAGATAAATGCGCTGATTGGTTTTGCGACATGCATTGGTGTTTTTTTGTACGGTTATTTTTGGTATAAACCACCCAAAAAGAATAAATCTGAAGACAACAATAAAAGCCCGGAGTGAGCCAATCCGGCTGAGGAGAGAAAATGATGGAAGATAGCACTATCAAGTACCTGATTGGTTTTGCCATGCTTGGCGTTGTTTTTCTCTATGGGCTTTGGTACCAATCAAAACAGAAAAAATAGCTCCTGAAGACAATGAGAAAGCCCGGTTTGAGCCGGGCTTTCTTTTATCCGTGTGTTTGAGCCAACGCATTTCTTTTTCTGGTTAGTATCAAAAATTCAGTAATGTATTTGTTTATCTCGTTGAAGAAGATTTCTACGAATTCATGAGAAAACTCCAACATGGCGTAGCCAAATTCGCTGCTTGATTTGAGCTTATAGATAGCCACTTCTGTGGGGATAGGGGCAGATGTTACTTTATTTATGATTTCCATTTGGCTTGTTTTTGTGGTCGTACCAGAGAGCAAAAACAAAAGCGGCGACCCCGGCCACAAAGATGACAATGTAGGGCGTAAGGTTGCTATCCATTTTTGATCTCCTTCTTTATGAAAAAGGTGGTACTTCTCAGATCCCCTTTTCGGAAGAGGATAACGCTCAGTATAAAGAGGTAAACCTCAAGACCTGAGCCAATCAATTGTAAGTTGTCATCCTTAAAAGTCAAATTGGGATCAAAAAAGGACGGCCATAAACGCCGCCCTTTAGGAAATAGGCTTAACTGCCTGTCGTTACTTGTTTTGTGCGATTGCTACATAATGTCGGGTCAGTATTAAAAATACTGTCGCAGTCGTTAAGGAAAATACACCGACTCCCAAGAGTAGGCTTTGCATTTCTATTGGCGTGGCCGGGCCTGTAAACATAGCGACATCCTTGCCGAACTGCCTGAAAGATAGGCCTATGTAGTTGGCAAACTCGCTGCCATGGAATACTGAACCCAAAAAGTTTAGTAGGTTGAGGAAGCCTGTACCTCCGTTGTGAACTGCAAAAGCGATGAAGCCGATGGGTAGGCCGAAGGTCATTGCAGTTTTAAATTTGTTCGCCATTTCTCCTCCATTGTTTTTTAGTTTGCCAGAACTCTCACTTGCTTTGCTTTTCCCCTTTTATTCCTCCTTTGAGTATTTTTTAAATAGCTGCATGAGGCGTTGGTGGCTGATTGTATATCTGTGGTGCTTTTTTAAATACGTGGCACAGTTTCTCCAGCTCAGATTCGAGTCTCTCAGTTCTTGGACGAGTCCATGCAGTTGTATGCGATACTGTCTTTCTTTTTTTCCCTCTGGGCGTCCTTTCGTGAAAGCGTCGATACGTATTTTTGTTAAAATTTTTAGATTTTGAGTTTCGTCACCTTCAAAATATTTATTTGTCAAAATATCTAGCGTGGCAGCTCGTTTTGAGAGGGCTTCGGCTAGAGTCGCAAGGGCGATCATTGGGGAGGGGTTCGTCTGTTGGCCTGCTAGTCTTCGGAGCAGGTCGCGCTGCAATTCGAGCACGTGAATCTGTTCGGCTTCTGTCATTGTTGCGAACCAGTGAAACAAATCCTCTCGTTGCTCGGGGGTCGTGTCCGTATACCTCTTAATTGTGGATATGGTACTATATGACATTGTATGACCTGTTGTGAGATTTGTTTATTAAATGAAAGATTCAATGTAATTTAGACATAGTGTGACATCATACAATGTTGTAAAGTGATATGTAAAGAATATATGTCACCTCATATGTAAACTGTAGATCGTAACTTTACTAATATCAATGCCTAACGCCGCTTTAGTCGAAGACTAAAGCGGCGTTAGCCGCTTCTTTTGCGCGATTTTGCATTGACACTTGTTGTTCTGATGGGGCAGATTGTTGACAGTTCCCTTATTACCTTTTGAACTCGTGCTGCTGGCGCGAGAAGGGCAATAGCTTTTTGGGTACATTTTTGCGCATCGTCCTAATTGAGCATTCGACTCAAATGCGGAAAAAATGACCTCGGAAACCAAGCTTCCGAATCCAACAGCTGGGGGCACGATGCTTTTGGGAAACCTTTTGCGCGCTGCCCATAGACACCATTAGTGTCAGCGCGGAAAAAGCCACGGCTCAGTACCCGGTTCAAGTACTGAAGGAAGTTATGCCGCTCAGCGGTCATGGGGATCTAGTGATTCTTCCTGAAGCAAAAATCTGATTGGTCTCAAGAAGAGTCGCCCTGATCAGGGGCAATAATTCTGATCAAAGTGAAAAGCGATGGCCAAGAAATACGGAAGCCCAAAGCGTCAAGTTAAGCTCGTTTATGAAGTGTCTGGTATCAAACGCATAGGCTCTTCTAAACATGCAGCCAAGGAGGTTGCCAGAAAAGACGGGGCGAGGACCTGGCGAGATTTGGGTAAGAAGCTCGGTATTCATTCGTATAGTACTGCAGATGCTTATCGAGAGTGTTGGAGAAGGTGCTTTATTCACGCAAGGGATAAGTATGGTTTGAGGCAATTGACTCGGATAGAAGCCCGGCACGTTCAGTCGTATTTAGAAGAGTGCATTGAGAGGGGGGTGGCAAGAGCTACATACAATCAGTACGCAGCTGCCCTGAGTAAGCTGGAAGTGGCTCTTAATGGCTTCGCAGATAAGACGGGGATGAAGCGACGTTTTGAGCTGCAAAGCGGCATTGAGGCTACGAGAGAGGATGCAAAAGAGCTGAAGCGGTTTGAATCGACGAGGGCGTACCATCAACCTGAAGCTTTAATCCAATTTGTTTCTAATGCTGACCATCAACTCGCAGCTCAGATGCAATATGAGGCCGGGAGTCGAGTTAATGAGATTTCGTTGATTCGGAAAGGTCAACTTCGGCCAGGGGGGCAGTTTGAAGCGAAGGGGAAGGGGGGGAAGGTGTTGAGGCCGCAACTTTCTCCTGCAACATTTCAGAAGTTGAAAGAGCATATTCAAAAGTACGGTAAATTTAAAATTAATAAGGATCATTATAGGGCTGGTTTGAAAGAGGCTTCCGCGCTTACTTCTCAGAAGTATAATGGTTCTCATGGGCTTAGATGGAATTACGCGCAACGGCGTATGAAAGAATTACGTCAAGGTGGTGTTTCTTATTATGAAAGCCTAGGTCGTGTATCCAAAGAAATGGGCCATGAGCGGCCCGATATTACGGAGCATTACTTGAAATGACGTTCGAAGAGTACGGGCTTAAATGCTATATGGCGAAAGAAAAGGTGGCCGGTGGAAATGTTGAGAAGACGCTAAAGGCCTCATTTCTAGGGGTGAACGTTTCTTCGTTGCTGATGCTTGCCTATTTGAAAAGTTGGTTTCAGGCTTATTTATACAACAAGATTGGATCAATAAAGTCAAATGTTGATTCCTTTGGAAACGATAAACAGGGCTATTTGACCTTCTCTAAATGCCAGAAAGATGGGGAGGTCTTTTTGCATGCAAGGGTCGCGCTGCAAGGGCGTGTCTTGAATGAAATAACCCTTAACTACCAGCAGGTTGTGATGGTTGAAATCGTTTTGAATAAAGCCGTAAATTTTCTAGATGTAGATAGTTAGACAGGTATACCCCCCTTCTCTCGGAAAGTCGAAAGGGGCTCATCGGTCAAGTTTTCTTCTTTTTCGTTTTGACCCTTGGTGTTGTAGTTTTTGAAGAATATTTTTGGGAGTTGATAAATGAAATTGAAGAAGGTTCAGAAAAACCTCGATAAATCGTGTAACTACTGTGGCAAAATATGCGAAGGACGATGGGTAAAGAGTCGGGTTTGCGAACAGTGTGGAAAGCAGATTATTGAAGAATCCGACCTAGAAGGCACTCCAGGGGCAGTTGTTTGGGCGGAGCATATACGGCTCGAAGTGAAACCTTATCTAACAGAGATGGTGTCGTTTTTGGAGTCGAAGGCTGTAGATGAAGAGGATCTGGTGGTTAGTCAGGCGGATGTTCCACATATTCAATCCGTATTTGAGGCTACGATGGCCGACAAGTCTGCTTCATCTTGGATTGAGAAGTTTAGGTATCCGAATAAAAGAAAGGTGTTGGATCACCTTGTCTTTTCTGCCCTGAAGAGGAAAATGAAGAGGCATTGGCGTTGGGATAAAGATCGAACTACTGTGTCTAGTCGTTAAGGGCTAATCCCCAGTTGGGTGTTTGGAGAAAGGTGTCAAGTGTACCAACTTGATACCTTTTTTTATGTCTACTAAATCGTCTTCTCCTGATTTTACCATATTTGACGATTGGACTCAGTTGGGCCAAGTTGAGCAAACGTCAAATTCTAACGTGAGGTTGAATAATGGGCAAAGTTGAAGAAGTGGTATGTTCATTTATGAATTATGGCCCAGAAGCTCTTCCCGATCTTACTTCTTTGAAGTTCAAGAAACGTCTTTCGGCGTATTTGGATATTTATCGTGAATTCCTGAAGCTTTCAGACTTTATCATTGATAGCGAGATTGGGAAGCGAACTGTGAAGTGTAAGCCGGGGTGCAGCTTTTGTTGCAACCAGATTATTCACGCTTATCCCAGCGAATTGCTGTGCATAAATGAGTTTCTAGATAAGCAGCCTGGCATCCGGAATAGCTTTGCTGAGAAGTATCCACAATGGGATGTCGATTTTGAACCATTTAGAGAAGCCTTTTGGGATAGCTTCAAACAAATGCCCACCAAAAGGGCTGAGTTTAGATCCATCTGCCGCGAATTTAGCTCTCAATGTCCGTTTTGTGACGATGGGGTTTGTTCAATTTATGCAGTCCGGCCAATGGTCTGTAGGACATGGTTCACGAAGCGGAGGTTTACCAGTTGCAATGAGAAAAACAACAAGGATAAACAGTTGAAGTTGTCGTGCTATGAAGGCCTTCATATGGCGCAGCTGCATCTTGATCAGTATTTCATGGAGCAGTTTGAGATTGAGGGGCTGCCGCTCGGAGCCTTTGTTTCAACTTTGTCACATGGTGTATTTTTTATGAACAGTTCGTCCCTGTATATTAAAAGTCTTAAGCGGAAGGCTTCATAGTTATAATGCTCTTACTTGATTGTAGACTTTAATGGTATGAAATGTTTGCCATTCTGATTCTTTACTACACGGCATTCAAAAGGTATTATAAGTTTTTTGAATCAACAATCTGATTGATGGCAAGTTTAGCATGTCGGTGAGGAGCCTAGATGCCACCCATTTTTTCATTACCGCAGGATTTGATTGAGCAGTTGGGGATAACTGAGGTCCATGACTGCTTTCAAGGTGCTCAAAAATATGTGTTCATTGTGAGTCGTGGAAATGAAAAGTTTGCTTTGAAGATGTTCAGGTACCGCTTTAATGAGCGGGATGAGCGGGAGCTAGATTTTTACCTTGAAAATAAGCACCTTGATGGCATCCCTAGGGTTGTTGAAGTCGTTCTTTACAAGGGTGAAACTGTTGTCATTGAGGAGTATATCGAAGGGCTTCCGCTTAATAAGATGTTGCGTCTCAAGTGGGAAGATTCATCGATTAAGACATTTGTTCAGGGCCTTTGTGGCGTGATGGAACCAATATGGCAGGAAGGCAAAACGCATAGGGATTTAAAGCCAGAAAATATAATCGTTACAACTGGTGGTGGGATTTATGTAATCGATTTCGGCATCTACAAAAATCCTGAAGACTCCACAATCACAACAACAGGATTTCAGCCTCACACAACGGGCTTTGCTGCACCTGAGCAACTGAGTGGAGATCGTGATGCCATTTCATATCGAACCGATTTTTTTAGTATTGGGATCATAGCTTATGTGATGAAGTATTCCTCTCTTCCGTTCGGTTCAACTGAGGATGAAATTCGTGCGACCTTTGCTGCCGATAGTTTCGACTATAATGTGGATGACGATTGTTCTCTGAAAAAGTTTTTTGAAAAGATATTTGTGAAGAATATTTCCTTACGTCCTAGAACTGTGAACTTGTTTTTAGAGGAGCTCTAATATGGAAATCTACCACCAACTAGGCCACAATCATAAATGGAGCCTTGATAGCCACTTTGTTAACGATATTGGTGATGGATTCATTTTTAATGCCTACAGTTTTATGTATGGAAAGATTGGCAACCCTATCAGTGGATATAAAGCAGAAGACTATCTGCCTATATCGATGATTGACCATCAGTTTTTTGGAAATAAGGCTTCTCAAGGTGGTAAGTTGGGCACGTATCCCTACCACCCTATCCATGATTCCTCATCACAGGGCACATGCGTGAGCGGTGTCGACTGCATAATGGCATCGATAAAGTATCAGCAAGAACTTGGACTTAAGAGGATAATAGTCCCAAGCTTTTTTTATGAACTGGGGGACGTCGCTAGAACTATTGATATTCTGAATAGGGTGAACAAGAAGCTTCAGAAGGTGAGGGGCGATGAGGAGTTTTATATGACTCTATGCTTTTCCGATAATCAAATCGCTAGTTCAGAGTATATTGAAAAGATTCTCAGAGCTGCAACTGATATGAGTATTGCCTTTGACGGATACTATATAGCAAGTGGTGCAAGCTTAGAGTACAAAAAGAAAATTAGCGTAAACGTAAGCTATTACACAAACTTGCTAAATGTACTTACGACTTTAAAGGCCCAGGGGTTTAAAACTATTTTAGGATACGCCAATTGGGACGCCCTGGTCTTTCTTTCCCTTGTTGATGTAGATGGTGTCACTATTGGCACATATGAAAATCTGCGAAACTTCAGTGTTACTCGATTCACAGAAGATACTGCTGGCGGCCCTTCAAAGGGTTGGTATTACTCTGAAAAGCTTTTGAACATGATCAAGGCGCAACAGTTGGGAATCGTTCGTGCAAGAAACTGTATCTCATTGATTGCAAATGAAAAGAATATCTTTTCGGATGTCATTCTTCAAGATGAGTATTATAGGGATACTCACAAGCCGGATGTTCACAAGAACTACCTGCTAGCAGTATCTCGTCAGTTGAAGGAACTGGCGGGCAAGCCGTTATCTGCTAGGCCATCTGCATTCTTGGAGCGTGTTGAAGAGGCCCGAGAGCTCTATGAGCGTTTAGAGAGAGACCATAAGGTCTTTCTGACAGATGAAAGTGCTGATTACCACCTTGGTATATGGCAATCTGTAATCAAGATGAATGCAGCTTAGTTAATACTTGCTCATTCAAAAGCATGTTCATTTTGCTGCTAATTGGCTGCTCGCTAGGCGGAGCATAAATAATATCTAAATCGCCACAATCGCGAAGGGTTAGTAGTCCAACCTCCATTTGTTTAAACAAGTGGAGGTTGTTTAATGCTGGCCTAGAGTTGGAAACCGGCAAGCAGACATAACTCTCATTCGAGAATGATTTATAGCGGTAAGCTTGATTAAGTGCTCTCTTCCAATTTTTGAGCTTTGCCTCTATCGCGATCGTGTTTTTTATAGAGCAGTAGTACTCTCTTTCAAGTCTAACAACATCGCTCTCAAGAGAGACATAGGCATCTTCAATAAGTGCTTCTACACATCTGTTGATAGAGCGTTTAGATGCCCTTGTCTTGTCTTCAATGCAGGGGAGTGTTGCCGATCTAACGTTTTTTAATAGCTCAAGAATGGTTATATGTAGATTCGAAAAGAAATTATTCCTCATTAAAGGCTTTGGCGGAAGGTATTGAGTGATGACTAAGTCGGCAATGCCATAGCCTAAGTTGACTTCATCTAAGACCAATGTCTCATCAGACTTCTGAAACAAAGGTCCTGGCAACTGCTCCTTTAGCAGGTCTACTAATGCTTGTTCAGAATCAAACATCATTAGTCCTCACATAGATATACGTTGCATCATCTTGATTTTTGCCTTGGATGAGCTTGTTTACTTCTTTCTTTGCGCCTGTAGGAGTGTGGCGTAAAAAGATATCATGAAATAAGGACTTATCTTTTTCAAAAAGAGAGCAGAAGCCGTCGGTGCAAAGCATATAATCAGAAAATGAACTTATAAATTCTTTGTAAAAGATGTCAGAGTGCTCTAGTTGCTCCATGCCAAGGTAGCGTGTCAAAACGCTTGGATGACCATCGATATGATGATCCTCTGTGAGCTGTTCGATAAATTGTTTGTCTACGCCATAGATTCTTGAGTCACCTAAGCTTGCAATCTTCACAGGTCGAGTTTTGTCTTTAGGGATGGCTAAAATAGCGCAGGTCGTATAGGGCTTTTTGTACTTACTCTCTCTGATCTTAGCATTCAGAGATTCAACTATTTTAACAAGATCAATGTCATTATTGTGTTTGTTTTCGTAGAAGATTCTCCCTAGCTCTCTGAGTGCTAAGTTGACTCCATTTTTAGCGTTGGCGAGGCTGCTAACGCCATCAAAGATCGCAAATAAGCTGTATCCATCGATGTCCAAATCGAAGGCCCCAACGCCATCCTTATTAGATGTTCTATTGGTGCCTTTTAACGATTCATATGCATATTGAACTGAACTAGTCGTCATTGCTCACTCTTAGGATTCAAAGATTGCAACGATAGCGCCTCTGCGACTTCTTGATCCTCTTTATAAGTTAGTGACATTTCTCACAATGTCAAGGACTAACGATGGCTGGTATTGTATTTATTACAGGTGGTTGCAGTGGGAAGTGAACCCACGACCTATTGAATGGGAGTCAATTCTTATCCTATTCTGACTCTTTACAGTTCGATTGTACTAACACAGGAGTTTAAACCGAACACTGATTTGGCTTTAAGTGTATTAGGAATGCTAAGGGCGCAGGAGGGCACTTGTTTGTGGGTGGTATAATAAATGGTATAAAATTTTACTTTAATTTTATATATATTTATAATCATTGTGTAAAATTATGATTTTCTGATCCCTCCCTCTCCGCCATATGAGTATCATGGGCTTTTCTTGAAAGAGAAAAGCCCATTTTTTGTGAGTTAGGCAATTTAATGGGGTGTATGATTGGTTCTAGGATGCTTTCTCTGACGTAGATAAACAGCAGGGCGACAACTGTTTGTTAGGCAAAACGCCCTATCAGGCTAGATAGAGCAGGGGGGGAGGGAGAAAAAAAGGTTATTCGGTTGTTTTGACTTCTTCCCAGAGGGCATTCATATGCATTAAGTCCAACTCGGAAAAATCTACCCCACGAGATTCTGCGAGTTCTTCCATCGCCTGAAACCGTCTTAAAAATTTCAGGTTTGATATGTCGAGTGCACTATTTGCCTTGATCCCTTTGCGTCTACCGAATTCCACAAGTGTCAAAAGATAATCGCCAAATTCCTGTTCAGAGGATTTCTTGTCACCGGACTTGAGAGCGTTCTGCCATTCCTGCCATTCTTCGTTGAGCTGTTTTTCTACTTCGTCATCTGACTGCCAGGTAAAACCGTTTCGAGCTGCTTTTGAGTTTATTCGATAAGCTTTGAGAAGAGGGGGAAGCCCTTTGGGCAGAGAGTCGAATACATGTTTTTTGTTGGTACCCTTATTTTCATCTTTTTTGATGGTTTCCCAATTGTCCAAGAGGGTTTCTCGGTCTTCAAAACAGGTGTTGGCAAACACATGAGGGTGGCGTCTGATCATTTTGGCAGTAGTATTTTTGAGGGAGTCAGAAAGCGTAAAGAGTCCTGCTCTTTCAAACAGGGTGCTTAGGAAGAGCAGAATGAATAGGACGTCCCCTAGCTCTTCCATGGATTCTTTGGGGTCGTTACTGCGAATCCCTTCAATGAGTTCAAAGGTTTCTTCGGCGAGATAATCACACATGGAGAGGGGGGTCTGCTCTTTGTCCCAGGGGCATCCCTCTGGGGCAAGCAATGTATCAATAATACCTAAGAGTTCCTGCATAGCGTCAGTATGTGGATTGCTTGCTTGTTCGCTCATTGGCGTTCATTCCTTGTGTAGGTGATAAGTACGAAATTCTAAGAAAAATTATTATTGCGGATTATCAATCTCATCGTCAAATCCAATAGCTTCTTTTGCTGAGTCCATGGCCTGTTGAGCTGATGGGAGCGAAAACCCTTTGGGCATAAGAGTCTCTCGTGCTCCTTCTGGTAACAGATCACCTGTTAACTTCATTAAGTGCTGGACGCGTGGGGCTATGCTGGATTCCCTGAGTTGAGAAGAGTTTGGAGAGAATGACTGAAGAAAAATGAGAAGAATTAATCCAATAATGGCACCCTCAACACAACCGAACAAAGCACCAGTGAGTCTATCGACCCATCCCAGCAGGGCTATCTCAAGCATGGATCGAACAGCTTTTGCTATGAGCCAAAAGAGTATAATCGTTCCGAAGAAAAGGATAACTGAAGCAAGGGCGCTTACAGTAATGGCGCTGTGAATATAAAGCTCTAAGTGGGGAATAAGGAGGTGCTGGTAATTGGTGGCAAGAAATATCGCCAGGAGGATGGCTATCAGTGAAAGAGCCTCCTGAACCAACCCTCTGAAAAAACCACGTATGGTAAATATGACGACTATGCAGATAAGTGCTATATCGAGAAAGTTCATGTAATTGAATCCTTAATAATATGAAAATGATTCTCCCAAGAAAGGAACTAGCAAACCATCGGGCAAATGTGAACAGGTTGTATGTTTTTTTTATGGCAGCGATTGCTACATGGGGTTGTGTCCGACTTTGAACTCGGATACATGGTACCGTCAGTCAGGCCAACATAAGGTGAGGAGGGCAGATGCAGGTCTATGAGACCGGTTTTTCCGGCCTTTTTGTGCTGGAGCCGAAGGTCTTTCAGGATGAGAGGGGCTTTTTTCTTGAAAGTTATAATAAGGATTCATTCCGCTTATTAGATATTGAATGTGATTTTGTCCAAGATAATCACGCCTATTCAAAAGACTTAGGGGTCCTTCGAGGTTTTCATTTTCAGAGGCCGCCCATGGCTCAGGCTAAATTAGTTTGGGTCACCAGAGGAGCTGTGCTTGATGTCGTCATTGACTTGCGACTCGGTTCCGTGACCTATGGAAAATATGCTCCAGTTGTCTTGAGTGCGTCGAATTTTAAACGAATGTTCATCCCGAAAGGGTTTGGACATGCATATATAACCATCATGCCGGATACGGAATTTCAATACAAAGTTGATGCTCCTTATTCGCCGGACCACGAGGGGGGGATTGCCTGGGATGATCCTACTATCGGTATGGATTGGACTCCCGCTTTGCATGGTCAAAAACCAATATTATCAGAAAAGGATCGTCGATTGTCCCGATTCGTCGATTTCCATTCCCCCTTCATATACGAGGACTACTAATATGCAGAAGAACAGGCCGCTCAAGGCCCAATTCGCCGAAGAGTGCCATGCCATTATCTTGGCTGGAGGGTCTGGCACCCGTTTGTGGCCATTAAGTCGTAACCTCCTGCCCAAGCAGTTGCTTGTCTTGGATGGGGAGCAAACTTTATTGCAGCAGTCTGTCGCCCGAGTGCTCGAGCTTTTTGACCCAGAAAAAATATGGGTTGTCACAAATGATGAGCATGTTTTCGAAGTGCGCAAGCAGATCGCAGAAATTTGTCCCAATATGGAAACACAGGTCCTGTCCGAGCCTGTTGGGCGAAATACCCTACCAGCAATCATGCTTGGTCTTGATAAGGTCGTGGAAGCAAACCCCCGCGCTCAGGCTGCGATTTTTCCTTCCGACCATTTGATAGGGAATTGTCAGGCTTGGGGGGAGGATATTGTTCAGGCCTCTTGTCTGGCTGCTGAAAAGCTCTTTGTCACTTTTGGTGTCAAGCCACGAACGCCTGAAACCGGGTATGGATACATCACTCTAGGAAAAAAAATATGCGATGATGCTTTTGCCGTGGATGGGTTTGTTGAAAAACCCGGATTGGAAAAGGCTGAGGCGTTTCTTCGAGAGGGGAGTCATTTCTGGAATAGTGGCATGTTCTTGTTCCGTGCTAAGGATTTCTTGACCCAAGTTGCCAAATTTCAACCGGATCTATGGGATTGGTGGATGGAAAGAGATCAAACGTCTCTGGTACAGGGTTATCGAGAACTTCCCAATATTTCAGTAGATTATGGTGTTGTTGAAAAGATAGACAATATAGCGGTGGTTCGTGCCCAATTTGATTGGGACGACCTTGGCAGTTGGGAAGCATTATACCGTATTGGTGAAAAGGATCAGAATGGCAATGTTATACAAGGTGATGTACTTGCTATGGATTGTCATAATTCATTGTTGATCAGTGAAGGGGGAAAGCTGGCTGTGGTTGGGGTGGAGAACATGATTATGGTTCAAACTCGCGACGCCACTTTGTCTTGTCCCATGGAACATGTACAGTCAGTGCGAGATGTCGTGGCTACTCTCAAGGCCGAGGGAAGCCGACTTGTGGAAAGTCATCCCACTGTTGTGCGCCCTTGGGGTAGCTACTCGGTGTTGGAAGAGGGGCCTCATTACAAAATCAAACGGATTCAGGTAAATCCTGGGGCTCGGCTGAGTTCTCAAATGCATCACCATCGGAGTGAGCATTGGGTTGTAGTGGATGGGACAGCTGAGGTCGAAGTTGATGAAAAGCCAGTAATCCTAGTGGAAAACCAGTCCATCGATATCCCCAAAGCTTCTCAACATAGACTTGCTAATCCGGGAAAGGTTCCTCTCAATATTATTGAAATTCAGAGTGGTCCATACTTGGAAGAAGACGATATCGTTCGTTTTGATGATGTTTACGGACGAGTTCAGAAATAAATTCTGTATGCCGTAAGGTCCCGATACTGTAAAGATTTTAGTGGTTGTATGCGCTTTTGAGAGATCGTGAAAATTTTCATATTCTCTTGACACGAAAACAATCCTTACCGTATGGGAACTTAGTTCAATTGGTGTGATTTTCACTTAAACTTTAGAGTGATGGGGCGAGGTTATGGAGGAAAGAAAAGCATCGAAACGGTGTGGAGGGGGACTTCCCTTTATCATCGGCTTCCTGACCACCTGCGTATTAGGTTGGGCTGTCATTCCGGGATTGTTCTACAAAGATGTCGAACAACCGATTTGGTTCAGTCATGCAGTGCACGTGGAAGATCAGGGAATGGATTGCGAAAGCTGTCATTATTTCCGGGATGATGGCTCTTATGCCGGATTCCCGACAAATGAAGTCTGCGCTGAATGTCACGCGGTCGATCCAGAGGAAGCAATGGAGGCCATTGCTGAAGAAGGAATCGACCCGAATGATTATGAAGCTATTATGAAAGCTGAAATCGGAGCTATTGAAGACAACTTGGCTTCTGGCGATGAGGATAAGCTGCAGGCAGAACGCGAGTATGTGGTCAAGTATTTGATCCAAGGCAAAGAGGTCCCTTGGTTGAACTATCAGTATCAACCGGATAATGTGTATTTCTCGCACAAGGCTCATGCTGGGCTTGACATTGCCGAGTTGGCAGACATGAAAAATGACCTGTCCAGCGTCGTCGATCCTTCGGTGTTCGACGAGCCTGCCGAACAGAATTGTAATCTGTGTCATCTTAAGGATATTCACCTGAATGATGTACCGCCGGCTTTTGAGCAGAACAGGCTGACTGGTTACAGTAAGACGACAATGAAGATGTGGAAGTGTGAGCGGTGTCATGCCCTCAAGGGCCAATCAAACGCCTGTTACACTTGTCACAAGTAGAGGGGTACTGAGAATGAGTGTAGCACGCAGAGCTTTTATACAGATGACTGTGGGCGCAACCGCCGGTATCCTTTTTACACCGACGGTTTGGACGGCCCTTGATGATGCGTCGATATGGACGCAGAACTGGCCCTGGATCCCCACCCTGAAATATGGTGAGGTGAAAGGAATTCCAACTGTTTCTAAAATATGCGAATCCGGCTGTGCCGTGAAGGTTCGCACCGTAGCTGGCGAAGCCTTCGGAACTGAAGGTAACGTGGACAATCCGCTCTCTGGTGGTGGTATATGTCCTTTGTGCGCCAATGGTGTGCAAACCAAAAACAGTCCGACCCGCATCAAGACACCGATGCTGAACGGTGAATCCATTACCTGGGAAAAGGCTACAGAAGTTGTTGCCGAAAAACTGGAAGCAGCCGGCAACAGAGTTGCTGTCATTTCCGGTGATCAGACAGGCACAATCAACGAAGTTTTATCCGCATTATTGGTCGATAAGGGAAGCGATGCTTTCTACGCCATGCCTTGTGATATGCAAGCTGCTGATAAAGCTTGGACTGGTTTGATGGGCGGCTCTGGTCAAGTTGGGTATGATATGGAAAGTGCGGATGTTGTTCTTCTTGCCGGTGCGGATGCACTGGAATCATGGGGACCAACCGTTGCGAACCTGAAAGCCTTTGCAGCCAACGAAGGTGGAAAATTCATCTTTGCTGGCCCTATGCAGACAAAGACCGCATCCGTCACCAGCAAATGGGTTCCCGTGCCGACTGAAGGCATGGCAGCTTTTACCCTTGGCGTATGCTATCATGTGTTGCAAGCTGGCAAATCCGTGCCCGCTCGTGATTTTGATCAGTTTAAAGCCATGGTTCTGAGTGGGTATACTCCTGTCAAGGTAGAGGCTGCGACAGGTGTCAAGGCTAGTGATATGGCCGAGGTTGCCAAACTCTTGCTCGCCGCTGAAAATCCGGTGGTGGTTCCAGGTGGATCCGTTGCCGCACATGCAGCCGCGTTCGCTTTGAACCTGCTGCTTGGTGGTGGAATGAACATTCTGCCAGAATTCGGAAAGGCTGTAGAAACGGCGATGACTCGTTCTGAGATGCTCAAGCAGGATATCCTGCAAGGTGTTGAAGCCGATCTGCTGTTTGTTTATGAAGCAAATCCCACGTATGCTTTGACGGAGCAAGTTAAAGCCGGATTCACTGTTGCCTTTGATTCGGTGAATACTGAGACTACAGCAGCTGCGGATCTTGTTCTCCCTACGCCTCATCCTTATGAGCGGTATGATGATCTGGTAAGTCCTTACGGAGTTGCTGCCGCCACATATTCAATGGGAGCGCCTGTAGCCAAGCCGATTTATGATGTCATGAATGCCGGAGACTTTGTTCTTGGTCTGATTGATCTCGGATTTGAGAGCTTCCAGGAAGTCATTGAAGCCAAAGTTGGAGTTATTGGTGCTGATCTGGATGAATTGACCGAAGGGGCTGCCTACATTCTTGAGGAAACTCCTGATATGTCGGGTGTCATTTTGGCTGCCAATGTTCTGAGTAGAGCAGCCGTTCCTGTCAAAGGAACTGGTGCAGTCAGCTTGGCTCCCTATACGATGCTCAATGTCGGTACAGCGAATCAGGCAACGACTCCCAATGCTCCTTGCACTATTAGCAATAACCAGCTTCTCGGCGATAATATGGTCGTGATGATGGCTTCCGTGACCGCCAAAAAACTTGGTGTAAACGTCGGCTCCAAGGTGAAGCTTTCCGGTGGCAATGGAGATTGTGAAGCTTTGGTCCAGATATTCGAAGGCGTGTTGCCTGGCGTGGTCGCTGCTCCTTTAGGGATGGGGCACACGGTCGGCGATGAGTTCTCGAAGGGCAAGGGCGATAATGTCTATAAGATCCTCACGGTGAGCTCCGAAGCTGCCACTGGCGCTTCCACATGGGCCGGTTCCACTGTGAACATCGCCAAAATCTAGGGGGAACCGACATGCATATGAAAGAATTCAAAATTAAGTGGGGCATGGTCATTGATATTGACAAATGCACCGGGTGCGGGGCCTGTATGGTCGGCTGCCAGGTGGAGAATAATATCGCTCCCATGACGAAAGAAGACCCCTATAACTATGTCCAGGCATTGACTAAGGACCGCGATGATGCGTCCAATAAGCTCAAGACCCTGACCTGGATGAATGTCTACGAACTGTCTAACGGCGAAGTCTTCCCGAATCACGAGACGGCATATCTGCCGAGACCATGCATGCAATGTGGTAATCCTGCTTGTGTGCCAGTGTGTCCGGTGGTCGCTACGGAAAAGAATGAGGAAGGTGGTATCGTCTCGCAGGTATATCCACGTTGTATCGGCTGTCGGTACTGCATGGCTGCGTGTCCGTATCACGCCCGGTACTTCAACTGGTGGGATCCCCTCTGGCCTGAAGGTATGGATAAGGGACTTAGTCCGGCCGTTTCCGTTCGTCCTCGTGGTGTGGTTGAAAAATGTAACTTCTGCCATACGCGTTATATGAACGCCAAAGATGAAGCGCGTCAAAATGGTGAGGACCCGATGAATCTGCCTGATGGTGCATATATTACCGCGTGTGCGGAAATATGTCCTACTAAGGCGATTACTTTCGGTGACCTGAATAATCCAGAGCATGTCGTTCACGATCTCGCCAAAAGCAAACATGCTTTTCGGCTGGTTGAAAAGCTCGGTCTGGAGCCTCAGGTTTACTACGCCTCGGAGCGCGAATGGGTCCGCAGGCAGGGCGACAACTACAACGCCGATGGCGGCGGTCATCACTAAAGGGAGCTGAACAATGGATAGCAAACTCTTCCCGGAAGGGACGCAGCGGTGCTCCTTCGGTCAGTACCTCATCTGGATGGCTTTCCTTGTGGGCGTCTTCCTGTGGGGCTTCTACGGAGCTGTGCTTGTATTGTATAATGGAATCGGTACTACCGGATTAGACAACTATTTCGGGTTTGGTGCCTGGATTACCTTTGACCTTGCGGTTATCGCACTTGGTGCTGGTGCCTTTTTCACTGGCTTGCTCAAGTATATTCTCAAGATAAAACAACTGGAAAAAATCATTAACCTGACGGTTATCGTCGGTTTTTGTTGCTATGCTGGTGCCATGTTGGTTCTGGTGCTCGACGTCGGTCAGCCCACACGTGCATGGTTCGGTTACTGGCATCCGAATGTTCATTCCATGTTGACCGAAGTTATCTTCTGCATCACCTGTTACCTGACTGTTCTCATCATCGAGTTTATTCCGTTGATTCTGGAACAGAAACAGTTGAACAAGATACCTTTTATTCATGCCCTTGCGCATAATATGCATGTCAATATGGCTTTGTTCGCCGGTATTGGTGCTTTCTTGTCTACATTCCACCAAGGTTCCCTCGGAGGAATGTATGGTGTCCTTATCGGGCGTCCGTTTTCCTTCCGTGAGGGATTCTTCATATGGCCGTGGACCTTCTTCCTGTTTGTCCTTTCTGCCGTCGGGTCCGGTCCGGTCTTTACCGTTCTGATCGCTACCACTATGGAGAAACTGACAGGCAAGAAGCTGGTGGACTTCAAGACAAAAGCTTTGATGGGTAAGATTGCTGGCACCATGTTGAGTGTGTACATGTTCTTCAAGATTCTTGACACATGGGCATGGGCGACTGGGTATCTGCCTTCCGTCGGCTTGACTTTTGATGATATGTTCTATGGTGTGGCCTACGGAAAGTGGCTGATGTTCTCCGAGATCATTCTCTGCGGTGTTGTACCTGCTATCATGTTGGTTGTGCCTGCAATAAGAAATCGTCCCGGTTTGCTTTATACAGCCGCTATTCTGGATTGCATCGGTGTTTCTCTGAATCGGTATATTTTCACGGTTCAGACTATCGCCTTTCCGTCTATGCCTTTTGATAAGTGGCAAGTCTACTTCCCGAATTGGGTTGAGTATGCAACTTCTATCATGATTGTCGCTTTTGGCGGAATTGTGGTCAGTCTTGCTTATCGTTATCTGCCGGTCTTCCCACTGGAGACAAAGTTAAACTATCAGTCTGGCGAATAAGAGCAAATACGTAATGAATTGAGAAGGCCCGTTCGAAAGAGCGGGCCTTCTTTTTATTTATTGCCTCACAATGCTTTATTTCGAAGATCCCCAATCAAGATTGTGAAGACGTCTCTTCTTTCATGTGGTAAAGAGTAACTGTTCGTTTCTTTTCTGTCCTGTCAGAGGTGGGAGTAATCGGAAATATTATATCATCACGACTCTATAGAGGAAAACACATCGGGGATAAGGTTCAACTCTTTGTGAATGTTCTCCTGAATAGAACACAAGTGAGCTTTGTGTCATAGAGTAAAAAACACGTTGTTTTCGTATTTGTCCGTCAGTAATTATAAGTCTTTTGCAAAAGTGTTTTTAAGGCGTAGATTCGTCTGTCAAATGAACGGTACCTTGACTTTTTTGCAGATTCGGATAAGTACTTACTGGCAATTCCGATGCCCGGTCTTACCAATCGGAAGCACCCGACAGACTGGCTAGGATTCATTTTTTTGCCCAATTTACGTTTGGAGTTTTTCTTATATGGCAATGATCGAAGTGCAGAAACTGCATAAATGGTATGGTGATTTTCATGTTCTTCAAGGAATCACCGAGTCCGTCAACAAGGGCGAAGTCCTCGTTATCTGTGGTCCTTCCGGATCCGGTAAATCTACCTTTATCAGGTGTATCAATCGGTTGGAAGAATATCAGAAAGGGCAAATCTTGTTTGATGGGAAGGATATTCTGGACAAAGATGTTAATATTAATGACCTGAGGGCAGAAATAGGCATCGTTTTTCAACAATTCAACTTGTACCCCCATCTCTCGGTGCTAAAAAATGTTACATTAGCGCCCATCAAGGTCAAGAATGTACCCAAGGAACAAGCGGAAGAGACAGCTCTTCAGCTCTTGGAGCGTGTTGGCATTCATGATCAGGCTCATAAGTATCCTGCAGAACTTTCCGGTGGGCAGCAACAGCGAGTGGCTATTGCGCGTTCCTTGGCCATGAAACCTAAAGTGATGCTCTTTGATGAACCGACTTCAGCTCTTGATCCTGAAATGATTAATGAGGTGCTGAATGTCATGAAAGACCTGGCTCGTGAGGGAATGACTATGCTCTGTGTCACACATGAAATGGGTTTTGCCCGAGAAGTCTGTGACCGGGTCCTTTTCATGGATGGCGGTATAGTTGTAGAACAAGCTCCGCCAGATGAATTTTTCAAAAATCCCCAGCATGAACGTACAAGGAACTTCCTGAAGGAAATTCTTTAATATTGGTATTCAACCCGTAATTCCTATTGAGAGAGGAGGAACTATGAAACGTCTGGTTATCGTTCTGGCTTTGGTATTGTCCTTCATGTTCGCGGCATCTGTGGCCTCGGCCGGCAAAATTGAAGATGTTAAAGCTGCCGGTGTACTTGTCTGTGGTGTTAAGGACTCTGTGAATCTTTTTGGTTTCATTGACCCTGACACCAAGGATCTGGTTGGCTTTGATGTTGACGTTTGCAAGTACATTGCTTCCAAACTGGGTGTGAAGACTGAATTTAAAGTGGTTACTTCCAAGAATCGTATCCCGATGTTGGCTCAAGGGTCAGTCGATATCCTGGCCGCAACCATGACTCACAAGTTCTCTCGTGACGAGCAGATTGATTTTTCAATCACCTACTTCATGGATGGTCAAAAGCTCCTTGTGAAGAAGGGATCTGGCATTCTGTCCACAGATGACTTGGTGAACAAGAAAGTTGGAACTGTTAAAGGGTCAACTTCAGAAAAGAATATCAAAGCTGCTCAGCCCAAAGCTCAGGTTATTTCTTATGATGAATATCCGCAGGCTTTTATGGCTTTAAAGCAGGGTAAGGTGAAAGCTGTCACTACTGATTCCGGTATTCTCGCAGGTCTGAAGGCTGGCGATGACAACCCAGATAATTGGGAGATTGTTGGAGAATTTTTCTCTTCAGAGCCATATGGATTGGGTGTGCCTTCCAATGACTCTGCTTTCCGCGATTTCGTCAATAAGGCCCTTAACGAGATGTGGCTCGACGGTTCATACCAAAAAACGTTCAAAAAATGGATGGGATACGACTTGCCTGCCGGTTGGTCTATCGAAATCTGGCCCATGTAATTTGATAGTGTCTTCTTACCGGGAGTACCCCAGGGTGCTCCCGGTTTTCCTGTTTTTCTATTTCACTCAAACCGACGGATAGAGCCTTGCAGTATACGTTTCACTGGGATAAAATGTTTTCCGGCGAACCCGCTCTTTGGATGTGGGAAGGATTTGTCACAACATTGCAGATTTCTACAATCGCTTTGATCTGTGCCATGATTCTTGGGATCATAATTTGTATCATGCGGATGGTTCCATTTAAACCTTTGCAATGGCTGAGCCTTGCTTATACTGAATTTTTCAGGAATACACCGCTGCTTGTTCAGATTTTCTTTTGGTACAATGCTTCCCATTTTGTGATCCCCAGCGCCATTAATGAATGGATGAATGATTTGTACTATTGGTTCCCCGGACCTTTTTCACTCTTAGGACATACTTTTGTCGGTGAGTGGATTCTTTTCAATGTTGAGTTGATTTCCGGTGTGATTGCCTTGACTGTTTATAGCTCTGCATTCATTGCCGAAGAGATTCGAGCTGGCATCTTTTCCATCCCTAAAAATCAACTTGAGGCCTCGCGGGCAGTAGGACTTTCTTTTCTGCAGGGATATCGTTATGTCATTTTGCCACAAGCTTTGCGGATTGTTATACCACCACTCATTTCCCAAGCTTTAAATCTTATCAAAAACTCATCTTTGTGTATGGTTATTGGGGTGACTGATCTGATGTATATGGCGAGTCAGATAGAGTCATACCACGCCATTCCGTTCGAGGCATTTTCCGTTGCATTGTTGATTTACCTGATCATTTCTCTGGTCGTCTCCTTCTGCATCACTATGTATAATAAACACTTCATGATCCAGGTCATGTACTAGGGGGATACTTTGATGCATTGGGATATTGTTCTAGATAATTTTGATTACTTCCTTTGGGGGCAAGCTAAATTCAATGGTGTCTTTCCATTTGTTCACAACTTGGGTGGGTTAGCTGCTGCAATTATACTCGCAGGCGTTGGAATCTTTGGCGCTTTTTGGATAGGACTCGCGGCAGGCCTGATGCGTCTTTCTCGTAGATGGTGGGTTAAACTGACAGCTGTCATTTATATAGAAATGATACGCGGAATGCCGCTCTTGCTTCTCATATTCTGGTTTTTCTTTCTTGCTCCAGTTCTGATAGGTCGTTCTTTGCCGGCTTTCTCTACAACAATGGTCTGCTTTATGATTTTTACTGCGGCATACGTAGCTGAGATTGTTCGTGCTGGGGTGCAAGCCTTGCCTAAAGGACAGATGGAGGCTGCGCGAGGCTCGGGACTATCTCATTACCAGGCTATGCGATACGTTATTCTTCCACAGTCATTGAGGAATATGATCCCCTCTTTTGTCAATCAATTTGTATCGTTGACAAAAGACACATCTCTCGCAGCCATACTTGGTGTCAATGAGTTGACCCGGACTGGAGTTCAGGTTGATAATAGAGAAATGGTTGCTTCGTTCGAGGTATGGATTACCATCGCGGCTCTGTACTTCATGGTTTGTTACATGTTGACTTCATACAGTCGTCGACTTGAAGCACAGCTTTCGCGATATCAGGCTCGGGATCGCTAAGTGATACCGAGACAAGAGGACATTGCGTCCTATCTTGACCATACGCTGCTTAAACCCACCGCCACGGTCCGAGAGTTAGATGAAGTCTGCTCTTAGGCCGTGCGGTTTGGTTTTATGGTGTTAGTGTTAACCCTCATTTTGTTTCGCGAATAAGCGCAAATTTGGACGGGGCCAATTCACTCGCTATTTTGGTGATAGTTTTTCCTTTAGGGGCAACCTTTACAGAAGTAAAAGTTCTTGAGGCACGAGCAGCCATTGCATCAGGAGCGTGTGAAGTTGACATGGTTATGAATATTGGAGCGTTCAAAAGTGGAGACGAGTTGTTTATCGCAGAAGATATTGTATCGGTTGTCAACGCTGCGTCCGGTAGCCTTGTTAAGGTTATTCTTGAGATATTAATCTTGTCCAAAAATGAGACTGGGAGAGCATGCCTTTTGAGTCTTGAGAGTGGAGCTGCTTTTGTTAAGATATGCACCGGTTTCGGTTACGGTGGAGCCTCAGTTGAAGCGGTAAAAATAATGCGCAGGACTGTTGGTTTTGATATCGGGGTGAAAGCAAATGGCGGAGTTTTGAACTATAAAGATGCTCTTGCCATGATAGAGGCCGGAGCTAATCGACTTGGAACGTCGGCACCTGTTGCCATTATTTCGGGTCAAATGGGGGAAGAATGCCAAAAATAATGCTTCAGAATTTTAAAAAACCCGAAGAAATCGAAGCTGAATCGTTTCGCATTATCGATTCGGAAATCCCTGAACCGCGAAAATTTGATGGCCAAAAATGGCAAATAGTCCGCCGTATGATTCACACAACGGCTGACTTTGAAATGCTCGATCTTGTCAGATTTCATGAAAATGCCTTGGAGTCAGGAATTGAAGCCCTGCGCTCAGGAGCAACCTTGGTTACTGATACGGAGATGGCCAAACGAGGTATTCCTGTTCGTAGACTTACCCCCTTAGGCTGCCAGGTTCATTGTCTTATGAATGACAAAAGAGTGGTCATAAGAGCGAAGAATGAAGGTATTACGAGAGCTAAAGCAGCTATCGACATCGCGATTCAAGAAATAAAACCGAAGATTTATATTGTTGGGAATGCTCCTACAGCGCTCATTCGGCTTGTTGAACATTTTGATCTTGGGAATGTTTCGCCTGCTCTGGTGGTCGGAATGCCTGTTGGTTTCGTGAATGCTGCGGAGTCAAAATATTTACTGATGAGTCGTGACATCCCTTATATTGCGGTAGAGGGGCGTAAGGGGGGGAGTGCTCTTGCTGCATCCGTGATCAATGCATTGGCTCTTCTTGCTCTTTGATTTTTATTTTTTACAAAACAAAAAAAGCGTCGGAAATAAAGATTTCTGGCGCTTTTTTTTTGTTTTTCATTTTTATTTTAAGAATCCCTCGGAAGGAATTTTCGAAAAGCCTTTACACAGGAAAAGAACCTGTTAGGAGTTCAGGTATATACCATTGGGTATGAAAATCTATTGACGTTGTCTTGAACAACTTGCTGGGCATGATGCTCAGAGTAAAAGCATTGGTGGAAGGAGCTATGGCCAAGAGAGAAAAGGGAAAAAGTAAGGTTACCGTCTATCCTGACTGGTGTAAGGGGTGCGGCATCTGTGTTGAATTCTGCCCAGTCAAGGTTCTTGAATTGAGCGATCAGGGGAAAGCTGTGGTAACACACGAGGAGGATTGCATCCGGTGTGGATTTTGTGAACTGCACTGTCCTGATTTTGCGATTATCGTAAAAGATAAGGAAGAAGGTGAGGGAAATGATGACCCTTCAGATGTGCATTCCAAGAAGACCAAGGGAGCATAATAGTTATGCCTAGGCCCAAAAAACATAGGGAAATTTTTGCTTTAGGTAATGAGGCAGTGGTTGAGGGAGCTCTTTTGGCAGGATGTTCTTTTTATAGTGGATATCCTATCACGCCTTCTTCCGAAATTATGGAGATCATGGCCAATAGGCTCCCAAAGCTTGAAGATGGAGTTTTTCTTCAAATGGAAGATGAAATAGCAAGTATGGGTGCCGTCATTGGTGCTTCTCTTGCTGGTAGAAAGGTTTTAACAGCAACCAGTGGTCCTGGCTTTTCACTGAAGCAGGAAAATCTTGGATACGCTATCATGGCTGAAACTCCATTGGTTTTGGTAAATGTTATGCGGGGCGGCCCATCCACGGGGTTACCAACATGTCCGGCTCAGGGAGATGTACAACAAGCGCGGTGGGGAACTCATGGAGATCATCCTATAATCGTTTTATCTGCATCCAATGTTCAGGAATGTATGGATATGACAATTACGGCGTTTAACATGGCTGAAAAATATCGAACTCCAGTCATATTACTTCTTGATGAGGTGACCGCCCATACGCGTGAGAAAATAGAGATTCCTAATGAGGGTGATTATGAGGTGTTTTCTCGAACTATCCCCTCTATGCCACCAGAATGGTATAAGCCGTATGAAGAGACCGTTCGCGGAGTTCCGCCCATGCCACCGCTTGGTTCAGGATATCGTTTTCATACGACAGGTTTGACACACGATCGGAATGGATTTCCCACTCAGCGCCCTGAAGAAGTCGTTGAATTGATGGAGCGCATTCATCGTAAAATTGATCAATTTTTTTATGATATTCAATTGGTAGGCGAATATCTACTCGACGATGCCGATATTGTCGTCATTGCGTATGGCAGCGTTGCCAGGTCTGCCGAACTCGCCGTTCAAAAAGCCCGAGAGAATGGTATGAAAGCCGGACTCTTGAAGCTCAAGACTTTGTTTCCATATCCTCGTCGAAAAACCGAAAAGGTTTTAGCTCATGCTAAAACCCTTGTTGTACCAGAAATGAATATGGGGCAGATGTCGAGAGAGGTTAAGCGAGTGAATATGGGGAGGGCTGCAGTTCGTACCATCAATCGTATTGACGGGCAGATTGTCACTCCTACCGAAATTCTCAAGGTTATCATGCAGGGATAGTACGATGAATACATTTACCGGAAATGAAATAATTCATCAATATTTGAGGCATAACAAGAAATTTCCTCATGTATTGTGTGCAGGTTGTGGGCATGGCATCGTGCTCGGTACTCTTATCCGCTCTCTTCACTCTTTGGGAATTCCCAAGGATGATGTTGTCATTGTTGCTGGGATTGGGTGCTCGGGGCGGTTGGCTGTTTATGTGGATTTTAACACTATTCACACCACACACGGGCGTGCTTTGACTTTCGCTACTGGTATCAAGATGGCCAATCCCAAGCTTAACGTCATAACCATCATGGGTGATGGAGATGCCTTATCCATAGGTGGGAATCATCTTATCCATGCGGCCAGAAGGAATATTGGTGTTACAGCCTTAATCCTCAATAATAATATTTATGGAATGACTGGTGGTCAAAGTTCTCCCGCGACACCGGCGGGTTCAACCACCATGACTAATCCATATGGTCAGCTTGATAAGAGCTTCGACACCGTTGAATTGGCCAGAGGGGCTGGGGCTAATTATGTGGCACGAGGAACTGTCTTTCACGTCAGAAAGCTTGAGAGAGTTTTGACCGATGCTATTGCCCGGCCTGGCTTCAGTGTGGTTGAAGCCATCACCCCGTGCCATACGCAATATGGGCGTAAAAATAGCTATAAGACTCCTGTGGATATGTACAAATGGATGAAAAAAGCGGCAGTGCCCATAGATCGATATAATGAAATGCCAGAGCAGGAACGCGAAGACCGTATTCCTATCGGAGTTTTCGTGCAGAAAGATCGAGATGGCTTTGAGGAAAAGTATTCCGCCTTACAAAGACGGCTCCTTGAGCAAGTTGAAAAGGGGGACAAATAATATGAAACCGCAACAGGATTTGGATCGTTTTGAAATACGGTTCTCCGGTCTTGGCGGGCAGGGAATTATTACCCTTGGGCGTGTCATGGGCCAAGGGTTGGCTCTTGGTCATGGATATAATGTCACTCAGACCCAGAGTTATGGGCCTGAAGCTCGCGGTGGTTCAAGCCGATGTGATCTTGTTATCAGTTCAGAATCGATTAGTTACCCAAAGGCTGAGAGTTTGGATATATTGGTCGCGCTTTCTCAGGAAGCTTGTAATGCCTACTATCCTTATCTAAAACCTGGTGGTATTTTGATTCTGGAGTCGGATTTGGTTCCACAGCCACCGACGAATAGATTTCTTGGGTTAGCTTATACCAAGCTAGCCAAGGAGAAAGTTGGCATTGTTCAGGCTATGAATACAGTTGTGCTTGGCTCTCTCTCATTTCTTTTGCCCTTCATAAATCAGGCTACAATGCGGAAAAGTTTGGAGTCATCACTTCCGGCCAAGATCCGAGCGGTGAATACCAAGGCCTTCAATTTGGGGCACCGATTAGCCAAGAAGGAATGGGGAATGGACGCTGGTGATGTTTGGTCGATAGATAGTTAGCTCAGACTCTGTAAATTAAAATGGGGAAGCTTTCTAGCTTCCCCATTTTTTTTGAGAGTGTCTTTACATTTCAATACGGATGTTTTCTGGACTGAGTTTTCTTTCCAGTCGTTTTGCATAGAGGCTCATAATGTAACTGAACATGAAATACAAGACCACGACAGTGGTATAGATTTCAAAGGGATAAATCATAAGCCTGTTGTTGACTGCGTAGGCAGCTCGGGTCAGATCCATGACGCCGATGATGTAGAGCAGAGAAGTATCCTTGAAGGCAGCGATGAACATCCCTACCAAAGCAGGAAGCATTTGTTTGAGAGCTTGTGGGAGGACTATTTTGCGCATGGTCTGGAAGTAACTCAACCCGGAGGCTTTTGCTGCTTCAACTTGGCCCACAGGAATATTTTCAATGCCCCCACGGACAGTCTCTGCGACATACGCACCAAAGAAGAAGGTCAAGGCAATGGTGCCAGCCCAGAAGGCGTGAATATCGATTTTGAAAACAAAATCCAGCACGACTTGATAAAACCAGAAAATGACGAGGAGTAGGGGAATTCCACGGACTAATTCGATGTAAAGCATACAGGGGATTTTGATGGCCCTGTTCTTTGCTGTACGCCCCATACCGATGAAGAGGCCAATGATAAAGCTACCACTGATAGAGAATATCGAAATGAGCAGGGAGCCCGAGAGGCCTCCAAGTCCCATGAAGAATTCTGTATCATCTCCCTTTGGAAATCTCCAAATGAGCAATGACTTCAAGTTTGCAAAGATTACATCAAAATTAAAGGCAGCGACAGCCATTATTATTAAATAGATGAGATACAGCAGGGCGATGACAAAGAGAGTCTTTGCCGCTTGTATCAGGGTTTTCACACTTGTATGAAGCAGGCGGCGAAACGGTGAAACCGTGCGAGCTTCGGGAGGTTTTCTAAAGTACCAGAATATGTATTCAAGACTGGAGCCTATTAGGCCAAAGGGCATGAAAACAATATCGGCAATCCGCCGGAGGAAAGACGTCTCGCCTCTTGGCATGATCTTGAGTTTTTCGTTTACTATATTGAGAATACACGCAATCGTCAGCGAGAGTATCAAGTAAATAACGGTAGCAGCGGTAATGGATTCGAATGTGCGGTATGTCAGTGAAAGAACTTCCTGCATGGACCAAAAAAGTTCGGTCACTCCGATGGTCATGGCAAGGGATGTATTTTTCATATTGTTGAGAAATTCACTTCCCAAGGGGGGGATAATTTCTCGAAAAGCCAGTGGCAGGATAACCTTGCGTAGAGTTTGTGTGAAGTTCAAACCTGATGAGTAGGAAGCTTCCAGTAATCCTTTGGGAATAGATTGTATACCGGCTCGGATAATTTCAGCCATGAATGCGCCTGTGAAGATGCCACAACCGATTGTAGCTACCCAGAATTCAAAATCAAGTTCAAAAATTTTAAATCTGATTTCATCAGGAAATGCATAGGGGAATGCAAAGTTCCAGAAAAAGAGCTGAATGAGAAGTGGGGTATTGCGGAATAGCTCGACGTAACAGGTTGCAAACCAGTATACGGGTTTGAAACTCGAAAGTCTGGCCAATCCGAAAATAGTTCCGAAGAGGAGCGCTATGACGGCTGAGTATATAGTAATCGTCAGGGTCAGGTTGAGACCGTTGAGCATCAGATGTCCCATGTGCCCATACTGACCTTCGGTGACGAAGACGGCCCAGTCAAAGTCGTATTTGAATTCGAAGAAAAAGGTGAAATAACAAACCACCAAGCCGAGCATTGCCAGCAGGGTGAGGTTCTGAACCCAGGCCTTTTCAAAATATCTTTTCAGCATGTATATATCCGAAGCAAAGGTCCCGAAGCCGGGGCTTCGGGACCTGGTTTGGCGTTCAGCTCTGGGCTTAAGGCCACATTTCGATCTTGGAAGTCATGGGGAACGGATAGGAAGACTCAGGACCGAACCATTTATTGTAGATGGTCATGTAGGTGCCGTCTTTCCACATATCCTGCACTGTGAAGTTGATGGCGTCACGCCAAGCAGAGTCATCTTGGGGCAGGCCGATGCCATACGGCTCATCGGAGATGAAATCTCCAACCAATTCGAACTGGCCGGGAATCTTTGCTGCATATCCAAGAAGAATTGTGGAGTCAGTGGTAATAGCTTGGACACGGCCGGAGCGCAGAGCCTCAAACATGGCAACTTCGCCATCATAGCCTGTTACTTTCGGGGACGGATTGCCAAGTTTCTTCAGGTATTCTGTTGCATTGACAATAGAAGTTGTTCCTTGCATGGAACCAACTTTCAAGTTTGCCAGATCCTTGATATCTTTAACTGCGCCTTTTTTTGCCAAGAATTTTTGGCCATCAAAGAAGTAGGTGATGGAAAAATCAATCTTCTCATCACGGACGCGTTTGTGAGTCATGTTTGACAGGACCATATCAACCTTGGGCGGATTGGTCTGAACAAAGGAAATACGTGTGTTGTTGTTAACGACGACCTTTTCGAGCTTGGCACCAAGGCGCTTGGCTATTTCGGTAGCCATGTCGACATCAAAGCCGACCCACTCATTTTTTTCATCAATGAAACCAAAGGGAATACCTTGGTTTGAAAGACCAGCCTTGACAACCTTGGTGGACATGACGCGGTCATAAGTGGGACCTGCGAAAGCGGCTACGGAAGCAGCCATGACCAGCAAAGCGGCCAGGACAGTGATTTTGAGAACTCTCATTTACCTCTCCTAACAGTTGAGTTCAAAACACAAGCCCGACCAGCACACTGCCGTCGAGCATATATACCTTAACTAATGGCTAAGGATCTTGCTGAGGAAGTCCTTTGTGCGTTCACTTTGAGGGTTATTGAAGAATTCTTCGGGTGTGTTTTCTTCAATGAGGTTACCGCCATCCATAAAGATGACGCGGTCAGCAACTTCGCGGGCAAATCCCATTTCATGTGTTACGCAGATCATGGTCATGCCCTCACGGGCAAGAGATTTCATGACGTCCAGGACTTCGTTGATCATCTCCGGGTCAAGAGCTGAAGTCGGTTCGTCAAAAAGCATGATTTTAGGTTGCATAGCCAAACCTCTGGCTATGGCGACGCGTTGTTGTTGGCCTCCGGAAAGTTGCGATGGATATGCGCCGGCTTTGTCGGGAATATCAACTTTTTTAAGTAACTCCATGGCCAATGCTGTCGCGTCTCCCTTGCTTTGATGGCGAACCATAGTGGGAGCAAGAAGTATGTTTTCCAGTACAGTCATGTGCGGGTACAGATTAAACTGCTGAAAGACAAAACCGACTTCTGCCCGAAGCAGGGCCATATTGGTCCGAGGGTCTGAGACATTCATGCCATCAACCAGAATGTCTCCCTCCTGGGTCGGCTCAAGTCGGTTTATGCACCGAATCAATGTGGATTTTCCTGAGCCTGAAGGGCCACAGATAACCACAACTTCGCCTTTTTGTATAGTAAGGTTGATATTATTGAGGACATGGAAATCCCCATACCATTTGTTAACATTTTTGAAAGAAATCACAGAAAACTCCCCAATGACTTTATTCGGGCCAGAAGACCAGAGCTGTGCCTAGCAAAATATTATACGATGAGCAATCATAATTCAGCCATTGCAGAATGATTGCGAATTATATTCTGTCAATTTTGTAATTTTCGTATATTGAGTAAAATTTAATATATACAGGGTGTTGACATATTAACACTCTGTCATGGACAAAGCCAGACCACCAAGAGATGTTTCTTTGTATTTTCGAGACATATCGCGTCCAGTTTGTGCCATCGCATGTATGGCTTTGTCCAAATTGACGATATGGTAGGATTCATCAAGGGTTGAAGCTATTAGATAGGCATTGTAGGCCTTGACTGCCCCCATGGCATTCCTTTCAATGCAGGGAATCTGAACATACCCCCCCACAGGGTCACATGTCAGGCCTAGATGGTGTTCCATTGCTATTTCTGCGGCATTTTCAGTAACCTGAAATCGATAGCCTCGAGCGTAGGCCAGAAAAGCCGCAGCCATTGCCGAAGCGACCCCTACTTCCCCTTGGCAGCCGACCTCTGCACCGGAAATTGATGCATTGTGCTTACACAAAAAACCAATCGCAACTGCAGCAAGTAATCCTTGACGAACCTCTTCCTGTAAGGCGCCCATGTGTCGTTTAAGCATGAAAACGACAGAGGGAATAACTCCTGCTGCCCCACAAGTCGGAGCTGTTACAACACAACGACCTGACGCATTTTCTTCAGACGCGGCAAGGGCATAGGCGTTCAGTGCCTTAATGAAGCCTGGTCCCTGAAAGTGCTCTTCCTTGGCTCGCGCATACATTACAGAAGCTTTTCGCTTCAATCCTATTTCACCTGGGAGGAAACCTTCTCTTGATATGCCGGTTTCAACTGCGTTTTCCATAACTTCAATAATCTGGTCTAAACCAGCATTAATTTCATCAAGACTCTTGCCAGTAAGAGCCTGTTCGTTTGCAAGAATAAGTTCATGAAGGCGGATGTGATTCTCTTTCAGGTGCTTTTTTAACTCAGCCATGGAGTTGTATGGATAGAGAGGAAGGCTACGCTCTGGTTCCTTCCAACCTTGCCATCGCAGAAAACCACCACCGACTGAAAAATAAATTCGTTCACAAATTACTTCACTATCGGCTTTTATTCGAAAGACCATCGTGTTGCTATGCAGATAGCTATGTTGAACCTGGTCAAAGATTATGTCGCTTGGACTATATGGAATTTCAAGTCCGCCAAGGTTCAGCTGAAAGATTTGGCTTAAATTATCACATTGCTCAAGAATATTGGGTTGGCAGGTATGTGGAAGATGGCCAAGTAAGCCAGACATGACGGCTCGACGAGTACCGTGTCCTTCTCCTGTCGCTGAGAGGGAGCCGAAAAGACGTATTTCGAGTGTATTGCATCGCTCCTTCTCTTTCTGTGGAAGGTGTCGAGCAAAGTCCATGAAGTCAAATCCCGCTTTCATTGGACCAATAGTATGGGAGCTTGAAGGTCCTGGACCAATTTTGAGTAGCTGGAAAATCGAAGTATTTATTGGTGGCATTGAGTATCCATTTTAATACTGTAAGGTATCGTTTAAAGTTATTGAAGTAGCATACGAAAAATCAGAGCTGAGGAGAAGATTTTTTCGGCTACTAGACGTGTTTTGGAATCTTTTATATAGAGTAAGTTGGAATTCCATAGGCTGTGCATGTGTACGGTCCAACAAAAAGCGTGCTCCTGTTGAGTACAAGGAGAAGTTTAATGAAACAATTCAAGAGTCTTAGTTTCATAATTTTTATAGCGATTTTGCTTGTGCTGCCGAGTCAAGCCTTAGCTCATTGCCAAGTTCCTTGTGGTATTTACGATGACAATGCTCGCGTAGAAGCTCTGTTGGAAGATGTTGCTACTATACGAAAAGCAGTAACCATGCTTCAGGAGTTGGTCGATAAAACAGATATCCAGTCTCGTCAGCAGTTTGTTCGTTGGGTTGATAATAAAGAAATACATGCTCAAAAAATTATCAGCACCATTTCTGATTATTTCCTGACTCAACGAGTCAAGGCGGATCAGAAAGATTATGTTGAACGTTTAAAGAAGCATCATGCCGTTATAGTCGGAGCCATGAAGGCCAAGCAAAATGCTTCAATAGAGCCAGTGGATGCTCTTGAGGGATACGTCAAAGCTCTTCTTGAGTATTACCCTGAGCATAAGCACTAATCGGTATTTTGTGTACCGTCAGGTCGCGCTCGAAAGACTCTTCTTTCGGGCGCTTTTCTTTGGGGAGGGCAAGAAAATTTGTTATTGAAATGTGTTTTGCTCTGGTGCAGGTATTTCTCAATTGGATTGTCATAGGAAGGTGACTAAAGATATTTTTTTGATTGACTAATCAGTCAAAATAAAGAATATATTATAATATTCTGTTATTCCAATATGTTAAGCATGAAAAAAAATCTGGATAAAAGATTAAGATGTGTTATCGTTTAGACGTGAGTCAGGAAAGTCCTGGCAGATTAAAAGAGACAATTCAAATTTTGAGGATAATACAATGAAAACTTCTGGAATATTTTTTGTGCTGTTTCTTATGATATCGGCATTCATTTTTTCATCCCAGGAATCTTATGCCGCTGGGCCATACAAGGCTACATCTGTTGCGGAAGCAAAGGTTTCTGGCATTGACACCAGTGTTGTATTGAATGGGCATTTTGTTCGCCAAATTAAGGACAATGAGTTTCTGTTTGCAGACAATACAGGCGAATTGCTGCTTTATGTGAATGATGCTGGAATACAACAGGCTGTCAATGAAAAGAATGAGGTGCAGGTGGAAGGCATGATCGTTCAAAACTTCATGTACACTGAAGTTCAGGCGTGTGCTGTTAATACCATTAACTAAGAGTTGAAGTGTTGATTGAAGAAGGGGAGGGCAATAATGTCCTCCCTTTTTTTTATGCTTCGACCAACAAGGACATGGACCATGTGGCAGAGTTGGTGATCTTGAAATGTGCTCGAATTATTCAAGTCTCAACAGGGTCAGTGTGATATAGTTATCATAATCTAATAAATTGATTTTGTCTGATGCTTGCATATATGAAAGTGCCTCCCGCATGAGCAGGAGGCACTTTACACAGTTAAAGAGGGGGATTTACCCTCTCATTTTGCTATAATGGAACTCGTGGTCCTTTTATCTTCCATCGTCGCATGCGCTGCCGCTTTCAGGACGTGAGTGTTCTGCTGTGCTTGTTGATTCGCAAAAAGGCTCTTCCAGGTCTTTGGGCGCGATGAATTCTTCTGCGGCCATATATTCTAATTGAGCATAGCGATCAGCATAATTTTTTTCGATTTGACTACGAAGCCTTTTTGCTGTGTCAGGCTGGAATTTTTCAAGCATGGCGTAGCGGTTTTCGCCGGAAAGGAATTCCTGCAGAGAGCCGTCAGGTGCTTTAGATTCCAACATAAAGGGATTTTTTCCTTCGCTTACTCTCTCAGGATTGTACCTGTATAATGGCCAATACCCTGAATTGACAGCCAGTTTTTGTTCGAATTGTGTTTTACCCATGCCCTTTTTTATTCCCTGATTAATACATGGAGCATAGCAGATGATAAGTGAAGGGCCACTATAAGCTTCCGCTTCCTTAAATGCCTTAAGCATTTGTTGTTTATCTGCTCCCATAGCTACTTGTGCTACATAAACGTATCCATAAGTCATGGCCATGCGTCCCAGATCTTTTTTGCCGGTTCGTTTTCCGGCAGCGGCAAACTTGGCGATAGAACCAAGTGGTGTCGCCTTTGAAGACTGACCGCCTGTATTAGAGTAAACTTCGGTATCAAGCACCAGGATATTGACGTCTTCACCTGAGGCGAGCACATGGTCAACACCACCATATCCGATATCATAAGCCCATCCGTCTCCACCAAAAATCCAAATGGATTTTTTGGTGTAAATATCAGACATTGAGGCTATTTCGCCAAGTAGCCCCTCTGTTTCCCCGTGCAATGCTGCTTTCAATTTGTTGCCCCATTCGGCAGATTCTTCATTTTTATCCATATTGGCAAGCCAGCCAACAAGTGCTGTTTTCGTGTCTCCCTCACATCCATCCGCTAAAACTTGTCGGGCAAGCTGAGAGAGTTTTTCTCGACGATGTGATATAGCCATGTCAATACCATAGCCAAATTCCGCAGCATCTTCGAACAGGGAGTTCCCCCAGGCGGGACCATTCCCGTTCGAATTGATACAATATGGCGTAGAAGGAGCTGAGGCTCCCCATATAGAGGAACATCCGGTTGCATTGGCAATGATCATTCGTTCCCCAAAGAGCTGTGTAAGTACTTTGACATATGGTGTTTCACCGCAACCGGCGCAGGCACCGGAGAATTCCATAAGTGATTGGCGAAACTGGCTTCCTTTGACTGTCTCGCGCTTGAATGCATCTTTGTAAGAAACGGTTTCTGAAAAGTTAAAGTTGGGAATTTGTTCATCCACCTGGGAATCTAACGGTTGCATAACAAGTGCTTTCTCCTTGGCCGGGCAAATATCTGCACAATTGCCGCAGCCGAGGCAATCCTGGGTATTAACTTGGAGTCTGAAGTGCAGTCCCTTGACGTCTTTTCCCTTGGCTTCGAGAGTCTTGAATGTGACCGGTGCGGACGTCATTTCATCTTCCGTTGATAGAACCGCGCGAAGAGCTGAGTGTGGGCAAACAAAGGCACACTGGTTGCATTGAATGCAGTTGTCAGGAATCCATTGAGGGACGCTTATGGCTACTCCGCGTTTTTCATATTTTGCAGTTCCGGCAGGCATCGTGCCATCAATGGAAAATGCAGAAACAGGTAAAGTGTCGCCCTGTTGGGCGAGAATAGGGCGCATAACATTAGTGACATATTCAGGGACCGCTTCAGCAACAGGTGTTTCGTTTGCAGGTGTTGTCCATTCTTTTGGAACTGGAATCTCAACAATGGCATCGATGGCAGCGTCCACGGCTGCATTATTCATACTGACAATTTTATCACCCTTTTTACCATATGCTTTCTGGATACCATCTTTCAGTAACGAGACAGCCTGATCAAAGTCGATAACGTCGGCAAGTTTAAAAAACGCTGTCTGCATGATCATATTAATTCGTCCACCAAGGCCGACTTCTCCTGCTATTTTAACTGCATCTACCGTATAGAATTTGAGTTTTTTTTCGGCTATTTTTTTACGCATGGATGCGGGGAGTTTGTGATCCATATCTTTAGCAGACCATGACGTGTTTAGTACAAAGGTGCCGCCGTCTTTTATACCGTCAAGTATGTCGTATTGATAAACATAGCTTGGGTTATGACATGCTATGTAGTCGGCAGCAGTGACGAGGTAGGTTGATTGAATCGGTTTTTCGCCGAACCGTAAATGGGATATCGTGATTCCACCTGACTTCTTTGAATCATATGCAAAATACCCTTGTGCATACATGTTCGTATTATCACCAATAATTTTTATGGCCTGTTTGTTTGCTCCGACTGTTCCATCAGAGCCGAGGCCCCAGAACTTGCACTGTACAGTGCCTTCCGGGGTGGTATCCAGGGCCTCGGCAACAGACAGGGAAGTATGAGTGACATCATCTTCAATGCCGACATTGAAATGTGATTTGGGCGTTGGATTTGCCATGTTATCAAACACTGCTTTGGCCATAGCGGGAGTAAATTCTTTTGAGCCTAACCCATAACGCCCTGATATAACATTGTTTTCATGTTTATTCTCATTGAAGACAGTGCAGACATCCTGATAGAGAGGATCGCCTAATGCCCCAGGCTCTTTGGTACGATCCAGAACTGTTATGGTCGATGCCGTTGCAGGAAGGACAGACAGTAGGTGCGTTGCTGAAAAGGGGCGAAAGAGTCTGACTTTGATCAAGCCGACCTTTTCTCCATGTGAGAGCAGTGTATTAACGACTTCTTCAATCGTTTCGCACGACGATCCCATGGAAATGATGACGCGGTCAGCATCCGGCGCACCAACATAGTCGAAAATTTTATAGCGACGCCCTGTGAGCGTGGAAACTTTTTTCATAGAGTCTTCGACAATAGAAGGAAGAGCTTCGTAGAATCGGTTTGTAGCTTCGCGCCCTTGATAATAAATATCAGGATTTTGGGCAGAGCCACGAATATTGGGATTTTCTGGACTCATGGCGCGTTTTCGAAATTTTTTGATTTTCTCCATGTTAACCAAGGGTTTCATGTCTTCGTAATCTATGGTTTCAATTTTTTGAATCTCGTGAGAAGTTCGGAATCCATCGAAAAAGCTGACAAAAGGAACACTTGATTCTATGGCTGATAAATGTGCAACCAAAGACAAATCCATAACCTCCTGAACCGAAGCAGAGGCAAGCATGGCAAACCCTGTTTGACGGCATGCCATCACATCCTGATGGTCCCCGAAGATTGAGAGAGCGTGGGCTGCTATTGCCCTGGCCGAAACATGAAAAACACCAGGGAGCAGTTCGCCTGCTATTTTGTACATATTGGGGATCATGAGAAGAAGACCTTGGGAAGCGGTAAAAGTCGTCGTTAAGGTGCCGCCTGCGAGGCCACCATGAACTGCTCCTGCTGCACCTGCTTCGGATTGGAGTTGCCGAATTTTGACCTGCTGGCCAAAAATATTCTTGCGGCCTTGCGCTGCCCACTCTTCGGCAATTTCACCCATAGTCGATGATGGGGTAATAGGGTAAATTGCAGCTGTCTCAGTGAGAGCGTACGCTACGTGCGCTGCAGCAGTATTGCCATCCATGGTTTTCATTTTCTTTGGCATGATGTGCTCCATTCTATTGTGTCAATTACGTATATATTCTGGGGATTACGCCCTTAGTCATTGACGACTTCTGCCGTGGCTTTCGCGATTTCTAATTCCTCGTTGGTGGGGACCACGAGAACTTTGATCCGACTCTGTTCAGTATTAATATACCGTGCCTCGGCGGTTTTTTCATTATTTTTTGTGGGGTCAATATTGATACCGAAATTCTCTAAACCATCACATGCCATAGACCTGACATCAGGATCATTTTCTCCGATGCCAGCAGTGAAAACAATGGCGTTCACCGATCCGAGGATCGCAAGATAGGCACCGATGGTTGCCTTGACCCGGTAGGTAAACATCTCGAAAGCAAGCTGTGCATCGTCGTCACCGTGAAGCCGGGCTTCATGGATGTCACGCATGTCGTTCTTTCTACATATTCCTAATAATCCACTTGATTTATTGAGTAATATATCAATCTCGGAGAGGGGTAATCCTTTGTTTTTTGCAAGAAAAATATGAAAAGCCGGGTCAATATCTCCACATCGAGTCCCCATCATGAGGCCAGCCAACGGAGTCAAGCCCATAGAAGTCTCAATGCATTTACCATTTTTTATGGCAGCCATGGAGCAGCCATTACCAAGATGCACAGTAATGAGACTGGTCTCTTCAATTTTTTGTCCGATAAAGACTGATGCTGTTTTACTAACATATTTATGTGAAGTGCCATGAAAGCCGTATTTGCGTACCTTGAACTGTTCATAAAATATCTTCGGCACAGGATACATATAGGCATGCCTTGGAAGTGTTTGATGGAATTCGGTATCAAATACTGCAACATTTGGTGTTTCGGGGAACAGGATCATTGCCTGTTCAAGGCCTATGAGGTTGGCAGGGTTGTGAAGGGGGGCGAGTGGGATATTATCTTTGATCGTATTCATGACATTTTCATCGACCAATACTGGGTGAGAGAAAGATTCACCCCCCTGAACAACTCTATGTCCTATTGCGTCGATTTCATGAGGGGATTGGATAACTCCATTGGTGAGTTTTGAAACCATAAGCTTCATCGCAGCCTCGTGATTGAGAATGGGCAATTCTTCCGTATCCTTGGTATCAGGCCATTTGTCTGGAAAAGATCTTTGTGTGATTTGGCCCATGGACTCACCTATCCGTTCCACCACGCCGCTCGCCATGACTCTCTGGGTGTTTATATTTCGAAGCTGGTATTTCAATGAAGAACTGCCGCAATTGATAACGAGAATGTTCATAACAGGAATCCTTTTTGCCTGTATCCAAGTGTGTGACAGGAGACAGGGTGCCAAGATACTCGTATAGTATTGATGGTCAACATTGTTTATGGTGTGGTCTTGATATTATTACCTTGAAACATCGTAGGAGTCCTTTTTCTTTTCCCGGAAGCGGGAGGGTTTTCGCAGCAAAACCCTCCCGGACATGAGCGCCGTATTGTTGTCGAGGGAATACTGCGTCATGTTACTTTCTGGGAAAGCATATTTTGTCCTTATTCTTCAAATGTGTTCAAAACTCCCTGAGTTTCCTGTGCAGAGTCGCCATCATAGCAGAGCAAGCCGCAGCGAAGGCAGCGATCTGCCTCTTTTTGCGCTTGTCTCTCCGAAAGAGTCCCTTCTACCTCATTGAATGTACAATTTCTTTCCTCGCCATAACAAAGGAGAGGAAGAGTCGCTCGTTCTTTCTTTTCTTTAACACTAACTTCCTTGAATAACGTATATGGGATCATTGTTGTTTGTGTCTGGTCGGAGAGAGGAATAATGCCCTTTGTCATATGGTAGTGCATGGCTCGTGCGGCTTTTCTGCCATCGCCAATTGCCGATATGACCAAATCAGGTCCAGTATAGACATCTCCGGCAGTAAAGACTCCTGGTATAGCTGTTTCGAAAGTCTCGGAATCTGCAACAATTGTTTGCCATCGGGTTGTTTCCAAAAGGCAGCTTCCTTCTTCTTCATTTTCATAAAGACACTTGAGATCTGGTTTTTGTCCTATGGCCGGGATAATCAGATTTGCACACATACGTTGTTCAGAGCCTTCTTTCTTGATAGGTTTTCGCCGACCAGATTCATCTGGTTCTCCCAGTTCCATCTCATAATACTCCAAATGAGTGGCGTGGTGCTTTTCATCTCCAATGACTCGCGCAGGGGCTGCCAAAAACTTGAACTGGACTCCTTCGTCTTCTGCTCCAATAATTTCTTCCATATCAGCAGGCATTTCAGCACGAGTTCGTCGATACATAAGAGTGACCTGTGCCCCGAGACGAATACAGGTCCTCGCAGCATCAATAGCGGTATTTCCTCCTCCTACGACGATGACATGTTCTCCTGTTTCAATCTTTTGTCCCATGGCGTGTGCAGTGAGAAATTCGATACCGCCCATGACACCATTCAGGTCTTCTCCTTCTGCATACATACCTGAAGCTTGCCAAGCTCCAATACCAATGAAGATAGTCTCAAAGTTGTCTTTTTTGAGTGTCTCAATGGTAAAATCAACACCGAATTTTGTATTCATTTTCGCTTCGATCCCAAGATCGAGTATGCCTTGAATCTCCCAATCAAGATCTGCTTTAGGAAGGCGATATTCCGGAATGCCATAGCGGGTCTGCCCACCAAGTTTTGGCATTGCTTCAAAAATGGTTGGTTGATGCCCCAGTCGACGTAGAAAATAAGCGCATGAGAGGCCTGCTGGACCTCCGCCGATGATGGCGACTTTTTTCCCGGTATCTTTGGCGCAGGAAATAGGGAGGTGTTTTCCTGTATGAAGTTCCCTATCTGCCACAAACCTTTTGAGCATGTTTATACCGACGGTCTCATCCACATATTGACGGCGGCATTCAGTCTCGCAGGGGCGGGGACAAACTCGTCCACACGTTAGAAGAAGAGGATTACGCTCTTTGATAGTCATAATCGCACCATTGTAATCACCAGATTTTATCTGTTCAATATATCTGGGAATATTTATTTGTGCAGGGCATTTTTGGCGACATGGGGCAAGACAGTCTGATGTGAGGTTGAGATGGAGCAGACGAGCAGAGATTCCAGCTACACCAATAACTCCACGAGGGCAGGCGTCAACGCAGTTTCCACATGCCTTGCATGCCAATGGATCAATGATTGGAAGATTCTGGTCATTCATTTGGATAGCATCGAAAGGGCAGGCCCGCATACAGGTTCCCAGGCCGAGACATCCTTCAGGACAGGATTTTGAACCACCATAGAGGAGATGGGCGGCTCGGCAGTCATGTGCTCCTTCATAATGGAAGGAATCGGATGCACGCATTCCTCCTGAGCAATCCCGGATAGCGAGTTCCGGTTCTCTTTCAATAACCTCCTGCCCCATAATTCCTGCAACAAGCAGACTCATTTCAGAGTCGGCAACAATACAGACTGTCGCAGGAGCCTTGCCAGCCACAATTGCTGCTGCTGCACCTGAACACCCAGGGAAGCCACAGCCACCGCAATTGGCTCCGGGGAGGGACTCTTCAATCAAATTAATCCGTGGATCTTCTTTTACGTAGAGGAGTTTCGAAGCTATACCCAATATTGCAGCAGCTCCAAGACCTATGCTGAAAAGAGTGAGTCCTGATATTAATATCATATGATTAGTTCCTCTGATGAATGGTGTCGGCTCTACTGTATTTCAAATTTTTTGATTTTAAATCATTCCCTTGAAAGCGAAAAAAGTCAGGGACATCAGCCCTGCCATTATCAAACCGATAGGCGTTCCTCTCATGGATACTGGGAGTCTTCGAACGGCCAGTTTTTCACGAATTCCAGCGAGAAGAACCAGAGCGAGCATGAAGCCAAGTCCGGAAGCAAAGGCGAAAAGTACGGATCGGAGCAGACCGAATTCCTCTCGCTGACAGATCAGAGCGATACCCATGACTGCACAATTTGTTGTAATGAGAGGTAAAAATATGCCTAGGGATTTGTATAAAGGAGGAATCATTTTTTTGAGAAACATTTCTACAAATTGGACTAATGCTGCAATAACCAGAATAAAGGCCAATGTTTGAAGATAACCGAGTCCAAAGGGGATAAGCAGATGGTGTTGAACCAACCATGTAATCCCTGTGGCCATAACTGCGACAAAGACAACGGCTCCACCCATGCCGATTGCAACACCTGACTCTTTGGATGTGCCTATGAAAGGACAATTCCCGAGATATTGGGCCAGAACAATGTTGTTGACGAACATTGCACCAATAAAGAGAAGAAAGTAATCTTGCATTGTTTATGCTCCACTATGAACAGTTTGACGCTTTGCCACATCCGCCGCACGCTCCGCAATCGTGTGTAGGACCTTCTATTGCGGCTAACCCTCTGCGTT
The DNA here is from genome assembly GCF_000341895.1 of Pseudodesulfovibrio piezophilus C1TLV30. Lineage (NCBI taxonomy): Bacteria > Pseudomonadati > Thermodesulfobacteriota > Desulfovibrionia > Desulfovibrionales > Desulfovibrionaceae > Pseudodesulfovibrio > Pseudodesulfovibrio piezophilus. Next base: position 617,449 of record NC_020409.1, on the reverse strand, counting down.
TTCGCTGTATGTTTTCAACAAACGTCATCAAGGCGAGTAGAATTCCGAGGCTGACAAAAGCTCCAGGTGCCTGGACCATTAATCCGACGGGTTCGAAGTCTCCCCAGGCAACGTACGTACCAAAGAGTTTTCCGGTTCCAAGAATTTCACGAAGAGCCCCGAGAAACGTGAGCGACATGGTGAATCCGACCCCCATCCCCATGCCATCGGCCATGGCCATAAGTGGGGAATTTTTGGAAGCAAAAGCTTCAGCTCGCCCGAGGATTATACAATTTACCACTATCAAAGGAACAAAGATGCCGAGTTGTTGGTAGAGAGGATAAGCAAATGCTTGCATAAGAAGTTCAACCGCCACGACAAGCGAAGCGGAGATAGCAATAAAACAGGCAATACGGACCTTCGAGGGAATTATCTTTCGTAGTAATGAAACCACGAGGTTTGAGAGGGTGAGTACAAAGATAACAGCCACCCCCATGCCAAGGCCATTTTGAGTCGTATTCGTGACAGCAAGGACTGGACAGAGGCCGAGGACCAGTTTGAAGGGGGGGAGATCTTTCCAGAGTCCTTTGGAAAATTCTTTCCATAATTGATTCATTGTCTTCTCCGAATGAGGCATTTGTCAGCCTAGGACCAGCCGTCGGCAAGTTCTGTTTTGAGTTGCATAAAGAGAGATATTGCATCTTGAACCGCAGCGACTGTGCCGGTTGACGAGATGGTTGCCCCTGCTACAGCGTCTATATCTCCACCATTTTTTTTGAGAGCTATGGATTGGATTGGGTGGCCTCTGAATTGTGTCGTATAACCATGTTCGGCAACACGGGAACCAAGGCCCGGAGTTTCTTTCAGGGTTGTGATGCCAATGCCTGAAAGAGTTTGAGTAGAGATATCAAAACCAACCATGACACCGATATTTCCGCCATATCCTTTGCCAGAAGTTTCAAATGCTATGCTTTCGAGGATTCCATTCTTTATGCCTGGAAATACTGTCACTACTCGAGTATTCAGAGAATATTTTTTTCGGTCTTTTATGGGGTCATTGTCGTGGCTCTTCAGCACATACTCAATTGCCGGAGCCTGAACAAAGGTCAGTACCTGCTCTTCGATTACAGGTGAGGTGATCTCCTTCAGTGCGGCAAGAGAAATCCCTGCAAAGCCACAGATAAGAGAAAGAACAAGCATCATTTTCATCATTTCTTTCATATGTCACCTCACACCAAAGGGCCGGGGGCGAATTCGCTCGAAAACCGGAGTAAAAAGGTTTGCTATTAAAATGGCAAAAGGGACGCCATCCGGGTATGAACCATAAATTCGAATAAGAACAATCATTATCCCGATGAGTAAGCCGAAGAGGAGCATGGGGATTTGTCTGTTGGGTGAGGATGAACCATCGGTTGCGAGGAAAAAGGCTCCGAAAAGTGTTGATCCGGTCAGGAGGTGGAAGCCGGGTGTTGCGTAAATGTTTGGATTGAGCATGTTGAAGAGTCCAGCGGTGATACAGACTCCGCCGATGACCCCCATTGGAATGATGGATGAAACATGCCTCTTAGCCACGAGGATAATGCCACCAAGCAAGATTCCGGCTATTTGAACAGCACCTAATCCCCCAAGCTGTTTGCCCAGAAAAAGTTGTTTTGTATCGGTTATCATGACCGAGTTCAGTCCGAAGTCCTTGAGTTGGGCCAGGGGGAATGTCAGGTCGGCAGAAAGCATGGAAGCATCAATATCCATGAAAGCAGGCCATGAGATTCGGCAAACCGCCCATCCGATGAGAGGAGCACAAAAAGGGCTTCCACCGAGGGGGCCAAAAATCATTTTTCCGAGAATTATGGAAGTGGCACTTCCAAAAGTGACAAGCCACCAAGGTGCTGATGCCGGTAAGAGGAATGCAAAGGATAATCCCACGATAAAGGCATGGAGATTCTCAAGTTCACTTTTACTTTCCATAAGCCAATGACAGAGAGCTTCTGTGAAAATTGCAGCACTCATAGAAAGACACATGACCCTAAGAGCTGGCATGCCATAGTTGGCTAGCCCCATGGTTGCTGCCGGAAGCATAGCCAGTAGAATGGCAAACATCCTGCCGCGTATTGAAGTGCCGTAATGACGATGGGGCGGGACAGATACTGTCAGATGAAATGGGATAATTGGCTTCATAGTGCTCCCTCCTCCCTGGATTTGACTGTACCAAGGGCCAATTCCTTTTTTGCTAAGCGTATATACTGGAGCATGGGGCGGTGTGCGATGCAAAAAAAGCCACAGAGTCCACATTCAAAACAAGTGTTTACAAATTCTTCGGCAGCTTTTTCATAGAGGCCAAATTCTGCATAGCTGGTAATCATGGCAGGATCGAGACGGGCGGGGCAGTGTCGGACACATTCTCCACACCCAACACAGGCCGCATCCAGTGCGATTGGGACAGGGGTTCGAATAAGTGTAATGGCATTGGTCTTTCGATCTACTCCTTGCGTCGCTGATGCCGCAGCTGCACCGCGCAGAGCGCCTCCTAGGACGATCCTGTCGTGATCAACTAATTTTTCTCCAAAATGTTCTAAAATGTCACCGACTGCCAAGCCAAGAGGGACAATGTGTGCTTCTTTACCAATTGTGACCATTGTTTCAAATAAAGGGAGTCCGGTTTCCATAATTCGGCCAATGTGGAATAGCGTTTCCAAGTCAACCACGAGTGTCTTTTCTGGTGATTCAATGCCGGTTACGGCTAAGGCTACCAGGGGATCAAGTCCTGCCGGGTATTGGTCCGAGATTTCGACGCAGAGGAGGTTTCCCAGTGAATTTGATGTGCCTTTGAGTGTTGCCATGACAGTCAGTTCTGGTTTGTAGAGGGTTTGAATGACTTCAAGTCCACATTCAAGAGGGGCTTGAGACGTAACCAGAAGTTCCTTACGAGTCAGAACACCAATTTCTGCATCAACGCTATTGATGATAAGAGTCTCGACCTCGGCTATGGGAGGAATGTCGGCTCCAAGTTCAAGAAGTTTTTTATAGAGTTGCTGTCCTTTGAATTTATTGAGATCAGTAAAATCTACTTCTTCGTTACCTTCGGCTGTTATACGGATACGGAATGAATCAAGATGGCTGACTCGCCCTGCCACGGGTGAATGGATATCACCCATGCCTTGGATTGAAGAGGTCGCCAACCTTTGCCCTCGTTTGACGGTTTGCCCACATGTCACCAGGGGACAATATTGCATCAGGGTGAATTCCGCCTGTTTAATTGGAAGGATATCTTGGATATTCATTGTTCTGATTACCTACTAATGTGGCATTTGTTGCAATCGTCGGGACCATATGGGCCAGCTCCTTCTTTTTCGTGACAGGAGAGGCATTGATCATGAAATGCATTCATACGTGGAAGAACCAATTCTCGTGCTTCGGCTTCATGGCATGAATTGCAGGATGTATAGTCTCCTTCATATTTGGTCATATCCACTTGGACATGGCATGATTTGCAGCTTGATAATCCAGTCTCAAACATATCCTCATGACAATTTGCACAGCTTTGATGTCCTGCTTGTCGCATACTGATCAGTCCATTGATATCATGGGACTTATGGCAGTGAGAACATCGCTGAGGGGTGGGTTCTATTTCTTTGCCATGGTGACAATCAGAGCAGTCGTCAGCATATTCTTTGTGTTCTTCGTGATTAAAGATAACTTCGGCAAATTCAGTATGATGGCATCGGACACAGTATGTTTCATCTGGAAAGGAATCCATGTGACTGGCAATGAATTCTTCATTAAATTCATTCGGGTGACAGGAGCCACAATGTAACGCAGTGTCATCTTGTGAGAGAGGTTTCTGTTTTTTGTCATGATGACATGTGGCACAATCTATTTTGTAATCCCGGTGGTGTATCAGGTGGGAGAATATGACTTTCCCCCCATTGTTTTCAAAAAGTATCCGTACTGGCATGTGTTGTGTTTTTCCTGGATGAACGTAGCCGAAAATAGCTACCACCAAGAGAAGAACAGCTACCAATATGATCGGAATTATCTTCGATTTTGAGCGCATCTTTCCTCTCCGCCGTAAGATTACGGCAGCTCAAGTAATAAAATTGATGACCGGGGGCTGAACCTACGGGCGACCGGTTGGTCGCCCGTAGGCAGGATATTATTTAGGCATGACAGCCCAATCCGGTACGACATTGAGGTCTACACCCCAGATGACGGGCAGGAAGTATACGACAAATGCCGTGATTAGAATGGTTCCAAGGATATTCAACCATAAACCGGCTTTTGCCATTTGTTTGATTGAAACACATCCACTGCCGAAGACAACGGCATTTGGAGGGGTGGCAACCGGGAGCATGAAGGCAAATGATGCAGCGACACAAGCTCCGACGATTGTAGCGTATGGATGGACTCCCATGGCAATGGCTGCACTTCCCATGATTGGGACAAGCAGAGTTGCCGTAGCGGTATTTGAAGTTATTTCCGTCAGGAAGATAGTGATCAAGACAACAACAGCCACAAAAATGAGAATACTTGTTCCTTCTAAAGCTCCAAGTTGAGAAGCTATATAGGAGGCAAGTCCTGTCTTTGCAAAACCGTTAGCAATGGCAAGACCTCCACCAAAGAGCAAGATGACATCCCAAGGGATTTTGACTGCTGTTTTCCAATCCAGAAGGAATTCACCTTTTTTGAAGTTTGTAGGCAGAGCGAACAGAATCAAGGCACCAAGGATACCGATTGTTGCATCATGGATGTACCCGAAGTGGGGCATGGCATCGATGATGAAAGGAACTTTTTTGAGAAAGCCACGTGCCAACCAGAATACGGCGACAAAGCAGCCTACGATTACAATTTTCTTTTCTTCTGATGACATGGGACCAAGTTTCTTGACTTCATCATTAATAATCTTGTCCCCACCGGCAATTTGCATGCTTCCCATGGGGAAGAGCCATTTCGTCAATATAAACCAGGACAAAAGGACCATAATGGTGGCAAGAGGAACTCCGAAGAGCATCCATTGGCCGAATCCTATTTCAACACCAAACATTTTTTCGACCATACCTGCCATGACTGTGTTTGGTGGAGTACCAATGATAGTGCCGACTCCACCCATGGAGGCTGCATACGCGATACCCAGCATGAGGCATTTTCCAAAGTTCGCTTCCGGCCCGGTATTGGTGCTGGAACGGAGATCACTGGATTCAAAGCCTGTTGCCTGTTGGATGACAGCCATTCCGATAGGGACCATCATCATTGTGGTCGCGGTATTGGAGACCCACATGGACAGAAAGGCCGTGGCGACCATGAATCCCATGATCATTCGTCCGGGGCTGGTGCCTATTGCACGGATAGTGTAGAGGGCGACACGTCTGTGCAGATTCCATCGTTCCATAGTCACAGCCAGGAAAAAACCACCCATGAAAAGATAAATAAGATGGTTGGCGTAAGGAGCGGTCGCGGCCGCAGATTTCATGATCCCGAGCAGGGGGAACATGGCGATAGGGAGGAGCGATGTCGCAGGAATGGGAATCGCTTCGGTGATCCACCAGATGGCCATGAGAGCAGTGACGGCTGCTACCCGCCATGCTTCGACTTTCATGCCTTCCGGAGCCGGAATGATGAGCATTAAGACAAAGATGACGGGGCCTAAAATAAACCCGATGATTTTGCCATTTCCGCTCTCTGCAGCTTGAGCACTCATTGTTTTTCCTCTCTTGTCTTGCGGTGTTCATCACCGCGTGTTGGACAGCAATCCCAGTGCTGGCTCCCTGAGGTCTTCAGGGCCGGGCAGGGCCGCAACTCCCCGCCCGGAAGGATTGATGCTAAATCCCAAGGTCGTATGAATCCACAAAGGAACTCACTCGTTTCGTGGAGTCAGCAATGCGTTGACGCAACTCTTTCCGATATTCATCAAGATTGAGTTGCTTTCGTGCAATGCCAGCCTCCATGGCGGCCTTGGCCACTGCCACGGAAACATATTCGATCAGACGAAGGTCAAGCGCTTTGGGGATGACATAGTCACGACCGAATTCAAGTTTATCGACGCCATAAGCATCGCATACGGATTGAGGAGCCTCTTCCTTGGCCAGGTCTGCAAGGGCTTGGGCTGCCGCTAGCTTCATTTCCTCCGTAATGGCAGTTGCTCCGCAATCAAGCGCTCCACGGAAAATAAAAGGGAATCCAAGTACATTGTTGACTTGATTTGGATAGTCGGAGCGACCTGTGCCCATGATGCAATCCGGGCGGGCCTCCTTGGCGTCGTTGTATGTTATTTCCGGATCAGGGTTGGCGCAGGCAAATATGATCGGGCAATTGTCACTCATGGATTTGACCATGTCTTTGGACACCATGTCCTTGACAGATAAGCCGAGGAAGCAGTCCGCACCAACCATGGCTTCAGCAAGAGATCCATACTCGATATCCGTAGCATATTGTTGTTTGAATTTATTCAAGTCAGTGCGAGACTTGTTAATATGTCCACGTGAATCAAACATGGCAATATTTTCAGGTTTGACTCCCATGTTTCGGTATAGATTGGTGCATGCAATGGCCGAGGCCCCTGCGCCTGAGACGACAACCCGAAGGTCCTGAGCTTTTTTTCCTGAAATTTCCACGGCATTCATCATGCCTGCGGCAGTCACAATAGCTGTGCCGTGCTGATCGTCATGGAAGACAGGAATGTTCATTTCCTTTTTTAAAGTCTCCTCAATGTAGAAGCATTCCGGAGATTTGATATCTTCGAGATTGATACCACCAAAAGTCGGTTCCATTGATTTTGCAATTTCAATGAGTTTGTCAGGATCGGTCACATCGAGGTTGATGTCATAGCAGTCAACGTCGGCAAAGACCTTGAAGAGCACACCTTTGCCTTCCATAACCGGTTTGCCCGCTGCTGCGCCGATATTTCCCAATCCAAGAACCGCTGTTCCATTGGAAATAACTGCAACCAGATTGCCTCGTGCAGTATACTCATAGGATTTTGTCTCATCTTCAGCGATTTCAAGGCAGGCTTCAGCCACACCAGGGCTGTATGCCATGGATAAGTGTTTTTGTGTTGCGCAAGGTTTGACTGGGACAACTTCGATTTTCCCCTTTCTCCCCATGGAGTGGTAATCGAGAGCTTCCTGTTTGGTAAATAAAGCCATTTCTATCTCCTTGTAGTTAGATTTTGTTATTCAATGCCTGCAGCTTTGCGATCCGGGACGGCATAAAGCTCCCCGCCATGAGAGTCATTGATGACAAGAAGTGGAAAGTCTTTGACTTTCATCTCACGAATAGCTTCGGGACCGAGTTCGTCAAATGCAATAACAGTGGATTTGACGATGGAATTCGAGAGAAGAGCACCAGCTCCACCCGTTGCGCCAAAATAAACTGCAGTATGATTCTGCATGGCTTGACGGGTTTCATCGTTGCGCTTTCCTTTTCCAATGGTCGCTTTCAGTCCAAGGCTGTGCAATCTTGGCGCATAGGAATCCATTC